>DASQIF010000184.1:0-19763 GCA_035631715.1 Candidatus Acidiferrales bacterium
TCGTCCATTGCGATGGACTGACCCGATCGCGAAGAAATCACGCAGTTCGTGCAACACGGAGACGCTCTTTGCGCCTTGCGTTACGCGAAAGTTGTGCGTGACCTGGTATCCCGTCCGGTATCCGATCCGTGTGGACGGTTCGGTTGGCGGACGAGACCGATGGAGAAGCAACCTTCTCCGTCGGTGAATCCAGTGATCCAGCCGATTGCGATCGGCCTTTCCTGCTGATTGTCTGGCCCTTCTTCTGCTCGAAGGACGCCTCGCGGATTGTCTCTCGCTTCCACACAAGGAATAACGGCGTGGGCTTGCGAGAACCGGAGGATTCTCCAGGCGTTCCAGCAAATAGTCGGATTTCTCTAAGGCAGCGGTTTTCCCTAAACCTTAGGACCGTTCAAGTGTTGCGCCTCATCACTGAGGGGTGGGATTGCATACCCACTCTGCACGTCGCCATGCAGTTCGGACTGTCTCTTCACCACTCAGCATGGTGTCTGGCGTTCAGTCTCTGAGGATTCTTCGATTGCTCGAAGTCTTTCCTGCTGATTGTCCGCACCTGGCGCGTTGTCACCGCATCGCGGTAGCGCAGGATCCACGGATGTTCCAGCAAACAGCCAGATTTTGTTCTCGGAACTACAACGGTCTTGGTCATAGTTACGGCCGCCGTTCACCGGGGCTTCAGTTCAAGCCTTGCAGCTCTCCCATTAACCTTCCGGCACTGGGCAGGTGTCAGCCCCTATACGTAGGGTTTCCCCTTCGCAGAGACCTGTGTTTTTGTTAAACAGTCGCTGAGCCCGTTTATCTGAGACCTCGATCACTTGCTCTGCATTACTGCAGAGCGTGCGAGGCACCCCTTCTCCCGAAGTTACGGGGTCATTTTGCAGAGTTCCTTTAGGAGGGTTCTCCCGATCGCCTTGGTGTACTCCACCCGCCTACCTGTGTCGGATTGCGGTACGGGCACTCGCGATCTCGCTAGAGGCTTTTCTCGTCAGCTTGGCTCGCCCCACTTGCTCCATTGCTGAAGCTCGCATTCGCCTTTCACCTTGACCCTCGGACGGATTTGCCTATCCAAGGACGGCTACGGGCTTAGACGCACATAGCCAAAGTGCGCTGGGACTACCAGACTGAGTCACCCCTTCGCTGATAACGATCTTGAGCGGTTCCGGAATATAGACCGGATGTCCATCGTCTACGCCTTTCGGCCTCGACTTAGGCCCGACTGACCCTGAGTGGATTAACCTTCCTCAGGAAACCTTAGGCATACGGCGCGTATGTTTCTCACACACGTTTCGCTACTCGTTCCCGCATTCGCACTTCTCACCGCTCCAGCGGTCCTCACGGTCCACCTTCACTGCAATGAGAACGCTCCTCTACCACGCATGACCTCCGAAGAGGTCACACATCCAAAGCTTCGGTACCAGGCTTGAGCCCCGTTGGATTTTCGGCGCTGGATCACTCGACCAGTGAGCTGTTACGCACTCTTTCAATGATGGCTGCTTCTAAGCCAACATCCTGGTTGTCTGAGCGATCCAACATCCTTTCCCACTTAGCCTGGATTCAGGGACCTTAGCTGTTGGTCTGGGCTGTTTCCCTTTTGTCTCCGGAGCTTAGCCCCCGAAGACTGACTGCCACGCTTCGCCTCTTCGCATTCGGAGTTTGGTTGGGTTTGGTAAGCGGTAAGCCCCCTAGCCCATCCAGTGCTCTACCTCAAAGAGGGAATGCGTGACGCTAGTCCTAGAACTATTTCGAGGAGAACCAGCTATCTCCGCGTTCGGTTGGCATTTCGCCTCTACCCACAGCTCATCCCTCAACTTTTCAACGTTGAAGAGTTCGGCCCTCCACGGAGTATTACCTCCGCTTCAGCCTGGCCATGGGTAGCTCACGCGGTTTCGGGTCTAGTGCATGCGACTACGGACCTTGCGGTCCACGCCCTATTCAGACTCGCTTTCGCTTCGGCTCCGGACGTCAGTCCTTAACCTCGCCGCATACAGCTAACTCGCCGGATCATTCTTCAATAGGCACGCCGTCACGCTACTGCTTGCGCAGCAACACGCTTCGACTGCTTGTAGGCGCACGGTTTCAGTTTCTATTTCACTCCCCGCCAGGGGTGCTTTTCACCTTTCCCTCACGGTACTCGTTCACTATCGGTCGCTTGAGGTATTTAGCCTTGGACAATGGTCTGCCCGGTTTCCCACCCTGGAGACCTTCCGGGTGGTACTCGAGGATCTCGATCGGAGCGTGACCGCTTTCGCGTACGGGACTCTCACCGTCTTCGGTGGGCCGTTCCAGGCACCTTCCGCTAGCGATCACAATTCTGAACTCCGTCGCGGATCGTCAGATCCGCAATCGAGCCTCACGACCCCCGCTCCACAACGGCTGACGCCTATCACGTGGATCGGGTTTGGGCTCTTCCCGTTTCGCTCGCCACTACTCAGGGAATATTTTCTGTTCCTCGAGGTACTGAGATGTTTCAGTTCCCTCGGTGCCCTCCACGCACCTTATGTATTCAGGTGCGGGTCATCAGGGTTAGTCCTGATGGGGTTTCCCCATTCGGAGATATCCGGATCACCGTTTGCTACCAACTCCCCGGATCTTTTCGCAGGTAACCGCGTCCTTCATCGGCCTCAAGCGCCAAGGCATTCGCCATGCGCCCTTTGTAGCTTGACCTAATCCAGCATCCAGCCCGGCCCTCGAACAGGGCGAACTGTTGCTGGTGATTCACCAATTAACGATCGGTACGAATTCGCTTTTGGCGAAACTCGCATTCGTCTTCCTCTTCACTTGTTAAGGTGCACCACTCGCTCGTTCGAGCGCGCGCACGGTCACGCGTGCACGTGCGCAGGCTCGAACAAACCTGTGGAAGCTGGTTGTGATCGCCTCTTGCCTCCAGCCGGCGAAATACCGGCGCGGACCTCGAATTGTATGTCGAAAACCCATCGGAGCGCACGTCCGGGCTTGCCCGACGCGCTCGGTATGGGCTGGGCTCCTGTGGAGCCGAGGAGACTCGAACTCCTGACTTCCTCCTTGCAAAGGAGGCGCTCTACCAGCTGAGCTACGGCCCCTCAAGCGGCTACGCCGCTTTCGGGGCCAAGCGTAGACCGTCGTGCGCCGGGACCGAGTCTCGCGCGTCCACCGCGAACAAGATCCGCGGTGGGCGTTTCTGGACTCGAACCAGAGACCTCTGCCTTATCAGGGCAGTGCTCTAACCAGCTGAGCTAAACGCCCGAGCTAGGCAAGGCGGGGCAGATCGTTAACCGAAGAAGAGTGGCAGGAACGGGCGCTGTCCATCGCCGCTCCGCTCTAAGTGGGTACAAAGAGCTCGGCGGATTTCATTAAACGAACCACTTCCATTAGGAAGTGTCACCTCGAGTTTTCAGGCTCGAGGATCGACCTGGGATTGGATCGAGGTGCCGAAGCATCCGATCGCGTGATCCCTAGAAAGGAGGTGATCCAGCCGCACCTTCCGGTACGGCTACCTTGTTCACGTAACCCCTGCGTCGCCGCAGGGCGTGGACTATATCTTCGTCCTCGCGGTGATCTGAGCTCGTTTGCGGGGATGCCAAGAACTCACGTTCGCAAAGAAGGCGCCGAGTGAGTTCGCTCGTATGAAGAATCTCCAGTAGTCGGGATCGACCCGCCGGCTCGGATTGTGGATCCGGCCGCTTTCGATTCCCCAACTTGCCAGGACTCTTTTCAACGTCTCCAGGCTCTCTCGATCCTTCTGGCAATACTGGACGTACAACCGTGACCGAGGATCCCTCGGCATTCCCCCATCTGCATCGAAGTAGCCTCGAGCGAAGTCGAGACCCTCTGCGCGACCGATGAGCTCGCGCCCATCGAAATCGAGGGAGAGGAACTTGGCTGTGGTTTCCAGGATCCAAAAGTCTCGAGTCTTGCCCTCTCTGTAGATCCAACTGCGATGTCCGATGACACCGAGGATCGCCTGAAGGAACTCGAGCCACGCTCGGTCCGACTGACCGAAGCGATGCGTGTTGTGCGCATTGCTCCTAGTCGCGTCTCGCAGAGCACCTTGGAGATAGGCATCCAGTCGCGTTGAGCTCGTCACGAGGAGTTCGGCGTGTAGTCTCTGAGGGGTCAGAAGACTCGTGTCTTCGACTTCCCTGCTGATTTTCCGCACCGATCGGTTTGTCACTTCATGGATATCGCCGACGACTTGCGTCGACGACGGAAGTACCGTCGGATTCATCGGGGATCCCAGCAAATAGCCGAATTTCTGTCGCTCGCCGTTGCCGGCGAGAGGTCGCAAATAGGATTTACGACTTCGTCCCAGTCGCTAGTCCCACCTTCGACGGCTGCCTCCTTGCGGTTGGCCCACCGGCTTCGGGTGTTACTAACTCCCATGACGTGACGGGCGGTGTGTACAAGGCCCGGGAACATATTCACCGCGGTGTGCTGACCCGCGGTTACTAGCAACTCCGACTTCACGGAGGCGAGTTGCAGCCTCCGATCTGAACTGACGCCGGTTTTAAGGGATTAGCTTCAGCTCGCGCTGTCGCGACCCGCTGTGACCGGCGATTGTAGCGTGCGTGTTGCCCCAGACATAAAGGCCACGCTGACCTGACATCATCCCCACCTTCCTCCGAGTTTCTCTCGGCAGTCGGATCTGAGGGGTACAACAGATCCCGAGGGTTGCGCTCGTTGCGGGACTTAACCCAACATCTCACGACACGAGCTGACGACGGCCGTGCAACACCTGTGCAAGCTCCCTTGCGGGTCGCTTACCTTTCGGCTCGCTACCACTTGCATGTCAAGTCTGGGTAAGGTTCTTCGCGTACCATCGAATTGAACCGCACGCTCCGCTGCTTGTGCGGGCCCCCGTCAATTTCTTTGAGTTTTAGCCTTGCGGCCGTACTCCCCAGGCGGGGCACTTAATGCGTTAGCTACGGCACTGCCGGGGTCGATACCGACAACACCTAGTGCCCATTGTTTACAGCTAGGACTAACGGGGTATCTACATTCTGTTGCTTCCTCGACGCATCGCATCGAGTACTGACCGAGTTGCCTCGGCGGATCGACCATCTCGGTCGACCTCTCGCTATTGCTGGCGAGATCGGACTGTGTCTTCACCACGACCCTTGCGGATCGGGGCCTGCATACAGTCTCTACGGGGTCCAGTTCCCTTTGTTGGTCGCTGGACTTCCCTCGGCGTTATCCCATTCCTAGTTAGTCCTTCGGACGGGACTTTCACCGATATAGCAGGGGTTGTAATCACCGGTGTTACCACCGGAGGGGACGAGAATTTCATCCCGGTCGCTCCCCTAGCTTTCGCGCCTGAGCGTCAAGGGCGGGCCAGCAGATCGCTTTCGCCACTGGTGTTCCTTCCGGTATCTACGCATTTTACCGCTACACCGGAAATTCCATCTGCCTCTCCCGCCTTCAAGTCCCGAAGTTTCGAACGGCCTCTCCCAGTTGAGCCAGGAGCTTTCACATTCGACTTTCAGGACCGCCTGCGCGCGCTTTACGCCCAGTAAATCCGGACAACGCTCGCAACCTACGTATTACCGCGGCTGCTGGCACGTAGTTAGCCGTTGCTTATTCCTCGAGTACCGTCGGGTGTCTTCCTCGAGAAAAGCGGTTTACGACCCGAAGGCCTTCATCCCGCACGCGGCGTGGCTGCGTCAGGGTTTCCCCCATTGCGCAAAATTCCTAACTGCTGCCTCCCGTAGGAGTCTGGGCCGTGTCTCAGTCCCAGTCTGGCTGGCCATCCTCTCAGACCAGCTACGGATAGTCGCCTTGGTGCGCCGTTACCACACCAACTAGCTAATCCGCCGCAGGCCCCTCCCAAAGCGTCTTGCGACTTTGAGCACCGAAATGGATCGGTGGTCACATGCGGTATTAGCGACTCTTTCGAGTCGTTATCCCCCACTTCGGGGCAGGTCACCTACGTGTTACTCAGCCGTTCGCCACTAGCGTTTGGCCTTGCGGCCAAACACCCGTTCGACTTGCATGTTTTATGCACGCCGCCAGCGTTTGTCCTGAGCCAGAATCAAACTCTCCGACAAAAAAATCAGACCAAGCCTTGCGGCCGGTCTGTTCATCTTCGAGTTCGATCAAGAAATCGATGAGACCGCGCTGGACGTTCCTGCCACTCTTCAGCTGTTAAAGATCGTGCCCCGACCTCCCAAAAGGAAATGGCCTACGGGCGTGATGCGGACGCTTATGGTACCAGAACAGCCCTAAGAGATGGCGCGCCGGCCCTCCAGCGCTCGGCTGACCGTCACTTCGTCGGCATATTCGAGGTCCCCGCCCATCGGAAGGCCCCGCGCCAGGCGCGTGAGGCGCGCCCCCGATCCGGAGAGGAGCTGCGCGACGTACATCGACGTCGCCTCCCCTTCCAAATTCGGGTTCGTCGCGAGGATGATCTCCTCGATCCCGCCCTTCTTCACGCGCTCCACGAGCTGCGGGATCTTGAGGTCGTCGGGGCGCACGCCGTTCACCGGTGAGATCGCGCCGTGCAGCACGTGATAGCGGCCTTTGAACTGACCGGTGCGCTCGATCGCGAGCACGTCGAGCGGCTCCTCGACGACGCACACGATGCGCGCGTCGCGTTCGTCCGATGAGCAGATCGCGCATGGGTCGGTCTCCGCGATGTTGAAGCACACCATGCAATACCGCAGATCGGTCTTGACCGAGCGGATCGCCGCGGCGAGCGCCTCGGCATCGCTGCCGTTCGTGCGCAGGATGTGATACGCGAGCCGCTGCGCGGTCTTGGGACCGACGCCGGGCAGCTTTCCGAGCTCGTCGATGAGGCGCGCCAGCGGACGCGCCAGGGCGGACGGCAACTACATCCCTGGGATCTTGAGTCCGCCGGTCACGCTGCCGAGGCGCTGCGCCGCGAGCTCGCGCGACTTCGCGAGCGCGTCCTTGAAGGCGGCGAGCACGAGGTCCTGCAGGGTGTCGACGTCGTCAGGATCGACGGCGTCCTTCGAGATGACGATGCCCTTGATGTCCTGCGTGCCGGTGAGCGTGACCTTCACCGCCCCGCCGCCGGCGCTGCCCTCGACCGTCGCCTCGGCGAGCTCGGCCTGCGCCTTGGCCATGTCGGCTTGCATCCGCTGCGCCATCTTCGCGAGGTCGCCCATGTTCTTCATCACTCGACCTCCATGATGCGGTCTGGGCGGCGGAAGATCTCGAGCGCCGCGCGGTGCATCGGGTCCTCGGACGCGGCGTTCGGGTCGACCGGCTGCGTGATGCACTTCACGCGCACCGTCGTCGCGAGACGCTGCGAGAGATCCTGCTCGAGCTCGGCGCGCCGGCGCTCCTGCCAGATGGAGCGCGCGAAGTCCGTCGCGAAGCCGATGACGATGGTCGTGCCCTCGATCGCCACCGGCTCGGCATCGAGCAGGTGCGCGGCGGTGCCGATGCTCTTCGCGCGCGCCTGCGCGACGAGCTCCGCCCACGCCGAGTTCACCCCGTCGATGGTGAGCGCCGCGGCCTGCGCGCGACGCGCGGCGAGGTCGACCGGTTCGGTGCGCGCCGTCGTGCCCTGCGGCGCGCGCGGCGTCGACCGAGCGGGCGCGGCCGGCGGTGCGGCGCTTCGCGGCGCCATCGGCGTGGGCGCGGTGCGCGTGCCGGTCGACGGCGCCGGTGGCGGGGCGGCGGGCGTGGTCACGAGGTCGAGGACCGCGAGCTCGAGCGCGAGCGGTGTCCCCTCGCTGGTCTTCAGCTGCTGCTCCGTCTCGAGGAGGCGTTTTGCGATGCGCGCGAGGCGCTCGAGCGTGAACTTCGGCGCCTGCTCCTTGAGCTTCGCCGCGACGCCTTCGCTCGAGGTCTCGGGCGCCTTCCCGGTCGAGATCACCAGCACGAGCGCGCGCATGTGGTCGAGACACCGGCGGACGAAGAGACGGAGGTCGCGTCCGTCGTCGACCAGCTTCCCGATGAGGCGCACGCCGCCGGCGCCGTCGTTCGCGGCGAGCGCGTCGTACAGCGCGCTCGTCTCCTCCCACTCGGAGATGCCGAGGAGCTCGTCGACGTCGGCGAGGCCGACCTTGCCGTCGGAGAACGCCGCGACCATGTCGAGGATGCTCTCCGCGTCGCGCAGCGAACCCTGCGCGTGACGCGCGATCGCGTCGAGCGCGGCCGGCTCCGCGGTGAGCTTCTCCTGCTCGCAGATCGCGGCCAGCTGCTGGACCACTCCTTTGTACGGGATGCGGCGGAGGTCGAAGCGCTGCGTGCGCGACACGATCGTGCCCGGGATGCGGCCCGCCTCGGTCGTGGCGAGCACGAAGATGGCGTGCGGCGGCGGCTCCTCAAGCGTCTTCAGGAGGGCGTTGAACGCCTCGTTCGTGAGCTGGTGCGCCTCATCGATGACGTACACCTTGTACTGGCCCTGCGACGGCGCGAACCGGACCTTCTCACGGAGGTCGCGCATCTCGTCGATGCCGCGGTTCGACGCGGCGTCGATCTCGATGAGGTCGAGGAACCGCCCCTCGCGTATCGCGACGCAGTTCTCGCACCTGTCGCACGGCTCGCCGTCCTTCGCCTTCGTGCAGTTGACCGCTTTCGCGATCAGGCGAGCGATGGTGGTCTTGCCGATGCCGCGCGAGCCGGCCAGGAGGTAGGCGTGCGCGACCTGTCCGGAGCCGATGGCGTTGCGGAGCGTGCGCGTGACGTGCTCCTGGCCGACGATCGCGGCAAAGGTCTGCGGGCGATATCGGCGATAGAGGGCAGAGCGCTCGGGCACCGAGTCAGGATAAGCGCGCCGGAGGCCGCTCCTCTTCTAGGACTCAGCGCTTCGCGCGCACGACCTTGCGGCCACCGCGGAGCCCGCGCTTGGTCTTCACGCTCTGCAGACGGTGCGAAGGCTTCTTGATGTTGTCGTCCTTGGAGACCGCGATCCCATGCTTGCGCGCCGCGGCGAGGACCTTGCGCCTCGCGCTTTCCTTCGCCGTCACCGACGGGAACGCGGTCTGGTTGAAGCGGGCCATGGCGTTACGCACATGCGACTCGTCGTTGAGCGGCAGGTGGCCCTCGCCGTTCTTGTCGACGTACGCGAACACGTCCTTGTTCATGGACTTCCGTTGCTTTTCGCGGAGATCCGTCATGTCTGCAGCACCTCCGTCTGGAAATCCTGCAGATCGCGTTCCGAAGAAGAATGCCGTGCACCCCTCCGTCGATCACGTCGTCTCGGGCACTCGCGACGTACGCAGCTCGGATCAGGCGCGCCTGCGGCACGCGACGGCGACCACTTACCGCTGCTTCCTTCCGGATCTGACGGGGTTCGCGGGCCGGCGCTGCACAGGACCCGATCGTCAACGCCACGCCACGCGCGCTGCGACCGCGACGCCGGACCTCGGGAGGGGAATTCAGCCCCGCTGGAGCGGATTGCGGGTACAGGGCACCGCTGGCTCCCCGCTTAGCACGGCAGGACCGATGGTAAAGAGTTTCCGACCGGCGCGAACTTGGCCTAGCGCACGTTAGGCGGCGTAACCGTCCCCGACGTGATTCTCGTAGACGAGGCGGTACGAGTGCGTGTACGCGCGGGCGACGCCGACGATGCGAGCGAGCTCCTCACGCGTGTGGCACTCCGCCGTAGCGAGATGCTCGACCAGAGCCGCCGCCGCGTCCGCGTCGCAATCGAAGATGCGGTTCGCGAGCTTGGCGCACTCGGGCTGTGACGTCTTGCCGATCGGGCAGATCGTCGATGCGACGTAGCGCTGTTTCATGTTGACGAGGGTCACTTGCAGAACCTCCACCTGTTGTCGTAGCCACGAGCACGCAGCGCTCCGCTAAAGGCACGCGCCGTGCCGGTCGGCCACGAGAACTTCATCGGTCGGGTAACGCGCGCGCTACAGGTCGCACACGAGGAGCCCGCGGATCTTTCGCAGCAATGTCACGATTTCGGCTCGGCCGGCGGAGAGGGCGGGATTCGAACCCGCGAGCCTTTCGGCTACCCGCTTTCCAAGCGGGCGCACTAGACCAACTATGCGACCTCTCCGGACGCGCTCATTATCCGGTCTTGACGGCGCGCGACGACAGCCACGCGCGGATCGCCGGCTCGTGTTCGTCGTGGAGATGACCGAAGAGGGGCGCGTCGACCAGAGGGACGTCGCCCATCCAGGTGAAGCGTCCGGGCGCGACCAGCGCTTCGTCGGGGAGGGCCGCGACAACGGCCGCGAGCCGATCGAATGATCGGTCGTAGTCAGCGAGGACGTCGTCGAGCGATCGACCGAGGTCGCGTTCGCGGATCCACGCGTTGATGCTGTCGTCGTCCTGCAGCGGCGCCGGCCATGGCGCCGGCGGCTCGGCTTGGCCGCTCGCGGCCGCCTCAAGCCGCGCCAGGGTCCGGTTACGCCAGGCCGCAAGGTGGCTCACCAGATCCTTGAACGTCCACGTGCCCATCGGACCGGGTTCGTTCATGCGCGCGCGTCCGACCTCCCCGACGAGATCGCGCCAGAGGCGCTGCTCGCGGCGTATGCGATCGGCCAGGGTCCGACGGTCATTCATGAGAACAGAACCTCTCGGGATCGGTGCGGCGGAGAGGGCGGGATTCGAACCCGCGAGGCTTTCGCCTACCGCTTTTCGAGAGCGGCACCATCAACCACTCGGACACCTCTCCACACGCGATTCTAAACTTCGGACCACTCGTGAAGCGCCTCCACTACGCATGGATCGTGACTGCGGTCACCTTCCTCGCGCTCCTCGCCGCGTCGTCGGTACGCGCTGCACCCGGTGTGATCATCATTCCGCTCGAGTCCGAGTTCGGGTGGGATCGCGCCGCGATCTCCTTTGCGGTCTCGATCAGCCTCATCACCTTCGGCCTCGGCGGACCGGTCGGCGGTGCGCTCGTCGAGCGCGTCGGGCCGCGCCGTGCGCTGCTCGCGGGCCTGGCGTGCATCGTCTTCGGCCTGTTCGTGATGCAGTCGCTCAGCGGACTGTGGCAGCTCTACATCGTCTGGGGCCTGCTCATCGGCGTCGGGACCGGCATCGCGAGTCAGGTGACCGGCGCCACCGTCGCGCACCGCTGGTTCCGCACGCACCGCGGGCTCGTCATCGGACTGTTCGGCGCGGCGACCTCGGTGGGTCAGCTCATCTTCGTGCCGGCGATGATGGGGCTGACCGCGAGCGACGGGTGGCGCAGCGGCCTGCTGTTGCTCCTCGGTGCGTCGATCGCCGTCGTCGTGCCCGTGCTCCTCTTCATGCGCGACCGCCCGGAGGACGTCGGCGCGCGCCCGTTCGGCGAGGGCGGCGCGGTGTCCGCGTCCGAGCGCGCCGCGGACGCCCGCTCCACGCCGCTGCGGGTCGCGATGCGCAACCGTGACTTCTGGCTGCTCGCGGGGTCCTTCTTCATCTGCGGGTACACGTCGAACGGCCTCGTCGGCACGCACCTCATCCCGCACGCGCTCGAGCACGGCTTCACCGCGGTGACCTCCGCGACGGCGGTGGGGGTGATGGGCTCGATGAACATCGTGGGCACGCTGGCGTCGGGTTGGTTCAGCGACCGCTACGACAACCGGAAGCTACTCGCGGCGTACTACGGGTTCCGTGCGATGTCGCTCTTCGCGCTGCCCTTCATCTTCGAGGTCCAGTGGCTCTATGCGTTCGCGGTCCTCTACGGTCTCGATTGGATCGCGACGGTCCCACCGACGGCGAACCTCACGGCGACGATCTTCGGTCGTGCTTCGCTCGGAACGATCTACGGGTGGATCTTCTTCAGCCACATGTGCGGTGCCGCACTCGCGGCCTACGCCGGCGGATACTTCCACACCGTCCTCGGCGACTATCACCTCATGTTCCTGTCGGCCGGGATCATGGGCTTCATCGCGGTGTCGCTGGCGATGCGCATCAGCCCGACTCCGCGACCGCTGCCGCAACTTCTCGAGATCCCGGAGCCGTCGGCCGCGAGCTAGGCGGAGACGGCCTCGCGCTCCATATCTCGCGAATACCTTCCCATGCGCGCCGCGGACGTGACCTTGGCGCGGTGCAGGAACGCCCGCTGCGCGGCCGCGACGTTACCGGCCTTCCCTGACCACGCCTTCTGCGGTGCGGCCTGCAGCCCGCGGCCATATGAGAACGAGAGCTGCCACGGCACGCCGACCTTCGCGGCATAACGGTTGATCGCGTCGAGGTTCTCCGTCGCCTCGTCGTCGCTCTGCCCGCCGGAGAGGAAGACGATGCCGGGTACCGCGGCCGGCACGCTGTCGCGGAACGCCTCGACGGTGTAGCGCGCGACCTCATCGGCGGGAGCGCGGTCCTTCGCGTCCGCACCGGAGAGGACCATGTTCGGCTTGAGGAGCATCCCGTCGAAGCGCACGCGCTGCGAGGCGAGCTGGTTGAAGACGGTCCGCAGCGTGCGGATGGTGATCTCGTTGCAGCGATCGATGCTGTGTGCCCCGTCCATGAGTACCTCGGGCTCGACGATGGGCACGAGGCCGGCCTCCTGGCTCAGGGCGGCGTAGCGCGCGAGGGCATGCGCGTTCACGCGGATGCAGTAGAGCGACGGGATGTCGTCGCCGGCGATCGTGATCACCGCGCGCCACTTCGTGAACTGCGCGCCGAGCTTCTTGTAGTCGGCGAGCCGTTCGCGCAGTCCATCGAGCCCCTCGGTGACGGTCTCCTTCGCCGAGAACGCGAGCGGCTTCGCACCGATGTCGACCTTGATGCCGGGGATCCAACCCTGGTCGGCGAGGATCCTCACCAAAGGCGCGCCGTCCGCGGCCTTCTGACGGATGGTCTCGTCGTACAAGATCACACCGCTGATGTACTGGGATGCACCGGCGGTGCGGAAGAGAAGCTCGCGATAGATCCGCCGGTTGTCTTCGGTATTCTCCACGCCGATCGCGTCGAAACGACGCTTGATCGTGCCGGTGCTCTCGTCAGCGGCGAGGATGCCCTTGCCCGGCGCGACGAGGGCGTTCGCGATCTCCGACAGCGTCACGCCGACGAGGATAGCCATATTCTCCGGGCGAGTACGTAGGACGCGGAGGACCAGGATGGCCGTCGCGACGAAAGCGCCTCTCACGCGCGGGAAAGCACGGAACATCGACGCGTGCGCCGATGAGCGGGGCGTCATCAGCGCCGCCGCGATGGACCAGCGCGGCTCGCTGAAGAAGGAGATCGGAAAGCAGGGCGGGCCGACCACGAACGAGGCGCTCACCGAGTTCAAGACCCTCGTGACGAAGGTGCTCACGCGCCACGCGAGCGCGATCCTCATGGACCCCGAGTACGGGCTGCCCGCGATCAAGCAGCGCGCGTCCGGCACCGGCGTGCTCCTCGCGTACGAGAAGACCGGGTACGACGCGAACGTGAAGGGCCGCCTCCCCGATCTCCTCGATCAGTGGAGCGTCCGCCGGCTAGTGGAGGCCGGCGCGAACGCGATCAAGATCCTCATCTACTACGACCCGTTCGACGACAAGGACATCCTCGAGCGCAAGGACGCCTGGCTCGAACGCATCGGAGCCGAATGCACCGGCCTCGACGTGCCGCTGTTCGTCGAGCCTCTCGCGTACGACGACGACACGGACGAGAAGGGCTTCGAGTTCGCGAAGCGCAAGCCCGAGTGCGTGAAGGCCTACATGCAGAAGCTGTCCGATCCGCGCTTCGCGATCGATGTGCTCAAGGTCGAGGTCCCGGTGAACATGGCATACGTCCAGGGCTCGCGCGCGAACAAGACCGGCGAGGTCGCGTACACGAAGTCCGAGGCGCTGCGCCATTTCCGCGAGGCCGCCGACGCCGCCACGAAGCCGTTCATCTACCTCTCCGCGGGTGTCGACGACGACGTGTTCCGCGAGAGCCTCGAGTACGCGGGTGAGTCAGGCGCGAAGTTCAACGGCGTGCTCTGCGGTCGCGCGACCTGGAAGGACGGCATCCCGGTGTACGCGAAGGAGGGGCCGGCGGCGTTCGAGCGCTGGCTCGAGGATCGCGGCGTCAAGAACATCGAGCTGCTGAACGAGGTCCTGAGGCGGTCGGCGACGCCGTGGTGGAACGTGTACGGCAGCCGCGAGGCGGTCGGGCTCTAGCGGACGAGCTCCGGTCAGTCCGCGGTCGTGCCGCGATGACCGGCGAAGAACGAGCGCAGGATGCGTTCGCTCTCCTCCCGCAGCACGCCCATGCGCCACTTCGGATGATGGTTCAGGTGGCGCTCGTCGAATAGCTGCGCGATCGAGATGACCGCGCCGGCCTTCGGGTCGGGAGCGCCGAACACGACGAGGGGCACGCGCGCGAGGACGATCGCGCCCGCGCACATCACGCATGGCTCGAGGGTCACGTAGAGGGCGCAGTCCAGCAGATGCCAGCTGCCGAGCCTCTTCCCCGCCTCGCGCAGCGCGACGATCTCGGCGTGGCCGGTCGGATCGGCGTCGGCCTCGCGCCGGTTGCGAGCGCGCGACACGATCTCGCCGTTCCGCACGACGACCGCGCCGATGGGCACGTCGCCGTGCGTGGCCGCGGCGCGGGCCTCGTCGAGCGCGACGGCCATATGCGCCGCGTCGTCGCCGGGACGCGGTAGCTCGCTCATACCGCGGAGAGGCCGAGGTAACGCGTCTCGACCTCGCGCGACGCGGCGAGCTCGACGGGCGTGCCCGCGAACACGATCGTCCCCTTGTTCATCACGTACACGCGCTGTCCGATGCGCGTCGCGAGCGCGAGGTTCTGCTCCACGAGCAGGATGGCGAGGCCGCCGGCGCGCAGGCGCAGCAGCGCCTCGCCGACCTCGGCGACGAGCTTCGGCGCGAGCCCCTCGGACGGCTCGTCGAGCAGCAGCACCGCGGGATCGCGCATGAGCGCCCGGCCGATCGCGACCATCTGCTGCTCGCCGCCGGAGAGCTGGTCGCCGAAATTGTCGAGCCGACCGGCGAGCGATGGGAACAGCTCGAGGACGCGCGCCAGATCCCACGCGCCGCCGCGGTGGATCGAGAGCGTGAGGTTCTCGCGGACCGTGAGATCGCGAAAGACGCGGCGCCCCTGCGGCACGAGCGCCACGCCGTGTCGCGCGATCTCGTGCGGCGCGCGTCCGGTGATGTCGGTGCCGCGCACGGTCACGGCGCCGGCGCGGGGACGGATGAACCCGACGATCGCGGCGATGGTCGTCGTCTTCCCGGCGCCGTTCCGGCCGACGAGCGAGACCGCGCCGCCGTCCGGGACGTCCAGCGATACGCCCTGCAGCACGTGGCTCTCCCCGTAGTACGCGTGCAGATCACGTACTGCGAGCGCGCTCATGCGACGACCTTCCCCAGGTAGACCTCGGTGACCTGCGTATCGGCGCGCACCTCGGCCGGCGTCCCGTCGGCGATGACGCGCCCTTCGTGCAGCACGGTGATGCGATCGGCGAGGCGGAACACGACGTCCATGTCGTGCTCGACGACGACGATCGTCAGCGTTCGCTCGAGCGCGTCGATCAACCCGCTGATGCGCGCGGTCTCGGCCGGCGACATGCCCGCGGTCGGCTCGTCGAGAAGGAGCAGCCGCGGCGCGCGCGCGAGCGCGAGTGCCAGCTCGAGCTGACGGCGCTCGCCGTGCGACAGCGCGCGGGCCGCCGCGTCGCCCCGACCGCCCAGACCGACCCGCTCGAGCAACGCGTCGGCGACCGCCGCTACCGACCGGGCCGGCGCGGTGAAGGGCCGGTACGGCCCGGTCGCGGCGCGCAGCGCGAGCGCGACGTTCTCCCGCGCCGGGAGCGGATCGAAGAGCTCGTTGCGCTGGTACATGCGCGCGACGCCGCGGCGGGCGAGCTCGTGCGGGCGACGTGCGGTGACATCCTCGCCGCCGAGACGGACCGACCCGCTCGTCGGCGCGAGCTCGCCGGTCAGGATGTTGAACAGCGTGGTCTTGCCCGCTCCGTTCGGGCCGATGATCGCGCGACGCTCCCCCTGCTCGACGCGCAGGTCCACGCCGGCGAGCGCGACGATCCCGCCGAACTCACGCCGGAGGTCCCGCGCCTCGATCATCGTCGCACCCGCGCGTACGTCGCGACCGCGAGACCGACGATCCCCTGGCGCGCCGCGACGACGAAGACGACGAAGACCAGACCGAGCACGGTCTCGGCGAACGGGATCGACGACGGCAGCACGCGCTCGA
The DNA here is from genome assembly GCA_035631715.1 of Candidatus Acidiferrales bacterium. Taxonomy (GTDB): domain Bacteria; phylum Chloroflexota; class Limnocylindria; order P2-11E; family P2-11E; genus CF-39. The sequence continues at coordinate 16,030 of DASQIF010000184.1, forward strand.
TGTACAGGACCACGACCGCGCCGACCACCGGACCGATGAGCGTGCCCGTACCGCCGATGAGCACGGAGACGAACGCCTCGATCGAGCGACCGACGCCGACGTCGTTGGTCGAGACGAAGCGGAGCGAGTACGCGGAGAGGGCGCCGCCGACGCCCGCGATCGCCCCCGCGAGCACGAACGCCGAGAGCTTCAGCCGCGTTGTGTCGTACCCCAGAGCGCGCATGCGCCGCTCGTTCTCGCGCAGACCCGCGAGCGCGCGGCCGTATGTCGATGAGCGTATGCGCCACGACAGCACCAGGACGAGGAGGAACAGCACCGCGACCAGCTGGTAGAGCGCGTCCGCGCCGTTGAAGTCCAGGCCGGCGAGCGTCGGCCGGTGCACGCCGGCGAGACCGTTCGAGCCGCCGGTGAGGTCGACCGCCTGGAAGGCGACCGCGAAGACCATCTGCGCGAACGCCAGCGTCAGCATGAGGAAGAAGATGCCCGCGGCGCGCACCGCGAAGAGGCCGATGCCGAAGGCGAGGAGGGCGGCGACGGCGATCGCCGCCCCGAGCCCGACGAGCAGGTCGTCGTTCCCCAGGCGCTGCGCCGCGATCGCGGCGGCGTACGCGCCGGTGCCGAAGAACGCGGCGTGACCGAGCGACGGCATCCCCGCGACGCCGACGAGCAGATCGAGCGAGAGCGCGAGGATCGCGAGGACGAGCATGTCGCGCAGGATCGTCGTCGCGTAGCGCGAGGACTCCCAGTCCGCCGTCCAGATCGGGAACGTCACCAGCAGCACGGCGAGGGCGAGGATGCCGGCGACGGCGACAACACGTCTCATCGGACGATGCGGACGCGACCCAGCAGGCCCGTCGGCCGCAGCAGCAGCACCAGGGCCATGATCGCGAAGATGAGCGCCAGGGCGAACTGCGGGAACAGCACCTTGCCGAACGTGTCGGCGGGGCCGACGAGGCCGGCTCCGGCGATGGCACCCGAGAGCGAGCCGAGGCCGCCGACCACGACGACGATGAGCGAGTAGATGAGCGCGTCCACGTCCATGCCCGGAAAGATCCCGAACACCGGCGCGGCGATGACGCCCGCGAGGCCGGCCAGCGCCGCGCCGGACGCGAAGGTCCGAGAGAACAGCCGATCGATGTCGACGCCGAGGGCGTCGAGCATCTGCGCGTCATCGACGCCCGCGCGGATGAGCGCGCCGAGTCGTGTGCGGCGGTGGATCAGGGTGAGGGCCGCCGCGAGCGCGACGCCGAAGGCGATGACGAACAGCCGGTAGACGGGGTAATCGCTGCCGAGGATCTGGGTCGAGCGGTCGAGCCCCGCCGGAAGCGGGATCGAGTGGATCTCGCGTCCGAACGTGAGCCCGAGGAGGTCGGCGATGACGAGCGAGACGCCGATGGTGAGCAGCACCTGATCGAGGTGCCGCCCGCGAAGGCGGCGAAGCAGCAGCGGTTCGAGGATGAGGCCGAGCAGCCCGACCACCGCCGGCGCCACGAAGAGCGCGAGCCAGAACTGGCCGGTGCGCTGGACGATCGCGAGCGTCACGTAGGCGCCCAGCATGTAGAACGCGCCGTGCGCGAGGTTGACCACGTCCATCATCCCGAAGATGAGCGACAGCCCCGCGGCCAGGATGAACAGCAAGGCGCCGAACGAGATGCCGTTCAGCGCCTGCTGCACGAAGACTTCGGGGCTCACGCCCTGATTACTTCCCGGGATCTGTCACGCGCGCGACCTTGTCGAGGATCGTGTTCACGGCGTTGCCGCCCTGGACCGCGACCTGGCGGATGTAGATGTCCTGGATGACGTTGTGGGTGTCCTTGTCGAACTCGAACGCGCCACGCGGGCTGTTGAACTTCACGCCTTCGAGGGCCGCGACGAACGCGTCCTTGTTCGAGGTGTCGCCCTTGGTGGCCTGAAGCGCGAGATCGACGGCCGTCATTCCGTCCCACGCCTGGAGCGCGAACACGTCGGGAAGCAGGTTGTATTCCTTCTGGTACGCGTCGACGAAGGCCTTGTTCTCGGCGTTGTCGAGGGTCACCGCCCAGAACAGCGACGTGACCGCGCCGTTCGCCTGATCCTTCACTTCCTTGAGCACGTCCTGCTCGGTGAGGAAGCCGGCGCCGTTCATCTTGTAGCCGGCGGCAGGCATCCCGAGCTGGTTCCAGGCCTTGATGTAGTTGATGGCATCGGTCCCGGAGAAGAACGAGTAGATGTCCTTCGTCGGCTGTGCCTTGAGCTGCGTCACGAAGGGCAGGAAGTCCGCGGACCCGAGCGGCGCCTTGAGCGTGCCCGTGACCTTGCCACCCGCCGCCTGGAACGCGTTCGTGAAGTCAGCCTGCGACTCGGTGCCGAACCCGTAGTCGGCGACGAACGTGAAGGCCTCTTTCACGCCCTTCTTCGTCGCGAAGTAGGTCCCGATCGGATTCGAGATCTGCCACGACGAGAACGAGGCGCGGAAGATGTACTTGCTCTTGCACGCGGGCGTGCAGTTGTTCGTCGTGCGGGTGAGGGCGTTGCCGCCGGCGTTCGTCTCGATGAAGATCATCTTCGCCGAGTCGATCGCGTTGCGGACCGCGTACGCGATCGGCGTCGCGACGATGCCCATCATGAGGTCGACCTGGTCCTGCTCGATGAACTTCTGGGTCTTCTGCGCGCCGACCGCCGGGTCGTTGGCTTCGTCTTCGTAGATGAGCGTGACCGGACGATTCGAGAGCTTGTTGCCCTTCTGCTTCAGGTACAGATCCGTCGCGCGCTTCATCGAATTCCCAAGCTCCGCGTACACCTTGGTGAACGGCAGGAGCTGGCCGATCTTCAGCGGCTTGCCCGGCGTCGCGCTCGCCACGGCCGTGGCGGCGGCCGCGCTGCTCGGAGCGCTCGTCGCCGACGGTGTGGCCGCGCCGCAGGCGGCCGCGAGCGCCGTCGCCGAGGTCGCGATGAGGAACTTGCGACGAGAGATACGAACGTCAGACGTCTTCATGACCAACCTCCCGCCCTATCGAGCGGGGAGCCTACTCGCGTTCGAAGAGGGTCGCCAGCCCCTGGCCGACGCCGATGCACATCGTCGCGATGGCATAGCGCCCGCGTCGGCGCTCGAGCTCGCGCAGCGCCGTGCCGGCGAGCCGCGCGCCGGTCATACCGACGGGATGGCCGAGCGCGATCGCGCCGCCGTTCGGATTGGTGCGGTCCGCGGGAAGGCCAAGGGTCTTGATGCACGGAAGGACCTGCGCGGCGAACGCCTCGTTGAGCTCGATCACATCGCACTCGTCGACGGTCACATGCGTGCGCTCGACGAGCTTGCGCACCGCGGGGATGGGCCCGAGGCCCATGTAGTCGGGATGTACGCCGGCGGAAGCGCTCGCGAGGATGCGCCCGAGTGCCCGTAGCCCGAGCGCCTGCGCCTTCTCGCGCGAGGCGATGAGCAGCGCGGCCGCGCCGTCGTTGATGCCCGACGAGTTGCCGGCGGTCACGGTGCCGTCCTTCTTGAACGCGGGCTTGAGCTTCGCGAGCTTCTCCAGCGTGACGTCGGCGCGGGGATGCTCGTCCTCGCTCACCAGCTCCGTGCCGTTGTGGACGGCCTGGATCTCGCCGGTGAAGAACCCATCGGCCTTCGCGCGCTGATAGCGCTTCTGGCTCTCGAGCGCGAAAGCGTCCTGTGCCTCGCGGCTCACGCCCTCCTGCACCCGCACGTTCTCGGCGGTCTCGCCGAGTGAGATCGGGTGATAGCCGAGATCGACCAT
>DASQIF010000185.1:0-5047 GCA_035631715.1 Candidatus Acidiferrales bacterium
CCGGTGCGCAGGATGAGGACCGCGATCGGACCGACGGGCATGGCGATGGCGTAGCCCGCGAGCGCGCCGAGCAGGACGGCGTCGAGCACGATCAGCGCGCTTCGGCGAACGCGCTCAGCAGGATGCGGATGCCCGCGAGGATCACGACGACGGCGAGGATGCGCAGCAGCGTCGCGGTCGGTGTGCGCACCGAGACCCAGGCGCCGATCGGCGAGGCGACGAGCGCGGTGAGGACCACGATCACCGCGAGCGGTGGGTCGACCTGCGAGGTGGCCGCCTTCCCGACGAGTGGGTCGATGGCTCCGAACATGCCGACGGCGAGCGACGTGCCGATCGGGGCGCGGGTCGGGACACGAAGGACGTACACCAGCGCCGCGAGGATGAAGGCGATCGCGCCGATCCCCACCATGCCGCCGAAGAAGCCGACGACCACCGCGACCACGATCGCGAGCGGCCGGCGCACGACGACGTCCGCGGCGGGCACGTCGGCGGTGCGCACCGGGATGAGCAGGAAGAGCGCGGTAAGGAACGAGAAGGCCGCGAAGATGACGAGCAGCACCGCGTCCGACGCGTCCCGTGAGGCGACCGCGCCGATGAGCGACGCCACGGCGGCGGGCGGGCCCATGAGGATGACGACCCGGCGCGAGACGTTGCCGTATCCGTGGTGGCGCCACGCGCCGATGGCGCTCCCCGAGATCGCCTGCACGACCGTCAGCCCGGTCACGATCTTCACCGGGATCACGCCCGCGCCGGCGAGGCCCGGGAGGTAGAGCAGGAGCGGCGTGAGGACGATGCCACCGCCGATGCCGAGCAGGCCCGAGAGGAACGACGCGACGAGGCCGGAGAGGGCGACGACCGCGTCAGTCGACATCGATCACGTGCACGGGGCGCGTCCTTTATATAGGCCTAGAGCCGCGCGAGCACTTCCTCACGCTGCCACACGCGGCGCGCCACCTGCACCGCGACGACGTCCGAGCCCACGAGCAGCAGGCCGAGCGCGATGAGCGCGTAGCCGTCGCCGATCTGCGCCGCGGCCGCGCCGAGCCCCGCGAACACGGCGACCGACAACGCGATCAGCAGACCCGCGACCTGCTGCCCCGCGCGTGTGGTGCGAACGAGGGCCGCGACGATGAGCACCCAGCTCCCGGCGGTGAGGAGGTACAGGAGCGCGACGACCACCAGCGAGTAGAGGATCGCGGGCGGCAGCGCCGCGGCGACGCGGGTCTCACCGTACTGGGAACCCGCGAGGACGTAATACACGGCGAGGCTCGCGATGCAGAGCGAGAACACCGGGATGATCATGCCGACGAGCTTGCCGACAACGATGTCGACGTCGCGCACCGGCGACGCGAGAAGCGGGATGATCGTCCCGTTCTCCTTCTCCTGCGTGAACGTCGACGAGATCAGGGCGACACCAGACAGAGCCGGGAAGAGCACGCTCTGCAGCGCGAGCGCGAAGATCCCGATCTCGCCGATGCGCGGAGAGCGGTTCGTGAGCACGAACGCCACCGGCAGCGCCGCGAAGATGGCCATGCGGAAGATCGCGCCACGGTCGCCGAAGATCTCCCAGCGGATCTCGCGCCAGGCGATCTGCCAGGCGTACTTCATGCGTCCACGCCCTTCCTCCGGTCGGGCTGGACCGGGGACCCTCCCCCGGCCTCCGACACCACCGCGAAGTACGCCTCCTCGAGCGAGCGCACCTCCTGGGTGAGCGAGAGCACGTCGATGCCGACCCCGTTCAGAGCGGCGCGGGCGCGCTCGGGGTCGCCCGCGAACGTCGCGACGTAGGTGTCGCGGCCGGCGGCGCGCAGATCGCCGACGCGCCCCTCGCGCGCGACGCGCCCCTTGTAGACGATCACCACGCGGTCGGCGATGCGCTGCGCCTCGTCGAGGTCGTGCGTGCAGAGCAGGATCGCGCGGTGGCGCGCGCGCAGCGAGACGATGAAGTCGCGCAGCGTTCGCGCCATCTCAGGATCGAGCGCGGTGGCGGGCTCGTCGAGCAGCAAGACCGGCGGGTCGTGGACCAGGGCGCGCGCGATCGCGACCTTCTGCTTCATGCCGCGCGAGAACGTGCCGAGCCGCGCGTCGAGCCGGTCCGCGAGGCCGAGCAGCAGCGCGAGCTCGTTGGCGCGCCTGCCGGTGTCCGGAAGCTCGTACAGCCGTCCGAAGAACTCGAGGTACTCGCGCAGCGGCATGCGCTCGTAGAGCGCGGGCTGGTCGGTCACGAACCCGCAGCGGCGCCGGACCGCGTTCGGGTCGGTGCGCACGGAGATGCCGTCCACGATCACGTCGCCGTCGCTCGGCGCGAGGATGCCGGCGATGATCCGGCTCGCGGTCGTCTTCCCCGCGCCGTTGGGGCCGAGCAGCGCCACGATCTCGCCGGGCTCGACGCGGAACGATGCGTGATCGAGCGCGAGCGTGTTGCCGAAACGGCGCGAGATCTCGCGCACATCGATCACCGTGCCAGCATAGGTTCGCGAAGCGTTCTAGCCTTGTCGCGATGGACGTCGTGCTCAGCATCCACGGGCGCCTCGCGCTCGTACTCGTCCTCTACTTCACCGCGGTCGGCCTCTGGGGGATCTGGCTGGGCATCCGCAACACCGCACCATCCGGCTCGTTCCGTGGCGCGATCGTCATCGCCGAGGTCGCGGCCGTCGCGCAGGGCGCGCTCGGGCTTCTCACGCTCTTCTTCCTGCGCGGACCGGCCGAGGGTCTGCACATCCTGTACGGATTCGCGCTCGTCCTCGCGATGCCGCTCGCGGCGACGCTGATGGAGGGCCGCACCGCGCGAGGACAATCGATGGCGCTCGGCTTCGCCGCGCTCTTCACCGCCGGCCTGGCCATCCGCGGGATGACCACGGCATGACCGAGGTCCCGCAGGTCGATCCGCGGCCCGATACGAGCCGCGAGGCGCTCCAGGCGCTCCGCGGCGACTTCCTGTACTGCAACGTCGCGGGCTCCGGTCCGACCTTCCCGGTGTCCGCGCGGCTCGCTGAGCGGTATCGCACCTGGCTCACGAGCGTCGGCATGTTCTCGCACGTCGGTTACGACGCGTACAACATCGCGCTCGACGAGACGCGCGCCGACATCGCGGAGTTCATCGGTGACCCCGGCGGCGCGTCGCGCGTCGGGCTCACCCAATCGGCGACGGACGCGCTCAACACGCTCATCGGCGGGATGCGCCTGCCGATGCGCATGCCGCGAAAGCCGGGCGCGCTCATCGTGACGACGGCCGAGGAGCACGGCAGCGCGCTCATGCCGACGTTCCAGCGGCGCGTTCGTGGCGACCGCGTGACGGTGATCGAGCATCGCGACGACGCGTCGTTCCTCGCGGAGCTGCGCCGGCTCTTCGCCGAGGGCGCCGCCGCGCTCGTGATCTCGCTCGTGTCGTGCAAGAGCGGCAAGGTCCTACCGGTGGCGGACGCGGTGCGCATCGCCCACGAAACGGGTGGGCTCGTGATCGTCGACTGCGCGCAGGCCGCCGGCGTCATCCCTGTGGACGTGAACGCGCTCGGCGCCGACGCGTATGCCTTCCTCGGCTACAAGTGGCTGCATGGCCCGCTCGGCGTCGGCGCGCTCTGGGTGCGCGACCTCGACCGTTTCGAGGTGAACCGCCTGGGCTGGCGTTCGCAGACCGCGATCGACCTCGACGGCAACATCACGCTGAAGCCCGACGCGTCGCGTTTCGAGATCGGCACCGTCGACGCGGCCGCGTACGTCGGACTGCGCCAGACCCTCGCGGTACACCGCGCGCTCGGCGCGACCGTCGGCCAGCGCCTTCGTGCGCTCCGCGCCGGGCTCATCGCGCGACTGCGCGCGTTGCCGTTCGATGTCCTGTCGCGGCCCGAGGACCCCACCGGCATCGTCGTCGCGAAGCCGCGCGGGACCTCTGCCGCGGAGGTCGTCGACACGATGTGGCGCGACCATCGCATCGTCGTGAAGCTGCTGGCCGAGCCGGGCCTCGACGCGATCCGCATCTCGTACTGGGCACTGCACGACGACGCCGACCTCGACCGCCTCGCGCACGGTTTCGCGAAGACCCTCGCCGCGCGTGTCTGACGCGAATATCCTCTGTCGCCCATGACCCAGTTGCGCGGACAGGTGGCGATCGTGACCGGCGGCGGCCGCGGCATCGGCCGCGCGGTCGCCGAAGCCCTCGCGGCGCTCGGCGCGTCCGTCGTCGTGGCCTCGCGCAACGCGCCGCAGCTCGACGTGGTGGTCCAGGCCATCAAGAGGTCCGGCGGGCACGCGCTCGCGCAGACGGCCGATGTGTCCGACGAGCGTCAGGTCGAGGAGCTCGTCCTCGCGACCGAGCGCTGGGTGGGCCCCGCGTCGATCCTGATCAACAACGCCGGCACGGTCGAGCCACTCACACCGCTGGCCCGCTCCGACCCCGCCCTCTGGCTGCGCAACATCGCCGTCAACATCGGCGGCGCGTACATGCCGACGCGTGCCGTGCTGCCCGGCATGATCGAGCGCGGCACCGGGCGCATCGTGAACGTCATCGGCACGGCCGCGACCCGGCCGGCGCGCGGCTGGACCGCGCTCGCCGCGAGCAAGGGCGGCATCGTGCAGATGACCCGAAGCCTCGCGAGCGAGCTGGTCCACACCGGCGTGACGGTCCTGGCGTACAACCCCGGTCCGGTCGACACGACGCTCCAGGAACGCATGCGCGGCGCGTCAAGCGACGACTTCGAGCTCGTCGATGAGTACCGCGACGCGCAGCGGACCGGGCGGCTGCGGGCGCCGAAGGACGCGGCGCGCGTGATCGCGTACCTCGCGCTGCCGACGACGCACCGCAATGGACAGGTCCTCCAGTTCGACGACGCCGACCTCGCGCGCGCCGTGGAGGACGCGCTTCCCGGATAGTGGCCGCACCGCCCGCCCGCGCCCTCGAGCTCGAGCACTTCGAGTCCACGTTCAACCGAGCGCGCATCGGCGGCGCCGCGATCACGTTCATCCTCGGGCCGTTCTTCCCGAACATCGGCTTCGCGCACGTCGTGCTCTTCGGCACGTTGCTCATCGCGCAGTTCGTGTTCGTGAGCTA
>DASQIF010000186.1:0-3154 GCA_035631715.1 Candidatus Acidiferrales bacterium
GCCGCACCGCGATCCTCGCGCAGCACGATCAGCTGAAGCGTGGGGAAGGGGACTGGCCGCTCTTCACCCGTCTTGCGGACGGCATGCTCGACGAGCGGGAGTTCTTCATCCGCAAGGCCATCGGCTGGGTGCTCCGCGAGACGAGCAAGAAGCGGCCGAAGATCGTGTTCGACTACCTGCTGCCCAGGCGCGATCGCGTGAGCGGTCTCACGCTGCGTCAGGGCGCGAAGTACCTGTCGGACACGCAGCGGAGGCGGCTGGGTCTCGCGCCGCGGCGCGCCCGCGAGGGTGCCCTGCACGCGAGGACGCGCTAGCGCCCGGCTCGCTTCCCCTTCAGCGTTCCCATGCGCGACAACCCGTCGAACGTCGCACCCTTCTCGATGCCCAGCGCGGGAGACGCGATGTCGCCCTTCACGTGCGCGCCGCTCGCGAGCGTCACCGAGTCAGTCGCGGTGATGTTCCCGACGACGCTGCCGCTGACCGTCGCGGATCCGCAGTGGATGTCCGCCTCGACGGTCGCGTTCGCTCCGATGACCAGCGCGTCGTTCGTCTTGATGGCGCCGCGGAAGGTGCCGTCGATCTGGAGCGAGCCGTCGAAACGGAGCTTGCCGTTCACCTGCGACTCGGGGCCGAAGAGGACGCTGAGCTGCTGCGCCGACACGCTGCCACCAAGATCGACCGCGCCCTCGAAATGGAGCGGGCCGCCCAGGTCCGCGGGTGCCGCTGTGCCGGCTGGCTCGCGTGTGACGTCGATCTTTTGTGCCATCTCCTCGACCTCCAGCGCCTGCTCGCGCTCCGTCAGAACGGTCCAGGCCGGTGTCCGGTACGCAGGTGCGCCTGCTCGGCAGTCGCGCGACCGACCTCTGCGCGCGGCTCACGAGCGGTCTGCCACCGGTCTTGCCGAAGCTGGGCCCTTTTACCTAGCCTTCTCGTCCATGATGGCGGTGGGGAAGCTCCTCCGCCACGGCAGGGCCCTCGGTCTGGCCGCGCTCGTCGCGGGTGGCCTGCTCCCCGGCCTCGGGGGCGGTCCTGCCAGCGCCGGAGGGGCGATTGTGGATCGAGCCCGCCGCGGCGCCCGCCGAGCGGCGCCGGCCGGGTCGCCCGGACTCGACGCGAAACAGAGTGACCCGAGCGGCCGCCTACCATCGGACGGGTGGCACGCATCCCGTACGTCGGACAAGGGACGAACTTCCGCAGGATCCTGAACAACGCGCCGCAGGTCTCTGACGCCTATTGGGCGCTCCGTAAAGCCCTCAACGAGGGCGTGCTCTCGCCGAAGCTGCGGATGCTTGGCTTCCTCGCGTCGGATGTTGCGAACCACTGTCGCTACTGACTTCATTCGCACACCGTCGCCGGCCGTGCGCTTGGCATCACGCAGGAGATGGTCGATGCGCTTGGGAGCGCCGAGACGAGCGTGCTCTTCACCGACGAGGAGAAGGCGACGATCGCTGCCTCGGTAGAGCTGACGAAGACCGCGCAACTGTCGGAGCAGACGTTGGCGCGCCTACGGCGCTTCTTTGACGACCGTCAACTCGTCGAATTCGTCGTGAACACGTCCATCGCGAACCTCAACAACCGCATCACCGACACCTTCAATGCCGAGATCGACCCGGAGTGACGCCGACGCCGGGCTCGATCGGCGATCAGGTGGTCGCGGCCATCGCTGCGCAAGACCGCGACGCGCTCGCGCGATGCTTCGCGCCGGAGTGTCGCTTTCGAGCGCTGATACCCGATGGTCTGCGAGAGCGTGAGGGGCGGGATCCGACCGCGGACCTCATCACGCGGTGGTTTGCCGACACGACGGATCTCCAGCTCCTCGACTCGCATGCCGATGAGCTCGCCGACCGTCTGCACATCTGGTATCGCATCACCGGCGTCGAGAACAGCGAGCCGTACGTGGTCGAGCAGCATCTGTTCGGCGTGGTGCGGGACGGAGCGATCGCCTCCGCGCAGCTGCTCTGTTCTGGTTTTCGTCCGCAGCGGTGATCCGACCTGCGCTTCTGATCGCGCTCGTCCTCGCGTCGTGCGGCGCGCCCGCCGTTCCCGTCGCGAGCGCAGCGCCGACGGCCTCAGCGGCCGCGCCGTCCCCTGTAGGGCCATCTGCCTCCCCAGCACCGACGGCCTCGCCGTCGCCGACGTCCAAGGTCTCCGTCTCGGATTGGCCGACGTACCACCGTGACCAGGCGCGGACCGGCTTCAGTGCCGAGGTCGCGTCGTTCACAACGGTAGAGCCCGCGTGGCAGAGCGACGCGCTCAACGGCGACGTCTACGCGGAGCCGCTGGTCGTCGGTGGCTACGCGATCGTCGCGACGGAGCGCAACGTCGTGTATTCGATCGATGCCAAGACCGGCGCGCAGCATTGGCGCACTACGCTCGGCACCCCCGTGACCGCGAACACGCTGCCGTGCGGGAACATCGGCCCGGTGACCGGCATCACCGGCACGCCCGTCGCCGATGCGAACGCTGGGCTCGTGTACGTCGTGGCGTTCGAGACGCCGCTGCACCACCAGCTGTACGCGCTCGACCTCGCGTCGGGAGAGATCCGCTTCCAGCGCGCCGTGGATGCACCGGGGAACGACCCGCGCGTGCATCAGCAGCGATCGGCGCTCTCGCTCGCGAACGGCCGCGTGTACATCGCATACGGTGGGCTCGCAGGGGACTGCGGCCCCTACCGCGGCACGGTCGTGGCGGTGTCGGCATCCTCGGCCGCCGGGGACCTCGAGTTCTATCGCGTCCCGGCGAATCGCGAGGGCGGCATGTGGGCGCCGTCCGGGCTTGCGGTAGACCCGAACGGCAAGGTCTACGCGGTCGCGGGGAACAGCGACACGAGCGGCAGATTCGACATGAACGACTCTTTGCTGCGTTTTGCCCCCGACCTCGCGCTCGAGGACTACTGGGCGCCGGCGGACTGGCTCTCGCTGAGCCGGAGCGACACCGACATCGGCTCGGTCGGGCCGACCCTGATCCCGAACGACCGCGTCATCGAGTCGGGGAAGAACGGCGTCCTGTACGTGATGCGCGCGTCCGCGCTCGGCGGCATCGGTGGACAGGGTGCGAGCCTCAAGGTCTGCGGGTCGGTCTTCGGCGGGTTCGCGTTCGCGAACGGCGTCGCGTACGTCCCGTGCAGCGACGGGGTCGCCGCGGTCCAGATCGA
>DASQIF010000187.1:0-3227 GCA_035631715.1 Candidatus Acidiferrales bacterium
TACGGCGAAGCGAACGACGCGCTCCACTTCGATCTCCGCGCGCTCTGCTCGGACGGCCCTGCCTCTGAGCTCGAGCGGACCGCGAATGCGCAGCCGGCGATCCTCGCGACATCGATCGCGGCGCTGAGAGCGGCGCAGGCGGAGGGCCTCTCCACCAACAACGTGCTCCTCGCGGGACATTCGCTTGGCGAGTTCACCGCGCTTGTCGCGGGCGGCGCGCTCGACTTCGGTGACGCGCTCCGGCTCGTGCGCAGGCGCGGCGAGCTCATGCAGGCGGCCGATCCATCCGGAGGCATGCTCGCGGTGCTCGGACTCGACGCGGACAAGATCGCGGCAGCCATCGCCGGGACGGGCATGGTCATCGCGAACGACAACGCCCCAGGCCAGGTCGTCATCAGTGGACCGCGCGGTGATTTCGAGCGAGCGACCGAGGCGCTGAAGGCCGCCGGCGCGAAACGCGTCATCCCGCTGCGGACGTCGGCCGCCTTCCACTCGCCCGCGATGCGCGCGGTCGCCCCGGATCTCGCGAGCGCTTTGCGCTCGGTCGCTTGGACACAGCTCCGAATTCCGGTGATCGCGAACGTCGACGCACAAATTCATGACGATGCGGCGGATTTCGCCGTATTGCTGGAGAAGCAGGTGTGGTCTCCGGTAGAGTGGGTCGCCTCCACGCGGCGCGCGCACGGGGAGGGCGCGACCGCCTATGTCGAGTTCGGTCCGGGCAATGTCCTGACCGGCCTCGCGAAACGGATCCTCTCGTCACCGAGGATCGCCAACGTGTCCGACGAGACCACACTCCGGGAGGCGCTTCCTGTCCTTCGATAAGGTCCTGATCGCGAATCGCGGCGAGATCGCCGTCCGGGTCATCCGGGCGCTGCGCGAGCTTGGGATCCAGTCCGTCGTCGTCTACAGCGAGGCGGACGCGCACAGCCTTCCGGTGCACCTCGCCGACGAAGCGATCTGCATCGGGCCGGCGCCGGCGCGCGACTCCTATCTCAACATCCCCGCGATCATGTCGGCCGCGTTGATCAGCGGCGCGCAGGCGATCCACCCCGGCTACGGCTTCCTCTCCGAGAGCGCGGACTTCTGCGAGGTCTGCCGCGATCACGGCCTCACGTTCATCGGGCCGCCGCCCGAGGTCCTTCGACTGTTCCACGACAAGGCCGAGACGCGCGCGATGATGAAGAAGCTCGGTCTGCCGGTGATCCCCGGGTCCGAGGGCCCGGTGCGCAACAGCTCCGAGGCGCTGCGCATCGCCGAGGCGATCGGCTATCCGGTGATGCTCAAGGCGAAGGCCGGCGGCGGCGGTCGCGGGATGCGCAAGGCGACGTCGCCGGCGGAGCTCACGCGTCTCTGGGAGCAGGCCCGCAGCGAGGCGAAGGCATCGTTCGGCGACGAGGGCATCTACCTCGAGCGCTGCCTCGAGGGCGTGCGCCACGTCGAGGCGCAGATCGCCGTCGACGAATACGGCGCGGGCATCTGCCTCGGCGAGCGCGAGTGCTCGATCCAGCGCCGCAACCAGAAGTTCATCGAAGAGGCGCCGTCGGCGTCGATCAGCGAGCAGCTGCGCCAGGAGATCGCGCGCCTCGCGGTTGACGCCGCGGTGCGCTGCGGCTACCGCAACGTCGGCACGTTCGAATTCCTCGTCGACAGCGAGAGCCATCTGTACTTCATCGAGGTGAACTCGCGCATCCAGGTCGAGCACACCGTGACCGAGGCGACGACCGGCATCGACCTCGTGAAGGAGCAGATCGCGCTCGCTTCGGGGCAGCCGCTCTCGTTCAGCGAGGAGCAGATCTGGGTGCAGGGCCACGCGATCGAGTGCCGCATCAACGCCGAGGACGCCGACAACAACTTCGCGCCGTCGACTGGCGTGCTCACGACCTGGCTCCCGCCGGCCGGCCCGGGCATCCGCCTCGACACGCACTGCTTCCAGGGGTACGAGGTCCCACCCTTCTACGACTCGCTCCTCGCGAAGGTCATCGCGTGGGGCCGCGACCGCGCCGAAGCGGTCGCGCGCATGCAACGCGCGCTGGACGAATTCACGGTCGTCGGTGTGACCACGAACATCCCCGCGCACAAGAAGATCCTCGCGTCGGACCTCTTCCGCGCCGGCCAGGTCACGACGCACCTCATCGACACCGTCGGCGTCGACGCGCTCACCGGCTAGTCACCCGCGCGGGGGAGACCCGCGTCCGCGGGCGTGTCGTTCTCCAGGTCATGCGATTCGTACTCGGCGCGGCGTCCACGATGCTCGCTCTCGCGTTCGCGGTGGTGTTCCTCTTCCACTGCTGATTCGTGGCTAGACTCGGCGCGGTGACGACGCTCGACCGTGGTCAGATCGAGGCGCTCATCCCGCACCGCGATCCGTTCCTGCTCATCGACCGCGTCACGGAGCTCGAGCCCGGCGTGCGCGCTGTCGCTGAGCACACCTTCACCGGGAAAGAGTGGTATCAGGCCGGCCATTTTCCAGGGAATCCGATCGTCCCGGGCGTGATCCTCGTCGAGAGCATGGCTCAATGCGTCCCTCTAGACGCCGAGATCCTGACCCGTCGCGGTTTTCGCCGCTATGACGACATTGCGCTAGGCGATGAGGTACTGGCCTACGACCCGCAGGCCGACTTTTGCTTGTGGACACCGCTACGCGCGGTCAGTGTTTACGCTGACCAGCCCACTATCCTGCTCAGCTCGCGATCATTCCGAGCGCTCTGCACGTCGCGGCATACCTGGGCAGTGCGACTACACAGTCGTCGCCCGATCCACAACGAGCTCATTGAGACCGATGCGCTGGCTGCGCATTCGCGCCACGCAGGCAACGCCATCGTCGTTGCTGCCGTCGCAGAGTCCGGTCCGATCGACATCAGTGAGCGCGATGCGGCCATATTGGGTTGGGTGTTCACCGACGGCTGGCTGCAAGTTAGCGGTGACCAAGTTCGGATGACGATCACTCAATCCAAGCCCGCGCACATGGACGACATTCGCAGCCTAGTTGGGTCCATGGGCCGGGAGTACGTCACGCCAGGATCCTTACGAACTTTTCCGGGTGGTCGCTCCTTTCCGACTCGTGACGCACATCGATTCGAGCTAAGAGCTCCCTACGGCAGAGACCTGTTCGCGAGACTTGGCATCCGCGGCAAGAGCGATCTTCCGTCCCTCGTGACGCGCCTCTCGAGTCCCGCTCGTCGGGCAATGTTGGACGCCATGTTGCGAGCAGAAGCTCATCAACG
>DASQIF010000188.1:0-24817 GCA_035631715.1 Candidatus Acidiferrales bacterium
GGCCACGGTCGGCACGACGGCGCCGACCGGCGTCGAGATGGAGGCGCTCACCGCGGTGAGCATCGCGGCGTTGACGCTGTACGACATGCTGAAGGCGGTCGAGCGCGGCGCGCGGCTCACCGATATACGGCTCGTGGCCAAGAGCGGTGGGCGCAGCGGAACGTACAGCGCTCCATGAGCGCGGTGCGCGCGGCGGTCATCACCGTCTCCACGAAGGGCGCGGCCGGCGAGCGGATGGACGAGAGCGGACCCGCGATGCGCGATGGCCTGGTCGCCGCCGGTCACGAGGTGGTGAGCGCGACGCTCGTCACCGATGACGTGGCGAAGGTCGCGAACGCCATCCTCGACGCGGTGCGCGCCGGCGCCAACGTCGTGCTCACGAGCGGCGGCACGGGGTTGTCGCCGAACGACGTCACCCCCGAGGCGACGCGACGCGTGATGGATCGCGAGATCCCAGGCATCGCCGAAGCGCTCCGCGCGACATCGCTCGCGAAGACCCCGCACGGGATGCTCTCGCGCGCCGTGGCTGGCGCGGTCGGCGCGACGCTCGTCGTGAACCTGCCCGGCTCGCCGCGCGCCGTGCGCGAATCGCTCGAGGTCCTGCTTCCGGTGCTGCCACACGCGGTCGAGCTGCTCGCCGGCGAGAGCGGCGAGAGCGGTCACGCGCGCCCGCGCGCGTGAGGCTCGAGGTCGCGGCAGACGTCGCGTCGGCGCTCGCCTCGCGACGCGCGGTCGTCGCGCTCGAGTCGACGGTCATCGCGCACGGCCTGCCGCGGCCCGCGAACCTCGAGACAGCGCGCGGGATGGAGGCGGAGGTGCGCCGCGCCGGCGCCACACCGGCGACGATCGCGCTCGCGAACGGCGCGGCGGTCGTGGGCGCCGACGACGCGCTGCTCGTGCGACTGGCGCACGAGGAGGCCGCGAAGGTGAGTCTGCGCGACGTCGCTCCGGTGCTGGCGCGGCGCGGCCTCGGCGCCACGACCGTCGCCGCGACGGTGGAGATCGCGGCGCGCGCCGGTATCGCGGTCCTCGCGACGGGCGGCATCGGCGGCGTGCATCGCGGGGCCGAGCGCTCCTTCGACGAGTCCGCGGACCTCGAGGCGATCGCGCGCCACCCGGTGTGCGTCGTCTGCGCGGGCGCGAAGCTCGTGCTCGACCTCGCGCTGACGCTCGAGCGCCTCGAGACGCTCGGCGTTCCGGTGATCGGCTATGGCACCGACGAGCTTCCGGCGTTCTACGTGCGGTCGAGCGGACTGCGTCTCACGCATCACGTCGATGACGCGCTCGCGGCGGCGCGCGTCGCGCGCGAGCAGCTCGCGCGCGGGAGCGGGCTCGTCGTCGCGGTGCCGCTCGCGGCGGACGAGGCGCTCGACCGCGTCGAGGCCGAGGCCGAGATCGCGCGGGCGATAGCCGAGGCGGAGCGTCAGGGCGTGAGCGGCCCGGAGCTGACGCCGTTCCTGCTCACCAGGCTCGGCGAGGCGACGAGCGGACGCAGCCGGCGCGCGAACATCGCGCTGCTCATGCAGAACGCCCGCGTCGCGGCGCAGATCGCGCTCGCCCTGGCGCTGTAGCTACTCGACCGTCTCGGGCACGGCGCGCATCGAGCGGATGGGCGACGCGAACAGGTAGACCACCGCGACGACGGCGATGACGCCTTGCAGAAAGAGGGTCGGCCGGAAGCCGATCGCGTCCGCGAGGAGACCCGCGCCGATCGCGGCCGGCGGCGCGACGATCCATTGCACTGTGTTCGTCGCGGCGGTGACGCGACCGAGGAGTCTGCTCGGCGTGAGCGATTGCCGCAGTGTGACCAGGCCGACCGACCAGAGCGCCTCGGTCACGCCGACGAGCGCCTGCGTCACGCCCAGCAGGATCGCGGCGGTGAGCACAGGCCCGCCGATGAACGGCAGCATGAGCCGGCTCACCGCCTCGAACAGGAGGGCCACGATCATCACCGGGCCGAGCCCGAAGCGCGACACGAGCGGCGTCGTGAGCGCCGCGCCGATTAGCGCAGCGGGCCCCGCGGCCGCGAGCGCGAGGCCGAGCGCCGCCGGCGGGAGCCGGAGCTCATCGGTCGCGTACACGATGAGCACGGCCTGCACCGCGAACCACTCGATGTTCGCCAGCGCGATCGCGACCACCGAGCGCATCAGCAGGTCCTGCCCGCGCAGGAACCGCATGCCCTCCGCCACCTCGTGCCAGAGGCGCGCGCCCTCGAGCCGCGGGTGCACCGTCTCGCGCACGCGCAACAGCGCGAGGACACCGGTCGCGATCACGAACGAGGCCGCGTCGAACGCGATGGCCAGCGGCGCCGAGAGCGCCTGCACCAGCGCGTCGCCGATCGCCGGTCCGGCGATCTGGGGGACCGCGTTCGCTGCCTGCATCTGGCTATTCGCCGCGACCAGTCGGTCCCGCGGGACGACGCTGGTCATGATCGACTGCCGCGCGAGGTCGGTGATCTGTCCCGAGACCCCTGCGAGGTATGCCACGAGGTAGAGCTGCGGCATGGAGAGGACGCCGAGCGCGGCGGCAAGCGGCACCGAGCCGATCAGGAGGGCGCTCGCGATGTTCGTACCGATGAGCATCGGGAAGCGCCGATGCCGGTCGACCCACACGCCGAGAAGCGGGCCGGGGACCGCGAAGCCAAGCGTGCGCGCCGCGACGAGGAGGCCCGTCTCGGTCGCGCCGGCGCCGAGCATGAGCACGGCCGTGAGCGGGAACGCCAGGATGGTGATCTGGCTCCCGAGCCGCGAGATCGAGAAGGCCGACCAGAGCTTCAGGAATTCGGGAAGACGCCAGAGCGAGGACCGCGGCGCGGCGGCGCGGGGGTCAGCGGCGCCGTTGGTCGAGGTCAAGCATTTCCCGCATCCGGACGTAGCCGACGACGGACTCGCGGTGCAACAGCCCGACGAGCGCGCCCCCGGCATCGACGACGGGCAGGAGCGACAGATCGGAGCCGAACTTCTCGAGCGCCGATGCGAGCTCCTCGTTGGCCGTCACCGTCGGAAGATCCGCGGCGCCCGTCATCACCGCATCGACGGCGGTGACCGGCCACTGATCCTGCTCGACCTTCCGCAGATCGCCGATGGTGACGACGCCCGCGAACTTGCCGCCGTCCACGACGGGGACGACGCGGAGGTTGCGCGGGAGCATCACCTCGCGCACGAGCTGGCCGATCGAGATCCCGCGCGGCACGGACTGCAGGTCGTTCGTCATGAGCTGCGACACGCGCGCGGCGCCGAGCGACTGCGTGACGCGTTCCTGCTGCAGCGTCTGCGACGCTGCACCGTAAAGGAAATACGCGATGAGCCCCCACCACAGCCCGGTGGGCTCGCCGTTCAGCACGAAGAAGCCCGCGCCGAGCACGAAGAGGCCGGCGACGATCTGTCCGCCGCGCGCGGCGATCGTCGTCGCGGCGCGGCGGTCGTGGGTGACGCCCCAGATCGACGAGCGCAGCACGCGTCCGCCATCGAGCGGGAAGCCCGGGATCAGGTTGAAGATCGCCACCGCGACGTTGATGTACGCGAGGGACCCCGCGATGGCCTTTGCGATCTGCGCCGCCGTATCGCGCGGCGGGAAGCCGAGCGCCGCCTCGACCGCGTAGGCGACGCCGCCGATGGCGAGGCTCGTCGCGGGTCCGGCGGCGGCCATGAGGAACTCTGCGCGCGCCGTGGGCGGCTCGCGCGTCAGGCTGGCGACGCCCCCGAGCAGGAAGAGCGTGATCGAGGACACCGGCATCTTGAAGCTGCGCGCGACGAGCGAATGTGCGAACTCGTGGAACACGACGGAGGTGAAGAAAAGGAGCGCGGTGATCGCGCCGACGAGCACGCTCTTCCCTGTCGACCACGATGGGTAACTGAGGTCGAAATCCTGGCTCTGCTGGTAGGTGAACAGCAGGAAGATGAGCACCCACGAGAGGTGGACGCGCACATCGATGCCGAGGATGCGCGCGATGCGGAACGAGCCAGGCACACGGCGAGCATACCCGCGATACTTGATGCGAATGAGCCTGCGTGACACCGACTAGCGTCGCTCGCTTCGGCGAGCTCGAGGTCCATCCCGACGTCGCGCGGGCGATCGAAGAGCTCGGCTTCATGGCGCCGACCCCGGTGCAGTCGCAGGCCATCCCGGTGTTGCGCTCGCGACGCGATCTCCTGGCGCAGGCGCAGACCGGTACGGGCAAGACCGCGGCGTTCGCGATCCCGATCGTCGAGTTCGTCGATCCCGCGGTGAAGCGCCCGCAGGCGCTCATCGTCGTGCCGACGCGCGAGCTCGCGGTGCAGGTGACGCGCGAGTTCGGCACCATCGGCAAGTTCCGCCACACGCACGAGGTCGCGATCTATGGCGGCGTGCCGTACGGGCCGCAGCAGCGCGCGCTCGCGCGGGGCGCGCAAATCGTCATCGGCACGCCGGGACGGCTGCTCGACCACATCGATCGCGGCACGCTCTCGCTCGACGCCGTCCACATCGTCATCCTCGACGAGGCGGACCGGCTGCTCGACATGGGCTTCGCGCCCGACGTGCGCAAGCTGCTGCGCCTCGCGCCGAAGCAGCGTCAGACCGCGCTGTTCTCGGCCACGCTCACCGGCGAGATCAAGGACCTCGCGTACAAGTTCACCAACGATCCGGTCCAGATCGCCATCGACCCCGAACGGCGCACGCAGGAATCGGTCGAGCAGGTCTACGTCGAGGTCCTCGAGGAGGACAAGACCCGCGCGCTCGTGGAGCTCCTGCGCCGCTGGGAGACGGAGCAGGTGCTGGTGTTCCGCCACACCAAGCGCGGCGTCGACCGGCTCCTCGATGACATGAAGCGGCGCAAGCTCGAGGCCGCCGCGATCCACGGCGACATGACCCAGCGCGAGCGCGAGCGCACGCTCGATCAGTTCCGCGCCGGCGGGATCAAGATCCTCATCGCGACGAACCTCGCGGCCCGCGGGCTGCACATCGAGGACATCAGCCACGTCGTGAACTACGACCTGCCGGAGGACGCCGAGGTGTTCACCCACCGCATCGGACGCACCGGCCGCGCCGGCGAGACGGGCGTCGCGGTCACCTTCGTCGGAGAGTGGGACTTCGACGAGTTCGAGCGGCTGCGCGAGAAGGCCGGCGTGCCGTTCCGCCGCGAGGTCCTCGAGCTCTACGGCCGCTAAGGACTGCGTCTTCTGCGCCGTCGTCGCGGGGGCGCCGCACGACGCCGTCTACCGCGACGAGGGCACCGTCGCGTTCCTCGACCACGCGCCGATCATCAAGGGACACACGCTCGTGGTGACGACGACGCACTACGACACGCTCGAGGACCTGCCCGAGCACGAGGTCCTCGCGCTCTTCCGCACCGTCCAGCGCGTGTCGAAGGCCATGGGCCCGGCGTTCGGCGCCGAAGGCTCGCTCACTCTGACGAACACGCGCATCAGCCAGAGCGTCCCGCACGTGCACATCCACGTCGTTCCGCGCCGCCAGGGCGATCGATTGTTCTCGCCGGGCCGGACGTTCTGGATGCGCCAGCGGTACGCCGACGGCGAGGCCGCGGAGTTCGCGACGAAGCTGCGCGCGGCCCTCGCCGGCTAGCGCAGCGTCGCGTCGAAGTGCGCGAGCGCGTGCGCCTTCGTGAACTCGTGCGCCTGGGCGGCCGACGGACCCGTCGCCGGGACGTCGTCGGCGAAGTGCGAGTGATCGGCGCCCTCGAGGACGAAGAGCTGCTTCGGCTCCGGCGCGCGGTCGAAGACGTCGCGCACGTGCGCGAGCGGGATGAACTGATCCTCCGCCGCGGCGAGGAACAGCGTGGCGACCGGACGGCGCCACGCGAACGTGAGCGGCGCGCGGATGATCCCGGGCAGCGGATCGCGCGCACCGGCCGGCGCGAGCGCGACGATGGACGACACGCGGTCATCCTGCTCCGGCGTCGCGAGCGCGGCCCAGCCGCCGAAGCTCCACCCGACGAGTCCCACGCGCGCGGGGTCGACGGGATACGACCGGGTCGCCTCATCGATCGCCGCGCGGATCTCGGGCACGCGCGCGGCGATGCGCTCCTCGAGCGGGCCGGTGTTCTGATGAGCGACGGCGGCGACGAGGTACCCGTGCGCCGCGAGATGCTCGCAGAGGAAGGAGGACTGGCGCGGGTGGCCGCCGCTCGCGTGCGAGTACACGATGAGGGCCGCGGGCCCGGATTCCCGTGGCCGCCACACGACGATGTCGCGCGCTACCCGATCATCTCCCGCGCGGTCTGCTCCCAGAGCGGCGTCATGAGCGCGAGCGTGTCCTGGTCCACGCGCTCGTTGTTGCCGTGGAACAGCTTCGAGAACTCGGCGAACGGGATGCGTTCGCTCATGAGGCCGTAGCCGTACGCGGTCACGCCCTTGCGCCGGAAGTAGCGCGCATCGGTCGCGCCGACCACGAGGAACGGCACGGTCTTCGAGTCCGGGATGAGACGCCGCGTGACCTTCGTGAGCGCGTCCCACAGCGGCGTGTCGATCGGCGACGACGTCGCGGGGTTGTCCCCCTCATCGAGGATCTCGACGTCCTTCCACAGATCGCCCGCCGCGTCGCGCAGCATCCGGCGGACGCCCTCGCCCTCGTCGCCCTCCTGCAGCCGGATGTCCACGTCGACGTCGGCGCTGTCCGGGATCACGTTGAGCTTCACGCCGGCGTGCGCGATGTTCGGCGAGAACGTCGTGCGCGTCGCCGCGTACATCATCCGATCCGTTCCCGGCGGCATGCGGTCGAGCGCGGCGTCGAAGGTCGCGGCCGTGGTGAGCGCCATGCGCTGCACGGCCGGGAGGTCGATGCCCTCGACGAAACGCTTCCACGTCTCGTGCAGATGGAGCGGCGCCTTGTAGCGCGCGATGCGCGTGATCAGCTCGGACGCTTTCACCAGCGCGTTGTCCGACTTGTACGGCATCGAGCCGTGGCCGGGCGTGCCTTTGACGCGCAGGCGCGTCCACTGCGAGCCCTTCTCGGCGACCATGATCGGCAGCTTCGCGCCGGTGCCGATGGGAATGCGGGCGCCGCCGAACTCGGTCACGAGGTAGTCGCACTTCACGTCGTCCCAAGCGTTCTCGGTGAGCCACTTCGCGCCCCACGTGCCGAGCGCTTCCTCATCGGACATCGCCGAGTAGATGAGCGTGCCCTTCGGCCGGAAGCCCGACGCGAGAAGCTGCTTCACCGCGACGGCCATCGACGCCGTGACGTCGAGCATGTCGATCGCGCCTCGGCCCCACACCACGCCATCGACGAGCTCGCCGCCGAACGGATCGCGTTCCCAGCCCGACGGCGACACCGGGACGACGTCGAGGTGACCCATGAAGTGCAGCGTCGGCGCTCTCGGATCGGTGCCGGGGATGCGGAGCACCAGCGAGCCTCGGCCCGGCGACGGCTCGTAACGCTTCATCTCGACGCCCGACGTGCGCAGATAGGCCTCGAGCGTGTCGACGCTGCGCGTCTCGTGCCCCGACTCGGCCGTGCCGTCGTTCACGCATGAGTTGCGAATGAGGTGCTGGAGGAGGTCGGTGGTCTCATCGACAAGAGCAGGCACGTCTCCGAGGGTAGCGCGTCGCGAGGTAGGAGCGCTGACGTCCCAGGACGTCAGTCGGCTGCGATCGTCTCGTTCAACGTGTGGAAGAGCTCGATGCTGGCGTCTATCTCATCGCGATAGATCGACAGGCTCTCAACATTGATCCCGAGAGACAACGCCGCCCGGTACGGCTGGTCGAGGATCCTTTGGAGGTTGTCTCGGCACACTTCGATCGACTTCGTCAACGGACTCGTGGAGCGAAGGATGAGTTCTTCGGTGGCCGGCGCGACATTCACGCCGAGCCATCGCAAGAACGCAAGGGTCTTCGGGCGACCGCATGGTGCGAAAGTCAGCACGACGGGGCGCGGCTCGGCGCCGGCGTCACGACACACCGCGAGGTAGTCCCTCAGAAGCTCGATCGTCGGGGTCGAGTGGTAGACCGCTTGTGACACGAAGAATCGACAGCCGGCGGTCCCTTTCGCGAGCAACCGCGCCGCTTCAGAGCGGCCTTCGATGTGCCGCTCAGCGATAGCGACGCCACCCACGATGAAGCCCGCAGGATGATCGGCGGCAAGCCGGATCGCGCGCAAGAGTGGCATGGCGTAATGGATGCGCGAGGTCGGGCGTCCAACGACCGACAAGTAACGTGTCCCGTACCGGTCGGCCGTGTCGGACAGCCACGCGCTCCAAGCGGTCTCGCTCAGGTCTCCGAGACTCTTGTACGTGATCGTGCTGCGGCCAGACAGCTCTTCAAGGAGCGTTGCATACGCGCGCGGGTCGACGGTGCGGACGAATGGAAATGGCCGCGGCGTTTCTACTCGGCCGGTCTCGTCCTGGATGTCATAGACGACGACGCCATCAAGAGGCAGCGCCCTGAGTCTTGCGACCAGCTTCTCGGCTGCATCGACGACCGCATTCGAGGGCGTTCCAAATCGCGGTGGTGTCGTGCCGTACAGCAGTCTCGGTAAGCCGGTCACGCCTTAGGCGGGGACCGCTCGCTGCTTTACCTCCGCGCGGACCTTCTTCGTGGCTTCGACGACCACGCGGCACTTGTCGAGCGACTCCTCGACCGTGCGCGTCTTGAGCCCGCAGTCCGGATGCGGGAGCAGCTTGTCCGCGGACACGTACTTCAGGCCCTTGCGGATGCCCTCGGCCGCCTCGTCCACGGTCTCGAGCCGGTGCGAGTGCACGTCGACCACGCCGATGGCGAGCTCCTTGGTGAAGGGGTCCTTGTCGAAGAGCTTCAGCCACCGGTACTCGTAGTTGTGCATCGCGAGGTCGAGCTGATCCACCGGGAGATCGAGCACCTTCGGGTAGATCGCGGCGAAGTCTCCGTAGCAGATGTGCGAGATCGTCTTCGCCTTGAGGTTCTGCGTGACGACGGCCATCGCCTCGATGGCGATGTCGATCTCCTCCGGTCGCGCGTGGATCGCCGGCTCGTCGATCTGGATGTACTTCGCGCCGGCCTTCTCGAGATCCTCGGCTTCCTGACGCACGACCTCGGCGAGCGCGAGCGCGGCGTCGCGGCGCGTGCGGTAGGCCTCGTTGTATGACCAGTCGAGCATCGTGTAGGGACCGGTGAGCATGCCCTTCACCGGACGATCGGTGAGGGCCTGGGTGAAGCGGAACCAGTCCACCGTCATCGGCCGCGGGCGCGAGACCTTCGAGGCGATGATCGGCTTGTGGTAGTAGCGGTTTCCGTACGAACGCACCAGCCCGCCGATCGTGAAGCCATCGAGACGCTCCGCGAAGTACGCGACCATGTCGCCGCGGTACATCTCGCCATCGACGAGGATGTCGAGGTCGATCGACTCCTGTCGCCGGATCCATTCCTCGGTGGCCTTTCGCTCGAGCTCGACCAGCTCCGTGTCCGACAGCTTGCCGCGCGCGTTCGCGTTGCGCGCCTTCTGCAGGTAGTCGGGCTTGCCGAACGAACCGACGGTGGTCGTGAGCAACAGCTCGCTCATGCGGGCACCCCCTTCGTTACGCGCGCGGCCTCGGTCAGCGCGCGGAGCTTCTTGACCGCGACGTCGTGCGGCAGGTATTCGAGGCTGGTGGTCGTCGAGAGATAGAGGCGGCGTTCGTCGCCGAGCACCCTCAGCGCGGCATCGACGAGCTCACCGATCTCGCGCGCCATCTCGAGCCGCGTATTGCGTGCGTCGACGACGCCGAGCGACACCGTGCCTTTGAACGCGCGGAGTCGATCGATCGCGCGCGCCGAGGTCTCGCGGCTGCGCACGTCGACCCCGAGGACGCCGACCGGGGCCACGTCCAGCTTCTCCACGATCGTGTCGATCGGGAAGAAGTACGGATACAGCGCCACGGTCACGCCGCCCTTCGTGAGCCGCTGGAGCGCGGCGCGCTCGAGATCGATGAGCTCGGGGTGAGCGGCGAGCGCGGGCTCCTCGACGTCGACGAGCGTCGCGCCGGCGGCCTTCAGGCCCGCCAGCTCCTTCGCGAGCGCGTCGGCCACTGCCAGCGTCCGCGCCTCGAGGTCCTTGTAGTGACGGTCCTCCGCCACGAGGGTCGCGAAGGTCAACGGACCGCACACGGCGCCTTTCAGCTGCGCGCGTCCATGCAGCGCGCCATCGGCGAGCTTGAAGTCTCGAACGAGCGCCTGTCCGTCGCTCTCGATCGGCCCCGTGATGATCGGCTGACGGAAGTACGTGTTGTTGTCGTAGAAGCGCTCGAGCGGACCGCGTTCGCAGTTCTTCCATGCGCGAGCGAACGGCGCGAGCAGGTCGTCCCACCGGAGCTGTCCGTCGTTGATGATGTCGACGCCGGCGCCGACCAGCTCCTCGATCGCCCACGCGGTGGCGTCGTCGAGCACCGCGTCGAGCCCGGCCTCGTCCAGCTCCCCGCGGTCGACGCGATGGAGCGCTCGCCGCACGTCCTGTCGCTCGTCGGAGTTCTTCGGATACGCACCCACCACGGTCGTCTTCATGAAACGACCTCCCTTACCGTCGGCCGCGGAAGCAGACCAGCGTCGTCGACGGCGCGGGCCACGCCTTCCGGCCACTCGATCGCGTACAGATGCACACCATTGACGCCCGGCAGGCCACGCAGCGAACGGATCATCTCGACGGCGATGGCCAGGCCCTCCGCTTTCTGATCCGTTGCCCGGGCCATGCGCTGCACGACCTTCGCGCCGAGCGCGAAGCCCGGGATCCTCGCGAACCGCTCGGCCTGCTCGGCCGAGCGCAGCACGAGGACGCCCGCGATGATCGCGACGGGTCGGCTGGCGGCGCCGCGCACCTCGGCGAGCCACTGGCTGAACGTCGCGAGGTCGAACACCGGCTGCGTCTGCAGAAAGTCGGCGCCGGCGGCGATCTTGTCCACGGTCTTGGCGACCTCCGCGCTCATCGGCTTCGTGAACGGCGACGCGGTCGCGCCGACCACGTATTCCGGCGCCGTCTTGATCGGATCGCCCGACAGGAACTTCGCCTCATCACGCATCCGGACCGCCATCCGCACGAGCGCGATGCCGTCGAGGTCCTTCACGTTCACCGCGTCCGGATGGTTGCCCTGCTTGGGATCGTCGCCGGACATGAACACGAAGTTCTCGATCCCGAGCGCTGCGGCGCCGAGCAGATCGGCCTGCAGCGCGATGCGATTGCGATCGCGTCCGGTCATCTGCACGATCGGGTCGAGTCCGGTCTCGCGCGCGATGACCGCCGCGGGGATCGCCGCCATCGCGGGGACGGCGCGAGTGCTGTCGGTGACGTTCGCCGCGTCGACGAAGCCCACGAGAGCGCTCGCGCGACGGCGCACGGCGGCGGCGTTCGCGGACCTCGGTGGGTTGAGCTCGGCGGTGACGACGAAGTCGCCACGACGCAGCAGCTCGGCGAAGGCGCTCAACGCAGTTGACCTCTCTCATCTTTCCCTCTATCAGGGCCGGAGTTGGCACCCTGCGGGACTCCGCGGTTGCCGAGGCTTCAACGGGCCGTTCCCTCAGCCTCTCTGGATGAGCTCGATAGCGAGACTAGCACGTACACTCGCTCGCGCCCATGACGCAGCGACTCGTTGACCTCACGCTGCGCGCTTTCAGCGACGACCTCGCCTCGGACGCGCCCGTTCCCGGCGGTGGCAGCGCCGCCGCGTACGCCGGTGCGCTCGGCGCCGCGCTCACGGCGATGGTCGCTCGCATCGCGACGAAGAGGAAGCCCGACGCGGCACTTGGCGAGTACATCGCCGCCGTGGACAACCTGCGCAGCGACTTCCTCCGGCTCGTCGACGACGACAGCGCGGCGTACGGCCGGGTCGCGCAGGCCATGAAGCTGCCGCGCTCGACCGATGAGGAAAAGAAGGCGCGCACCGAGCGCCTCCAGGCCGCGCTGCTCGCGGCGTCGCGCGTGCCGCTCGAGGTCGCCAAGACCAGTCGGCGCTTGCTGGAGGCCTGCGAGCAGGGCATGTCCACCGCGCCGGACGCCGCGGTGTCCGACATCGGGGTGGGTGCGCTGATGGCTGAGGCCGCGCTGCGCGGCGCCGCGATGAACGTGATGATCAATCTCTCGTCGGTCAAGGATCCGGCTCAGGTCAAGGCCCTCTCCGAGGATCTCGACCGCGCGATCGAAGGCGCGGACGCGCAGCGCCAGAGGATCACGGATTTCGTCGAGACGCGCATCGCCCGCTGATGCGCCTCCTCCACGGGCGCCCCGTCGCGGAGCGCGTGAACGCGCGCACGAAGGAACGCATCGCTGCCCTTGCCGCGAGAGGCATCACCCCGACGCTCGACGTGCTCCGCGTCGGCAACGACCCCGCGGCGGGCACGTATCTGGCGCGCCTCACGAAGCAGGCCGATCACCTCGGCCTCACGGTGAACGAGGTGCTGCTGCCCCCGAGCGAGGCCGACATCATCACGCACCTTGGCCTCAGGACGAAGCACGCGCACGGGGTGCTGCTCCTTACGCCGCTGCCCGCGCCGCTCGAGGAGACGCGCATCACCGAACACATCCCGCCGGCGAAGGACGTGGAGGGCGTGCATCCCGAGAGCGTCGGCCTGCTCACGCTCGGCCGGCCGCGCTTCATCCCGTCGACGGCCCAAGCGGTGCTCGAGCTGCTTCGCTTCTACGAGATCCCGCTCGACGGCACGCGCGCCGTGGTCATCGGCCGCAGTCCCGTCGTGGGCCGCCCCGCGGCGACGCTCCTGCTCCACGCACACGCGACCGTGACGCTCGCGCATAGCCGCACCGCTGACCTCGCGTCGCACACGCGCGACGCGCAGCTGATCGTCGTCGCGGTCGGCAAGAGGGCCTTCCTGCGCGGCGACATGATCGCCGCGGGCGCGACCGTCGTCGACGCCGGCATCAACGTGACGCCTTCAGGGGTCGCGGGGGACGCGGACGAGAGCGTCGCGGCGGTCGCTGGTGCGCTGAGTCCAGTGCCGGGCGGCATCGGCGCGATCACGACGGCGCTCCTCCTGCGGAATGTCGTGACAGCGGCGGAGGAACAGCGCTAGAGGCGGACCACCGGCGGCTTCGCGGGATCCTCGAAGTGCTGCGTGTTGATGAAGCGGACCTTGCCCATGCGGCCGTCGATGAGGATCGAGTGGGTGCGAACGCCGCGAGCGAAGATGCGCACGCCCTGAAGCACCTCGCCGTCGGTCACACCGGTCGCGACGAAGCGGATGTCCTTCCCGCTCGCGAGCTCCTCGGTGCGATAGACCTTGTTCTCGTCGGTCACGCCCATGCGCCGCGCGCGGGCGCGCTCGTCGTCGTTGCGGAACTTGAGGCGGCCGAGGATCTCGCCGCCGATGCCCTTGAGCGCCGCGGCTGCGAGGACGCCCTCCGGCGCGCCGCCGCTGCCGAACACGGCGTGCAGGTTCGTGCCGGCGACCGCGACCGACAGCGCGCCGATGACGTCGCCGTCCTCGATGAGGTGGATGCGCGCGCCCGCGTCGCGCACGTCGTTGATCAACTTCTCGTGGCGCGGCCGGTCGAGGATCACGACCGCCAGGTCGGAGATCTCGCGTCCGAGCGAGTCGGCGATGATCCGCAGGTTCTCTTTCACCGGACGGTCGAGGTCGACCTTGCCCTTCGCAGGCGGCCCGACGACGAGCTTCTCCATGTACGTGTCCGGGGCGTGCAGCAGGCCGCCGGGCTCGGAGACGGCCATGACCGCGATGGCGTTGGCGCGGCCCTTCGCGACCAGGTTCGTGCCCTCGAGCGGGTCCACCGCGATGTCCACGTCGGGCCCCTCGCCGCGGCCGACCTTCTCGCCGATGAAGAGCATCGGCGCTTCGTCGCGTTCGCCTTCGCCGATCACGACGGTGCCGTTGAAGGCGACCTCGTCCATCGCCTTGCGCATCGCCTCGACCGCTGCCTGGTCCGCGCGGCGGTTATCGCCGTGGCCGATCCAGTGAGCGGAAGCGATGGCGGCGGCTTCGGTGATGCGGACGAGCTCGAGGCTTGCGGTGCGACCAGGGGGGACCGCGGGACCCATCGCGTTACACGCTACCGGCTTCTCCCGCGGCCTGCATCGCGAGGCGAGCGGCGGCCGCCTCGATGCGCGGCAGCGGATCGCGCATCGCTGCGTCGCGTTCGGAGGGGTCCGCGGCGAGCGTTTCGATGTGCGTGATGCCCGCCTCGCGCATCTCCTCGTGTCCCTCGCCGAGCATGCCCGCGACCGCCATGACGGGAATGCCGCGCCGCCGCGCCGCCTCGGTCACGGCGAGGGTGAGCTTGCCGTACGCGGACTGGCGGTCGATGCGGCCCTCGCCGGTGATGACGAGCGACGCGCCGTCGAGTCGTTTCGCGAACCCCAGCGCGTCGAGCACGAGCAGCGCGCCGGAACGGAGATGCCCCTCGGTGAACGCGAGCAGGCCGAAGCCGAGCCCGCCGGCGGCGCCCGCGCCCGGGACGTCGCGCATCGACCGGCCGATCATGCGCTCGACCACGTCCGCGTAGCGCGCAAGCGCGTCGTCGAGCTCCTTCACCATCGCGGGCGTCGCGCCCTTCTGCGGACCGAACACCGCCGACGCGCCCTCCGGGCCGAGCAGCGGATTGCGCACGTCGCATGCGACGTCGATCGCGGGGCGGATGAGTCGCGGATCGGTCTGCCCGTCGATGCGCGCGAGGTTCGCGAGCCCGGCGCCGCCCTCGGGAACGTCGCGCGCCTCGCGATCGAAGAAGCGATAGCCGAACGCGCGCGCCATGCCCGCGCCGCCGTCGTTCGTCGCGCTCCCGCCGATGCCGACGACGATGCGCTGCGCGCCGCTCGCCGCGGCGGCCAGGATGAGCTCGCCGGTCCCGCGGGTCGAGGTGATGCGCGGATCGCGTTCGTCCTCGCGGAGAAGCGGCAGACCGTTCGCGGCGGCCATCTCCACGACCGCGGTCGTGCGATCGCCGAGCATCCCCCACTCCGCATCGATCTCGCGCAGCAGTGGGTCGTGCACCCGCGTGCGCCGCATCTCGCCATGCGATCCGTGCACGAGCGCGCGCACCGTGCCCTCGCCGCCATCGGCAAGCGGTAGCTCCACGGTCTCGGCGCGCGGCCACACCTTATGGACGCCGCGAGCGATCGCCGCCGCGACCGCGACCGCATCCGCGCTTCCTTTGAATGACTGTGGGGCGATGAGGACGCGTGGCGCGGCGCCCTCGGGCACGCGGGAATGTTACTTGGGTCACTGAACGTTCATCGAGCGATGCCCATACCATCAAGCGAGCAGTGACCCTCTCCACGAGCCCGGACGCGGGCTGTACCGCGCGCGTTCCCAGCGAGATCGCTCCGGAGTGGTCGGCCATCGCGGCGAAGCGGAAGCCGGCCAGCATCTTCCTCACACCGGAGTGGATCGCGGTGGCACGCGCGCACGATGCGAACGAACCTCTGACCCTCGCCGCGGGTAGCCCCGCTTACGGCATCGCCGCGCTCTCGCGCGCGACCGACGGCACGGTGCGTTTCGCCGGCGGCGAGCTCACGGACGAGCAGGATTGCGTCGCAGCGGCCGAGCACGCCGAGCAGGTCGCGCGGTCGGTCGCACGCTGGCTCGTCGCGGATCACGTGCGCCGGGTCCTCGTCGAGTACGTGCCCGAGGACACGCCGACGCTCGCGGCGTTCGACGACGAGCTCGGCGCCGCCGGCTACACCGTGCGCCGCGAACGGCTCGTCCCGAGCCCCCGCATCGCGCTCGCGGGCGACTTCGAGTCGTACGTGCAGGGCCTCGGCAAGAAGGAGCGCCACGAGCTCAGACGCAAGCTCCGCCGCTTCGAGACCGCGTCGGGCACGGGCTTCCGCTGGGCGACCGAGGGCGAGCGGCCCGCGGTGCTGGACCGGTTCTTCGCGCTCCACCGGCTCTCGAAGGGCGAGAAGGCCGCGTTCATGACCGAGGAAGTGGAGCGCTTCTTCCGGGACATCGCCGACGCGCTCGCGCCGACCGGCCGGCTACGTCTCGGCGTGATGCGCGCATACGACGAGGACGCCGCGGTGCTGTTCGCGTTCGCGTACGGCGACACGCTCGCTCTGTACAACGCCGCCTATGACCCCGCGCTCGGCTCGCTCTCGCTTGGCATCGCGAGTCACGCCTTCGCGGTGCGCGACGCGATCGCGCAGGGCTTCAAGACATACGACCTCCTGCGTGGCGACGAGCCCTACAAGTACGACCTCGGCGCCGTCGATCGCTGGCTCTGGCGCCTCGAGGCGGTGCGGCGATAGCGCGCATCGCGATGCTCTCGGTCCACGCGTGTCCGCTCGCCAAGCTCGGCGGGCGCGACTCGGGCGGCATGAACGTGTACGTGCGCGAGCTCGCGCGCGAGCTCGGACGCCGCGGCCACGAGGTCGACGTCTTCACCCGCTGGCGCGAGAAGGACGACCCGCAGATCCAGTCGCTCGGCGAGAACGCGCGCGTCGTGCACATCGGATCGGGACCCATGGGCTACTGGCCGAAGATGGACGTGTACGAGCATCTCGATGAGTTCACCGAGAAGCTCCAGGCGCACGTCGCGGCCGAAGGCCGGCGCTACGACCTCATCCACTCGCACTACTGGCTCTCGGCCGAGGTCGCGCGGGCGCTCGCGCCGAAGTGGCGCGTCCCCCGGATCCAGATGTTCCACACCCTCGGGCTCGTGAAGCGCGAGGTCATGGATGAGGACATCGACGGCGAGAGCGACATACGGATCGCGATCGAGCGCCGCGCGGTGAAGGAGTCGGCCGCGGTGGTCGCCGCGAGCCAGATCGAGGTCGGCGAGCTGCTCGACCTGTACGACGCGGATCGCGCGAAGCTGCACATCATCCCCTGCGGCGTCGACCCGAACGTGTTCCGGCCGATGCGCCAGGCCGACGCGCGCGAGGCGCTCGGACGGGATCAATGCGAGCGGCTCGTGCTCTTCGTCGGACGCATCGAGCAGATCAAGGGCATCGATGTCCTGCTGCGCGCGTTCGGGCTGCTCTTCTTCCGCCACCCGGAACTGCGGAACGACGTGTGCCTCCTCGTCGTGGGCGGTGCTCTCGATCCGAACGACGACGCGCCGGAGACGGAGAAGATCCTCGAGCTGCGCCGGCTGGTGCACCAGCACCGCATGGAGGCGAACGTCTCGTTCGTCGGCTCGCTCGATCAGCCGACACTCGCGCGGTACTACGCGGCCGCGGACCTGTGCGCGGTCCCATCGCTGACCGAATCGTTCGGTCTCGTGGCGCTCGAGGCGATGGCCTGCGGCACGCCCGTCGTCGGCACGCGCGTCGGCGGTCTGCAGACGCTCATCGCGGACGGCGACTCGGGGCTGCTCGTGCCCGCCGGCGACTATCAGGCGCTCGCGGAGGCGATGGCACAGGTGCTCACCGACCCGCGGCTGCGGATGCACCTCGCGCACGGCGCGCGCGATCGGGCCGAGCATTACACCTGGCGGCGCGTGGGCGACCAGATCGACACGCTCTACGCGAAGGTCCTCGCGAATACCGACGACGTGGTGGAGGTCTAGCGATGCCCGACGCGACGTTCCCGGTACCGAAGCGCGCGATGGCCGTGTTCGCGCATCCCGACGACGTCGACTTCGGATGCTCGGGCACGCTGGCGTCCTGGATCGAGCGCGGCTGCCAGGTGTCGTACTGCGTGCTCACGAGCGGACAGAAGGGCACGCACGACCCGAAGATGACGCCGGCGAAGATGGCCGCGATCCGCGAACGCGAGCAGCGCGCGGCCGGCGAGGCGATCGGCGTCACGGGCTTCGTGTTCCTCAAGTATCAGGACGGCGAGCTCGAGCGCTCGATGAAGCTGCGCGGACAGGTCTGCCTCGCGATCCGCGAGCACAAGCCCGAGGTCGTGTTCACCAACGACCCCTGGGGCCACTACCAGATACATCCCGACCACCGCGTCGCGGGATGGAGCGGGATGGACGGCGTCATCGCGGCGCGCGATCACCTGTTCTTCCCCGAGCAGCTGAAGAAGGGCTTGAAGCACCACCGCGTGTCGCGGGTGCTCCTCTTCGGCACGCGCGAGCCGAACATCTGGTTCGACATCTCCGGAACGCTCGACAAGAAGATCGCCGCGCT
The DNA here is from genome assembly GCA_035631715.1 of Candidatus Acidiferrales bacterium. Classification (GTDB taxonomy): domain Bacteria; phylum Chloroflexota; class Limnocylindria; order P2-11E; family P2-11E; genus CF-39. The sequence goes on from DASQIF010000188.1 coordinate 17,987, forward strand.
GCAGCAGCACGTCTCGCAGGTCGGCGGGCGCGAGGGCTTCCCCGAGCGCATGCGTGCCTTCGCGAAGAACGGCGGAGCCGCATGGAACCTTCCGGCGGCCGAGGGCTTCCGCTACCTCGAGCTGGCTTAGCCCCTCGCGATCGCGCTAGTGCTTGAAGTGCCGCCGCCCGGTGAACAGCATCGCCATGCGGTGCTTGTTGGCGGTGTCGATCATCATCGCGTCGCGCAGCGAGCCACCGGGCTGGATGATCGCCGTGACGCCCGCCCGCGCGGCGACCTCGATGCCGTCCGGGAACGGGAAGTACGCGTCGGACGCCATGACCGCGAGACGCGCGTTCTCGCCGGCCTTGCGCACCGCGACCTCGACCGCGACGACGCGTGAGAGCTGTCCTGGGCCGACGCCGACCGTCGCGAGCCCCTTCGCGAGCACGATCGCGTTCGACGTCACGTGGCGCACGCAGCGCCACGCGAAGATGAGGTCGGTGAGCTCCTCGAGGGTCGGGTTGCGCTCGGTCACGACCTTGAAGTTGCCTTCCTCAGCGACGGTCTCATCCGGCTCCTGGACGAGGATGCCGCCGGCCACGCGCTTGTAGTCGAAGATCGGGACGCCGTTGTGCCGCGCGCTCGACGACCGCGCGCCCGAGCGGCCGAACTGCATCGCGTTCGGGACCGCGAGGATCTCGAGGTTCTTCCGCTGCTTGAGCAATGGGAGCGCGTCCTCGGCGTAGCCCGGCGCGATGATCGCCTCGTAGAACGTGTCCTGCATCGCCTCGGCGAGCTCCTTCGTCACGGGACGGTTCGAACCGACGATGCCGCCGAACGCGGAGACTGAGTCGCACATGAAGGCGCGGCGGTACGCGGAGGTGATGTCGGTGTCCGACGCGATGCCGCACGGGTTCTGGTGCTTCACGATGGCGACCGTCGGCTGCGTGAAGTCGCTGGCGATGCGCCAGGCGGCGTTGATGTCGAGGACGTTGTTGAAGGACGCGGCCTTGCCGTGGATCTGCTCCGCCGAGACCATCGCCTCGGACTCCTCGCCGCGCACCTTGTAGAACGCGGCCTTCTGGTGCGGGTTCTCCCCGTACCGCAGGTCGCGCACCTTCTCGAGCGCGAGCGTCATCTCGTCGGGGAACGAGATACCCGCGTCGGCGACGAAGCGCGACGCGATGGCCGCGTCGTACGCCGCGGTGTGCGAGAACGCCTCGGCGGCGAGCATGCGGCGCGTCTCCGGCGAGACGGTGCCGCGCTCCTTGAGCTCGTCGAGCACGGCCTGGTAGCGCTCGGGCCGCGAGACGACGATGACGTCCTGATAGTTCTTCGCGGCCGCGCGCAGCAGCGTGACCCCGCCGACGTCGATCTGCTCCTGCAGCTCCGCGCCGTGCTTCCCCGCGGCCGCGGACTTGTTGAACGGGTACAGGTTCACGGCGACGAGGTCGATCGGCTGGATGCCCTCGTTCTTCAGCTCCGCGAGGTGGCCCTCGTCGGAGCGCCGTGCCAGGACCGCGGCGTGGATGCGCGGATGCAGCGTCTTCACCCGGCCGCCGAGCAGCGCTGGCGTCCCGGTGACGTCCTCGACGGACTGGGAGTCGATGCCTTCCGACTTCAGCGCGGCGCGCGTGCCGTCGGTGGCGACCAGATCCCAGCCGAGCTCGCGCAGACCGCGCGCGAACGCGACGAGACCATTCAGATCTGAGACCGAGAGGAGAGCTCGCACGACGTCCCCCTAACGTGATCGGGTGGGTGTCTCTTGCGCGCGGTTAGTATAGCCAGCGGTGGCGTTCGATCCCTCTCACTTCGTCGAGAGATTTTTCTCGGCCTTCAACCCCGAATCCCGGTTTTACTGGCCGGCTGTGTACTCGCTCGCGCTGGCGCTTCTGGCGAACATCGCCTGGTACAACTGGCGCCGCCGGGGGGCCGTCCCGCCGCCTGAAAGCGCGGTCAAGCCCTGGGCCTTCTGGCTCAACGTCGTGTTCATCATCGTGCTCGGCGTGCTCCTCATCGCGAAGGCGCCCTTCTTCCTTTTCGTCATCACGATCGCGTTCAACATCGGGCTCCTCGTGTACATGTACTGGTACTGGCTCCCGCCCGCGGAGGCCGCCTGGGCGCGCGAGCAGCGGCGTCGCCAGTACTTTCCGCAGCCCGAGCGCCGGAAGAAGCGGCGCCGGCGCTAGCGTCCTAGTAGGACTTGGGCATGCCGAGCACGTGCTCGCCGACATACGCCAGCACGAGATTGTTCGAGATCGGGGCCACGAGCAGCAAACGCGTCTCGCGGAACTTGCGCTCGACGTCGTAGTCGCGCGCGAACCCGTAGCCGCCATGCGTGTCGATACACGCATTGGCCGCGTCCCACGCGGCCTGTGACGCGAGCAGCTTCGCCATGTTCGCCTCGGTGCCGCACCTCTCGCCGCGATCGAACAGCCCCGCCGCGCTATCGCGCATGAGCGACGCGGCCCGAACGTCGGCGTACGCCTGCGCGATTGGGAACTGCACTCCCTGATTGGCGCCGATCGGCCGGCCGAAGACCCGGCGCTCGCTCGCGTAGCGCGACGCGCGCTCCACGAACCAGCGCCCGTCGCCGACCGACTCTGATGCGATGAGGATGCGCTCGGCGTTCCAAGAGTCGATGACGTAGCGGAAGCCGCGGCCCTCCTCGCCCACGCCGTCGGCGGCGGGCACGACCAGATCGCGGATGCGGATCGTGGTCGAGTGGTGATTCATCATCGTCTCGAGCGGACGGATCTCGATCTGCCCGGCCTTGATCGCGGCGCGAAGGTCGACCAGGAAGAGCGACAGACCCTCGGTCTTGTCGGTCAGGTCTTCGTACCGCGTCGTCCGCGCGAGCAGCAGCATGAGGTCCGAGTGCTCGGCCCGTGAGATGAAGACCTTCTCGCCGTTCACGACGTAACCGTCGCCCATGCGCACGGCCGTGGTCTTGATGCGCGTCGTCTCCGATCCTGCGTCCGGCTCGGTCACGCCGAACGCCTGCAGGCGCAGCTCGCCCTTCACGATGCGCGGCAGGTAGCGACGCTTTTGCTCCTCGCTGCCGTGTCGCAGCAGGCTGCCCATCGTGTACATCTGCGCGTGCGCGACGGCGGCGTTGCCGCCCGAGGCGTTGATCTCCTCGAGGATCGCCGCGGCGTCGGCGACGCCGAGGCCTGCGCCGCCGAACTCCTGTGGCACGAGCGCGCCGAGCCATCCGGCCTTCGTCAGCGCGTCGACGAACTCGGTCGGGTATGCATCGCGCCCGTCGAGGCCGCGCCAGTACGCGTCGGGAAAGTGCGCGCAGAGCTCGCGCACCGCTGTGCGGATGTCACTCGACATCAAGGCTCCATCGGCGTCGGGAACCTGTCACGACGTGGCGCGCCAGAGGTAGCGGTGCTCGGGTCGACCGGCTTTGCCATATCGCAGCTGTATATCGACCAGCCCCGAGCGCGCGAGATGGTCGAGGTACCTGCGTGAGGTGACACGGCTCACGCCGGTGCGCGCCGCGACCTCCTCCGCGGAGAGATCGCCGCCGGCTTCGCGCAGATTGCGCGCGACGAGCGCCAGCGTGGCCGGCGAGAGGCCCTTGGGCACGGCCGACGACGCCGGTGCTGCCCGAAGGGTCGCGTACAGCTCGTCGATCTCGGCCTGGTCGACCTCGTGCACCCGACGGAGCCGTGAGCGCATCGCCGCGTAGCTTTCGAGCTTCTCGCGAAAGGCATTGAACTGAAATGGCTTCACGAGGTAATGCACGACTCCGCCCTGCAGGGCCGCACGAAGCGTGTCGACGTCCTTCGCCGCAGTGATGACGATCACGTCGACCGGGGAGCGGTCGGCCGCGCGCAGCTCGCGCAGCACGTCGAGGCCCGGCCGGTCCGGCAGGTACAGGTCGAGGAGCACGAGATCCGGGCGGTCGCGATGCGCCTGCGCGAGCGCGTCGTGCGCCGTGTGCGCGACGTCGATGACCGAGAAGGACGGCAGACGCTCGAGAAAGCTCCGATGGATCTCGGCGATGCGGTAGTCGTCCTCGACGATGAGCGTGCGGATCGTGTCCGTCACCGCGGACACCGTCACGCGCCCGCGAAGGGGATGAGCGCCGTGAACACGGCGCCGCCGTCGTTGGAGACGCTCACCCACCCGCCGCGCCGCTGCGCGACCTGCCGCACGAGCGCGAGGCCGAGCCCGTAGTGCTCGCCGCCCGTTTTCGTGGTGAAACCCTCGCGGAAGACCTCCGCAGCCCTCTGCGCGTCGATCCCCGGACCGGAGTCGCGCACCTGCACGGCAACGCCGCCCGGCTCGGAGCGCACGTTGACCTCGACCCACGCGTCTCTCGAGCCAGATGCGGCATCGATCGCGTTGTCGACGAGGTTACCGATGACGGTGATCAGATCCCGAACATCGGCGACCTGCGCAGGAAGCCGCGCCTCGGACGAGAGCCGGAACTCCACGCGGCGCTCAGAGGCAAGCGCGGCCTTGGCCAGGAGCAAGGCCGCGAGCGCGGGATCGGCGATGCGCTGCTGAACGAGATCGACGAGCTCCTGGTGAACGAGCGACGTCTCGGCGATGAAGCGAACGGCCTCGTCGACGCGGCCGAGCTCGATGAGCCCACCGACGACGTGGAGCTTGTTCGAGAACTCGTGCGCTTGCGCGCGTAGAGCCTGTGCGAGGCCGCGTACCGTGTCGAGCTCGCGGAGGACCCCCTCGAGCTCGGTGCGGTCGCGCAATGTGACCACCGCGCCGACGGGCTTGCCACGGACAGCCACCGGCATCCGGTTGAGGACGAGGACGCGGTCGCCGGCGATGACGACCTGGTCCGCCCCCGCTGCGGTGCCGTCAAGCACGGCGCGCACCCGCCCCTCCGGGACGACGTCGCCTAGCGGCCGGCCATCGACCGCCGCGCTCATGCCGAGCAACCTCCGCGCCTCATCGTTCGCGAGGGTCACACGGCCGCCGGTGTCGAGCGCGAGCACGCCTTCGCGGATGCCGTGGAGCATCGCGTCGCGCTGTTCGAGCAGCCCCGCGATCTCGCGCGAGTCGAGCCCGAAGGTCTGACGGTCGATGCGCCGCGCGACGATGAGCGACCCACCGATGCCGAGCACCAGCGCGAGGAAGACCGTGAGCGCCATCGAAGGCAGCGCCTGCTCGACCTTCTGCGCGAGCTGCGCGTCGAGGAAGCCTACCGACACGATGCCGAGGACCTGCCCATCGCGCAGGATCGGTACTTTCGCGCGTAGTGAGCGTCCGAGCGTGCCCTCCTGATAGCCGACGTACACATCGCCGGCGAGAGCGGTCGTCGGGTCGGTCGACACGCGCTTGCCGATGTTCTCGGGGTTCGGGTGCGAGTAGCGGATCCCGTCCTTGTTCGCGACAACGACGAAGTCCGCGCCTACGGATCGCCGGATCGCTTCGGCGATCGGCTGGATGATCTTGGGCGGGTCCGGGTCATCCATCGCCTCAACGATGTCGGGCGTCGCGGCGACGGCGTAGGCGATCGCGAGCGCGCGTTGCTTGTACTGATCGTCGATCTGCGACGAGATGAGCGCGTACGACGCGGCCGCGCCGATGACAACGATGCCGGCGATGATCGCGACCTGCAGCCAGAGCAGCTGGCCGGAGAGCGAAAGGGGTCGGACCCAACGGAACATGCCCGTCGTTAGCCTACCCGTCGATCAGTTGCCCGGGTCCCGCACGGCGCTGACGCGATCCGTCGACACGCTCAGCAGCCCATTGCCGCCTCCGCTGGTCCGCACCTCACGGATGTACACGTCGGTCACGAGCGTGTGCGTCGCCTTGTCGACCGCGGCCGGGCCGGCGGGCGTCATGAACGAGGCGCCCTCGAGTGCCGGCACGAGGGCGGCGGCGGTCGCGTCGCCTTTCGTCACCGCGAGCGCCGTGTCGAGCGCGAGCAACGCGTCCCACATCTCCACCGCGTATCCATCGGGCACCAGCGGCTGACCGGTGTCCTCGTCCTTATACGCGCCCTTGAACGCGTTGATCAACGAACTGTTGTCCGTGCCCGCGGCGTCGACTGACCATGGGTACGACGTGACGGTCCCGAGCGCCGCCTCTTTGGTGACCTTCAGCACTTCGTAATCGGCGAGGGACCCCGGACCGTACAGGCGGTATCCGGCTCCACGGAGGTCCGCGTTGCTCCATGCGCCGATGAGCCCTGCGGCGTCTTCCGTGTAGAACGCCGCGAAGACGTCCTTTGTCGGCTGCGCCTTGATCGCCGCGACGACCTTCGTCCAGTCGGCGCTCTTGGCCGGGACCGCGGCCTTCGCGGTCAGGCGGCCGCCGTTCTTCGCGAGCCCCTCGGCGAACGCAGCGGCTGCCTCCGCGCCTGAGGCCTCGTCGGCGTACGCGGCGTAGAACTCCTTGGCGCGGTTCTTCGCGGCCCACTCACCGAGCGGCTCGGAAAGCTGCCACGCCGTCGGCGCGACATGGAACGCATAGGCGCTCTTCGAGAACCGCGCCGTCGAGTTCGTGTCGAGATAGACGAGCTTCTGCGCCTCGGCGGTGTCGCGGAGCAGCTGCGCCGCCGCACCACCGGCGCCGCCCAGCAACAGCTGGGCATGATCTTTGTCCAGGAACTGCTTGACGCGCACCTGATTCGTCGCGGGGTCGAGCGCGGACTCGTCATTCCATACCAGCCGCGCGTCGCGTCCGCCCAGTTTGCCGCCGTGAAGCTTGAGGTAGAGATCGGCCGCGCGTCGCTGCGACGCGCCGATGTCGCCATCGATCGCGGACTCCGTGTATGGAAGGAGCACGCCGATGACCAGCGGACCCGCATCGGCAGCCGCGGCCACCGTCGCGCTGGCTGGAGCGGCGGTGGCCGCGGGCGCCGGGGCG
>DASQIF010000189.1:0-9217 GCA_035631715.1 Candidatus Acidiferrales bacterium
CCCACGCGTTGTGCCGCAGGACGAGGTCGAGCGCGGCGGTCACTAGGTCTGGAGCAGCGGGCTGCCCCGCTTGATGAACCTGCCTCGGCCCTTCTTGCCGAGGAACTTGTCCTTATCGACGATGACCTCGCCGCGCGACAGCACCGTCGTGGCCTTCCCCTTGACCTTGCGGCCCTCGTACGGGTTGTAGTCGACGCGCATGTGGTGCGTCTTCGCGGAGAGCGTCTGCGTCGCCTTCGGATCCCAGATGACGATGTCGGCGTCGCCGCCGACCGCGATCGTGCCCTTCTTCGGGAACATGCCCATGATCTTCGCTGGCGTCGTCGCGGTGAGCTCGACCCAGCGGTTCACGGTGATGCGCTTCGCGACGACGCCGCCGTCGTACAGGAGCACCATGCGCGTCTCGACGCCCGGTGCGCCGTTCGGGATCTTCGAGAAGTCGCCCTCGCCGAGCTGCTTCTGCTTCGGCAGGCCCTTGAAGCCCTCCTTCATGCAGAACGGACAGTGGTCGGTGGAGACGACCTGCAGGTCGTTGCGCGCGAGGCCCTTCCAGAGCTCCTCCTGGTGCCACTTCTCGCGCAGCGGCGGGCTCATCACGTACTTCGCGCCGTCAAAGCCCGGCTCGTCGTAGTTGTCGATGGAGAGGAAGAGGTACTGCGGGCACGTCTCGGCGTACGCAGGGAGGCCGCGGTCGCGGAAGAGGCGGACCTGCTCGAGCGCCTGCGCCGCCGAGAGATGCACGACATAGAGCGGGATCCCGCCGGCCATCTCAGCGAGGCGGAACGCGCGATAGGTCGCCTCGGCCTCGGCCTCCGGCGGTCGCGTGAGGGCGTGCCACTTCGGCGCGGTGTTCTTCTTCGCCAGCGCGCGCTTCACGAGAACGTCGATCACGCCGCCGTTCTCGGCGTGCATGCAGATGAGGCCGCCGTTCTCGCCGGTGCGACCGAGCGCTTTGAAGATCGACGCGTCGTCGACCATGAACACGCCGGGGTAGGCCATGAAGAGCTTGAAGCTGGACACACCCTCTTTGACCATCGTGTCCATCTCGCGCAGCACCTTGTCGTTCACGTCGCGCACGATCATGTGCAGCCCGTAGTCGATGGCCGCCTTGTCCCGCGCCTTGCCCAGCCACGCGTCGCGCGCCTTCTCGAGGCGCTCGCCGAAGCCCTGCACCGCGAAGTCGACGATGCTCGTCGTCCCGCCGAATGCCGCGGCGACGGTCCCGGTCTCAAAGTCGTCGGACGCGAACGTGCCGCCGAACGGCAGCTCCATATGCGTGTGGACGTCGATGCCGCCGGGGATCACATACTTCCCCGTCGCGTTGATGCGCTTCGCGCCCGTGGCCTTCAGGGTCTTGCCGATCTGCGCGATCTTCTCGCCGTCGATGAGCACGTCGCCCTTGTAGGTATCCGCCGCGGTGACGATCGTGCCACCGGTGATGAGCGTCTGCGCCATGGCTCTCCCCCTTGTTGAACGGAACGGCGGGATGCTAGCGCGTATATTCGGCCACATCACCGACACCGCTGCCCGCACTCAGCGCATGACTGCCGCGGGTATCCGCGGGCAGGGCGACGCGTGGCTCAGCGAGGCACGCGACCGCATCGCGAAGCTCGAAGTCGCGCCGCCGCACGACCGCGACGCCCTGATGCACGAGGTCGACCGCATCCAGCATCTCCTCACGAACGCCGCGAGCAGCGTGTCGGTACTCGTGAACGTGCATCCCGATCTCGCGGCGCGCGAGACCTGCGAGGCACTGCAGCGCGAGGCCACCCAGGTGTCGGTGGGCTTCTCGCAGTCGCGCCCGATCTACGAGGCGCTCTCGAAGATCGACGGGAGCGGCCTTGATGGGCCCGCCCAGCGCATGGTCGCGCTCACGCTGCAGGACATGCGGCGCGCCGGCGCGCATCTCGACGACGCGGCACGCGCGAAGGCGCAGCAGCTCCGCCTGCGCATCACCGAGCTCTCGCAGGCGTACGGACGCAACCTGCGCGACGACGTGCGCACGGTGGAGCTTCCGCAGGCCGCGCTCGAGGGAACACCGGCCGACTATCGCGCCGCGCGCCCGGCGGACGCGAACGGGATGGTGAAGATCACCACCGACCCGCCCGACATGGCGCCGGTGCAGACGTACGCGACGAGCGCCGCGGCGCGTCTGGCAATCGCGAAGGCGTACTTCGATCGCGCGCGGGGCAACATCGAGGTGTTCGATCAGCTCCGGCACGCCCGTCACGAGCTCGCACAGGTGCTCGGCTATCCAAGCTTCGCCGCGTACAACCTCGAGGACAAGATGATGGCGTCCCCCGCGAACCTCGACCGGTTCCTCGACGACGTGCGCGCAGCCGCGAAGGCGCCGGCCGAGCGCCAGTACGCGGCGCTCGTCGACCTCGCGCGTCGCGACGACCCGGAGGCGACGCGGGTCGGACAGTGGGACATGCAGTACTACCTCGCGCGCGCGAAGGACGAGCGCTTCCGCTTCGACCCGCGCGAGGTGCGCCCGTACCTCGAGTACCGCTCGGTGCGGCAGGCGATCCTCGATCTCGCCTCGCAGCTGTTCGGCCTCGTCTTCACGGAGATCGAGGCCGACGAGACCTGGCACGAGGACGCCGAGCACTTCTCGGTCACGATGGACGGCAATCCCGCGGGCTTCATCACGCTCGACATGCACCCGCGTCCGGGCAAGAACAAGTGGGCCACCTCGTTCGGCTATCGCCTCGGGCTGAAGGGGCGCCAGCTGCCGCACAACGTGCTCGTCTGCAATTTCCCCGACCCGAACGCGCAGCGGGGACCGGCGCTCATGGAGCACCAGCAGGTCGTGACCTTCTTCCACGAGTTCGGCCATCTCGTGCACGGCATCGTGCGCGGCAACGTCGTCGAGTGGGCGCGCCTCGGGCGGCCCGCGGAGAACGACTTCATGGAGGCGCCGTCGCGCTTCCTCGAGGACTACATCTTCGAGCTCGACGTGCTGAGGCGATTCGCGAAGCACGTCGAGACCGGCGAGACCATTCCCGAGGACCTCGTCCGCCGCCTGCAGGCCGCGCGCGACTTCGGCCGCGGCGTGCAGGTCGAGCAGTCGACGGTGCAGAGCCGGCAGTCGCTGCGGCTGCACGACGAGAAGAACATCGATCGCGATTCGCGCACCGTGGCACGCGCGGTCGCCGACCGGGAGTCGCGCTTCGCGCAGCTCGACGGGTCGAACTGGCCGGTGAACTGGGAGCACATGGGCAGCGAGGCGTACGCCGCCGCCTACGCGACCTACCTGTGGTCGGACTGCATTGCGTCGGACATTGGGACCGGATTCACGGACGGCCTAATGGACATCGCGACGGCGCGCCGCTATCGCGACATCGTGCTCGCGCCCGGCGGCAACATCCCTGCGGCCGACGCGGTGAAGAATTTCCTCGGCCGTCCGTACAACACGAACGCCTTCAAAGAGCGGCTCGCGAAGAGTGGCTAGCCAGCTGGTCGAGGCAAAGAACCTCGACACATCTACGGCGACAAGCCCATCCCCTGGTCGCGCGCGCAAGCAACTCACCGCGAAGACGAAGGCGCACCGCACGCTGTGGCTCGCGACGATCGGTCCGGAGGGGCCGCACATTGCGGGCGTCGGCGCGCTGTGGGTCGACGACCGGTACTACGTCGTGAGCGGGCCGACGACACGCAAGGGCCGCAACCTCGCACGCGATCCGCGCTGCGCCATCTCGGTGCCGCTGCCGGATCTCGACCTCGTCATCGAAGGGAAGGCACGCCGGGTGGCCGACCCGGAGACCCTGCGCGACGTATCGCGCGCCGCTACGTCGCGCAGGGCTGGCCGGTCAAGGTCGAGGGCGACGCGTTCATCGCGCCCTACAGCGCTCCCAGCGCCGGCCGTCCGCCGTGGTACCTCTACGCCGTCAGCCCGACGGTCGCTTTCGGGGCGCGACGAAGAAGCCTTACGGCGCGATGCGTTGGCGCTTCAGGCCAGCGGGTCGTGCGCCCTGAGCCCTTAGGGCGCGAGGCGTTCGCCGGCGATGTCGGCGGTCGGGCCGCCATCGGCCTAACGGCGGTCCGACCGGCGACCAGGGGGAGCGCGTACCCAGGTATCAGGTGTTGTGTCAGCTGTTGCCAGAACGCGTGTCAGCTGTTCCTTGGGGGAATCGGCTGATACCGGACGATCGCGCGTAATGATGCGGGTGCGCGCGACCGCCGAAGACCTGACTTATCCCGCTACGGGGTTCTTTCCGAACTCCTTCTCGTAGCGCACGTAGCGCGTGCCGCAGACGCAGCTCACACTCCACACCCCAGCTGGCGCGTCGGCCGCCCCACGCGTTCCCATCCTGGCGCGGCGACCCGCCGCCTTGGGCCCTGGGTCTGGCCCTCGCGGCGCTCGCCTCCGGGCTCGGCTCCCCGGTGCCCACATCTGTGAAAGGGCTGCAAGACGAAGCACGCGACACGACCGTCTCCCGACCTGCGACAGCGGCGACACGTGCGAACTCGGCCGTCTCGAGGTTGCCGACCGGACAGGGGCGAGGCTCGAACTGCGCTAGAGGATCGGCACGAGGAGATCGACCTCGTTGCGCGCGCGATAGAACTCGATGTAGGGGCGCATGAAGTCCTTCGTGTCGTTGATGTTGCCGAGGTCGTCGAACGCGGGACCGATGCGCCGATAGAGCTCGGGCGGCTCGCCCACCAGACGCGAGCGCACGTACTTTCCACCGGGCAGCGTCTCGCGCGCGAGACCGAGCTTCTCCGCGTCGTCGCCGTCTTTCACCGCGACGCACGCGCGGTACTCGCGCTGGTCGGGCGCGTAGTAGCCGTAGAACTTGCGGCCCGTGATGTCGCCCAGCGCTTTCTCGAGGCGGTCGAAGGCCCGCATCGCGACCTCGCCCGGCGCGCCCTTTTCCGCGGCCACCAGCACCGGGACTGGCTCGAGCGTCACCTGCTCGACGCGCAGCTCAGACACCCAGATTCACCGTGACGCTCTTGCGCTGCGTGAAGCCCTCGAGCATCCCTTCCAGTGAGTTCTCGCGACCCAGACCGCTCTGCTTGTAGCCGCCGTACGGCTGGCCGACAAGTTGTCCGCCGCCGCCGTTGATCTGGACCCATCCCGCGTCGACCGCGTGCGCGGTGCGGAGGGCGCGGGAGATGTCGCGGCACCAGATGTACGCGGCGAGCCCGTAGTGCGTGTCGTTCGCCATGCGGATCACATCGGCGTCATCGCTCCACGGGATCGCAACGAGCACCGGGCCGAAGATCTCCTCCTTCGCGATCCGCCAGTCGTTGTCGACGTTGGCGAAGACGGTCGGCTCGAGGTAGTAGCCCTCCGCGAGCGCGCCGGAAGTCGGGGGCAGTCCACCGGTGACGGTGCGCGCGCCCTTCTGCTTGGTGCCTTCGTCGATGTAGCGGCAGACGCTCTCGAACTGCTGGCGGCTCACCATCGCGCCCATGTCGCTCGACTCGTCCAGCGGATCGCCGACCTTGAGCCGCCGCAACTTCGTCGCGAGACGCGCCATGAAGGAATCGAACACGGACGAGTGCACGAAGAGACGCGACCCGGCGGTGCACGACTGTCCCTGGCGCGCGAAGCGCATCGCGTCGATAACGCCGTCCGCGGTCGCGTCGCTGTCGGCGTCGGCGAACACGATCTGCGGGCTCTTGCCGCCGAGCTCGAGCGTGACCGGGATGATGCGATCGGCCGCGAGGCGCAGGATCGCTTTCCCCGTCTCGGTGTTGCCGGTGAAGGAGATCTTCGCGACACCGGGATGCTCGGCGAGGGGCGTCCCGACTTCTTCGCCGGTGCCCGTCACCACATTGAGCACGCCCTTCGGCAGATGCCGCTCGCAGATGCGCGCGAACGCGAGCGTGGCCAGCGGCGCGTTCGCGGATGGCTTGAGGACGACGGTGTTGCCGGCGATCAGCGCCGGCGCGAGCTTCCACGCCGCGATGAGGATCGGCACGTTCCACGGCACGATCGCCGCGACGACGCCGAGCGGCTCGCGACGGGTGTATGAGAACCAGCCCTCGCCGAGCGGGATCGTCTCGCCCTTGAGCTCGCCGCCGAGACCGCCGAAGTAACGGAAGAGATCCGACACGCGCTGCGCCTCGGGCCGCGACTGCGTGCGGATCGCGTTGCCGGTCTCCGCCGCGAGCAGCTTCGCGAGATCCTCGGTCGACGCGTCGACATCGTCGGCGATGCGCAGGAGCAGACGGCCGCGCTCGCGCGGCGGCATCGCGCGCCACGCCGGGAAGGCGGCGGCTGCGGCCTTCACCGCGCGATCGACGTCTGCCGCGCCCGCGCGCGGAACGCGCGCGATCACCGCGCCACGCTTCGCTGGCGTCTCCACGTCGAACATGCGTCCGTCGCTGCTCTCGACCCATTCGCCGCCGATGAACATCTTCTCCCGCGTGGGAGCGGCGACGGCCACCTAGGGCCTCACGATGTCGTCGTACATATCGGGGCGACGGTCGCGGTAGAACTGCCAGGTGTTGCGCACCTCGCGCACGAGGTCCATGTCGAGGTCCGCGACCACGAGCTCCTCTTCCTTGTCCGAGGCCTGCTTCACGATCTTGCCGCGCGGGTCGGCGAAGTACGACGAGCCGTAGTAATCGTTCGGGCCGAACTCCTTCTCCTGTCCGACGCGGTTGATCGTGCCGACCCAGTAGCCGTTGGCGATGGCATGCGCGGTCTGCTCGATGAACCAGAGATGCATGGAGAGCCCGCGCGATGTTGCGGATGGGATGAAGACCAGCTCCGCGCCGTGTAGGCCGAGCATCCGCGCGCCCTCAGGGAAGTGGCGGTCGTAGCAGATGTAGACGCCGACCTTGCCCACCGCGGTGTCGAACACCGGGTACCCGCTGTTGCCCGGGCGGAAGTAGAACTTCTCCCAGAAGCCGTTCACCTGCGGGATGTGCGTCTTGCGGTACTTCCCGAGGTACTTGCCGTCGGCGTCGATCACGGCGGCGGTGTTGTAGTAGACGCCGGTGGCGTCCTCTTCGTACATCGGGACGACGAGCACCATCGAGTGCTTCTTCGCGAGCTCCTGCATCAGCTTCGTCGTCGGTCCATCGGGGATGCGCTCGGTGTAGGAGTAGTACTTCGTGTCCTGCACCTGGCAGAAGTACGGTCCGTAGAAGAGCTCCTGAAGGCACATCGCCTGCGCGCCCTGCTTCGCGGCCTGCGCGATGTAATCGACGTGCTTCTGGACCATCTTGTCCTTGTCGCCGGCCCACGCGACCTGCGCCAGCGCGGCCTTCACCTTGGTCATGTCATGCCCCCTTCGCCGAGGGCTAGAGGTTAGCGCGACGCGCGCGCGACCGACGTCACGGTGCGCAACACCGCGGAAGTGCGCGGGCCGAGCCCCGGGTCGTCGCGGATGAGACGCAGGTCATCCGGATCGTCGAGGTCCGCGCAGAGGCCGCGCGCGGTCACCAGCCGCTGGGTCGCCCCAGCCGCCCGCGCACGCTCCTGATGGAGACGGAGGCTGTCGTCGCCGAACGCGGGCGCGATGCGCGCGGGCGGCACGAGCAGCAGCGCGTTGGTGCCACGCATGTGGCGATCGGGCGCAATGACGACGTCGGCGTCGCGACCGGCGTCCACGAGCGCGGCGATGTCCGCGGCGTGGGCGAGCGGCAGGTCCGCGGCAAGGACGAGAGAGGCGGCGGCGCCTGCGGCGACCGCTTCCGCGAACGCCGCGCGCGCCGCGGCGTTCGTGTCCGCGAGCGGCGTGTCAAGCGCGTCGACGCCGGCCGCGCGCGCGACGTCGCGCACGGCGGCGCTCTCGGTGACCACCACGCGCCGGGCGAAGGCGACGGCCCGGGAGGCCTCGAGCATGTCGCCGAGCATCGCGATCGCGAGCTCCGCTCGTGCGCTCTCGTCGAGGACCGGCGCGAGCCGGCGCTTCGCGCCGTGCGGATCGCGAGCGAGCACGAAGAGCCAGACGCTAGGCGCGGGCATCGCTGCTCACCGCATCGAGGGTCGCGCGCGCGAGGCGCGCCCGCGCTGGCGCATCGACCATGAGCGTCGGCGCGACGACGGCGCGCGGCCCGGACTTTTCGACCGCCGGCGCAAGTTCGGCATCGCGCTCGTCGATGACCAGGACGTCGAGGAAGTCGGCGTACAGACGGGCCACGCCGGCGGCGGATACCTGGTGACCCAGGCTCGCGAGCATCGCGGCCGCGGGTCCCTTCACCGCCTCACCGGCGATGATCGGCGACACCGCGACGACCTGCGCCGCGGTGCGCGCGAGCGCGTCGCGCACGCCGTCGAGCGCGAGGATCGGTCCGATGCTGACGATCGGGTTGCTCGGCGCGACGATCACGATCGACGCCGAACCGATCGCCGCGATGACGCCGGGCGCCGGGACGCGCGATCCGTCGAACCGCACCTCGCGCACGGTGTCGCGCTGACGGCGGCGGACGAAGTAGTCCTGGAACGCGAGCCAGCCGTCGTCCGTGCGGACCATGGTCGCCTGCGGCGCGTCGGACGCCGGCAGGATGCGCGCGCCGACGCCGAGCGCGGAGGCAAGCCGCGACGTCACGTCGGTGAGCGAGACGCCCGAGCGAAGCAGTGCGGTGCGGTGAATGTGGGTGGCGAGATCGGCGTCGCCGAGCTGGAACCAAGTGTCGCGGCCGAGGCGCGCCAGCGCCTCCTGCACGTGCCACGTCTCGTCGCGGATCCCCCAGCCGTGCTGCTCGTTCACGATCCCCGCCAGCGTGTAGAGGACCGTGTCGATGTCCGGCGACACGCGCAGCCCGTGGAACTCGGCATCGTCGCCGACGTTCACGATCGCGGTGACATCTGACGGATCGACGATAGCGACGAGCCCTCTGAGGAAGCGCGCCGCGCCCACGCCGCCGCAGAGGACGGTGATGCGGCTCATGGTCAAAGACTAGGCGCGCCCGCTCAGACCGCGGTGCGCGTCGCCTTCCGCTCCCGGAACCGTCGCGCCTTTGCGCGGTTCCCGCAGTCACCCATGACACACCACCGGCGACTGTGGTTGCGCGTCCGGTCGAGAAAGACCCAGGCGCACGTCTCGGACTCACATTGCCGGACCACCTCCCGGTCGTGCGACGTGAGGATGTCGATCGCCGACTGGGCGATCGGCCAGAGGACGCGATCGAGCGATACGGGGACGTCGTCCCACAGATAGGTGAAGGCGTTACGGCCCACGGCCAGGTTCCGATGCCCCGCAGCGATCTTGCCCTCGCTCGCGATGACCTCGAGCTCCGAGGGCTTCGGTCC
>DASQIF010000190.1:0-4406 GCA_035631715.1 Candidatus Acidiferrales bacterium
CAGCAGGACGTCGCCGAGTTCAGCAAGCTCGTGCCAGAGGGCATCGAGGGACGCGTGCCCTCGCGCGGGCCCGTCGCGCCGATCGTGTATCAGCTCGTTGGCGGTCTGCGGCTCGGCATGGGGTACGTCGGCGCGGCCACCATCGAGGATCTGCGCACGAAGGCGCGCTTTGTCCGCATCAGTGGCGCGGGGCTGCGCGAATCGCACCCGCACGACGTGCAGATCACGGTCGAAGCGCCGAATTATCGGGTGCGTGCGAGCGGATAATCAGTAGGTGAGCGCGGCGGAGAGGCGCCTCCAGGGGACGGAGGCGGAATCCGCCCAGCGCAGGGCCACCATCGCGATCCTCGACTACGGCTCCCAGTACACCCAGCTCATCGCGCGGCGCGTCCGTGAGTCCCGCGTCTACTGCGAGATCTTCCCGCACGACATCACCGCCGACGAGCTCACGCGGAAGAACGTCGTCGGCGTGATCCTCTCCGGTGGACCCGCGTCGGTCTATGAGAAGGATGCCCCCTCGATCGATCCCGCGATCCTTGATGGACGCTTTCCGGTCCTCGGCATCTGCTACGGCATGCACCTCATGGCGCACGTCCTCGGCGGCGAGGTCGTGCTCGAGGGAAAGCGCGAATTCGGCCCGGCGACGGTGAAGATCGCCGATCCCTCCGGGCTGTTCGAGGGTCTCGGCGCGAGCGAGCGCGCCTGGATGAGCCACGGCGACACGGTCCGCCGCCTGCCGCCTGGATTCCACGGCGTCGCGAGCACCGAGCGGCTGCCGCTCGCCGCGATGAGCGACGGACGCAACCGCTTCGCGGTGCAGTTCCACCCCGAGGTCATGCACACGCCGCGCGGCGCCGAGGTGCTCCGCAACTTCCTCTACCGCGTGTGCGGCTGCGAAGGCGACTGGACGCCGGCCGCGTTCGTCGAGGAGGCGATCGCGGAGCTCCGGCGCGTCATCGGAGACCGTCACGCGATCTGCGCGCTCTCCGGCGGCGTCGACTCGGCGGTCGCGGCCACGCTCGTCGCGAAGGCGATCGGCGATCGGCTCACCTGCGTGTTCATCGATCACGGTCTCTTGCGTGCGGATGAGGCCGAGCAGGTCGTCGCGACGTTCGGACCGCGCCTGCGGCTCGTGCATGTCGACGCGTCGGCGCGTTTCCTCGCGAAGCTCTCCTCCGTCGTCGACCCCGAGAAGAAGCGCGCGATCATCGGCGACGAGTTCATCCGCGTCTTCGAGGAGAAGGCGCGCGAGATCGGCGCGGTGCAGCTGCTCGTCCAGGGCACGATCTATCCCGACGTCATCGAGTCGAAGAGCCGCGACAGCAAGACGAGCGCGCGCATCAAGACGCACCACAACGTCGGCGGGCTGCCGGAGGTCATGGACCTCGAGGTCGTCGAGCCGCTGCGCCGCCTCTTCAAGGACGAGGTCCGGCGCGTCGGCGTCGAGCTCGGCATCCCCGAGGACATCCTGTGGCGCCACCCGTTCCCGGGGCCCGGCCTCGCAGTGCGCGTCCTCGGCGCGATCGACAAGGAGCGGCTCGACGTGCTGCGCACGGCGGACGCGATCTTCCTCGAGGAGCTGCGCGCCGCGGATCTGTACCGCAGCGTCGCGCAGGCGTTCGCCGTGCTCACACCGGTGCAGAGCGTCGGCGTGATGGGGGACTACCGCACGTACGGCTGGCTCGTGGCGCTACGGGCGGTCACGACCGAGGACTTCATGACCGCCGACTGGGCACGTCTGCCATACGACCTCCTCGCGCGCACGAGCGCGCGGATCGTGAACGAGATCCCGCAGGTGAATCGTGTGGTGTACGACATCTCGAGCAAGCCACCGGCCACGATCGAATGGGAATGAGCCGATCATGGTGATGCGCGCGTTGAAGGACCTCTTCAATGACGGCGCGCGCACGCGTCGGATCATCCGCGAGCAGCGCGCGAGCATCACGATGGGACGCAGCGCGAGCGCGATCGGGACGAACTGCCTCGTCCTCGGCGGCGGCGGACGCGAGTACGCGATCGCGTGGCGCCTCGCCCGTTCGGACAGCGTCGCGTCGATCGACGTCGTCCCCGGCAACCCCGGTGTCGCGCTCTTCGCGCGCGTCTTCGACTTCTCCACGAAGGACGCCCTGCGTCTGCAGCAGCACATGGCCGCGGCATACACCGACCTCGCGATCGTCGGTCCGGACGAGCTGGTGGCCGAGGGCATCGGGGACGTGCTGCGTCGCGGTGGCGTGGCCGTCGTCGCGCCGTCGCGCGAGGCATCCAAGATCGAATGGAGCAAGACGTTCGCGAAGGAGCTGATGCGCGAGACCGGCGTCCCCTGTGCGCGCTGGGAGTCGTTCGCGAACGCCGACGCCGCGCGCGCCGCGCTGGACCGCTGGGCCGCGCCGTTCGTGGTCAAGGCCGACGGCCTCGCAGCGGGCAAGGGCGTGACGATCTGTCGCACCGCCGACGAGGCGCGCACCGCGCTCGGCTCGCCGCCGGCGAACAGCGGCGTCGTCGTATTCGAAGAGCTTCTCGAGGGTGACGAGGCCAGCCTGCACGCGCTCGTCGACGGCGAGACGGTCGTCGCGCTGCCGCCGGCCCGGGACTACAAGCGCGTCGGCGACGGGGACACCGGTCCGAACACCGGTGGCATGGGCGCGATCTCCCCGACGACGGTCCTCGCCGACGACGACGCGCAGCGGGTGGCTAACGAGCTGATCGCGCCCATCGCGAAGGCGCTTGTCGCGCGCGGGACGCCGTACCGCGGCGTGATCTTCGCGGGGCTCATGCGCACCGCGGATGGCTACAAGGTGCTCGAGTACAACGCGCGCTTCGGCGACCCGGAGGCGCAGGTGATCCTGCCGCGCATCGGCGGCGACTTCGCGAAGCTCATGCTCGCGCTCGGGGAGGGCAGGCTCGCCGACTACACGCGCGAGCACCCGGTGCGCTTCAGCCAGCGCGCGTACGTCGACATCGCGCTCTGCGCCGCGGGCTACCCCGGCGTGCCGAAGATGGGCGAGCGCATCGGCGGCCTCGACCGGCTGCCTGAGAACGTCTTCGCGTTCCACGGTGCGACCCGCAGCGTCCCCGATGGCGGCGTCGTGACCGCCGGCGGCCGCGTCGTGCACGTCGTCGCGAACGGATCGAAGGTGTCGGAGGCGCGTGATCTCGCGTACGCCGGCGCCGAGCGGATCACCTTCGAGGGCAAGTTCTATCGTTCGGACATCGCGCGGGGTGAGGTGGTCGCCGCCGTATGAGTCCACCAGTGGTGGGGATCGTCATGGGCAGCCGGTCCGACGAGTCGACGATGAAGGTCGCCGAGGAGACGCTGCGCGGGCTGGGCGTGGAATGCGAGATGCGCGTGCTTTCGGCCCATCGCACCCCGGAGGCACTGCGCGACTGGGTGACCGAGTCGGAGCAGCGCGGCATGCGCGTCTTCATCTGCGGCGCGGGCGCCGCGGCGCATCTGGCCGGCGCGGTCGCCGCCATCACCACGCGTCCCGTCATCGGTGTTCCGCTCATCGCGCCGAACGCCGTCGCGAACGGCCTGGACGCGCTCCTTTCTACCGTGCAGATGCCCCGCGGCATCCCGGTCGCGACCGTCGCGCTCGGCGAGGCGGGCGCGGCGAACGCGGGCATCCTCGCCGCGGAGATCCTCGCCACCGGCGACGAGGCGCTCGCGGGCCGCGTGCGCATGCTGCGCGAGGGCATGGCCGCGAAGGTGCTCGCCGGATGATGAACCGGTTCGACGCGATCAGCCCGATGGACTACCGCTTCGTCGGTGGCGATCAGAAGCTGCAGAAGGAGATCGGCCCGTACCTCTCCGGCGCCGCGGTCATCCGCTACCAGGCGCGCGTCGAGGGCGCGCTCGCGCTCGCCATGTCCGACGTCGGCATCTGCGACCGCAAGATCGCGGACGCGATCGCGCGCGCCGCCGACCAGGTGACGCCGCAGGAGGTCGCCGAGGAAGAGACGAGGACGCGTCACGACGTGCGTGCGCTCGTGAACATCATCCGCGCGCGCGTGCCCGACGAGGCGAAGCGGTACGTCCACCTCGGCGCGACGTCGTACGACATCGTCGACACCGCGAACGCGGTCCGCTACCGCGAGGCCGTCGAGCGCGTCGTCATCCCGGCGGTCGCGTCGGTCGTCGCGCGCTGCATCGCTATCGCGGAGGCAGAGGCCGACACGCCGCAGATCGGACGCACGCATGGCCGGCACGCCGAGCCGATCACCTTCGGCTTCGCCATGGCAGCGTACGTCTCGCGGCTCGGTGACCGCATCGGTCGCCTCGACTATTTCGCGAAGCGGCTGCCGGGGAAGCTGTCGGGCGCGGTCGGCGCATACAACGCGCTCGGCCTGCTCACCGCCGATCCGCGGGCCCTCGAGCAGAAGTTCCTCACGTCGCTCGGCGTCGACCG
>DASQIF010000191.1:0-4935 GCA_035631715.1 Candidatus Acidiferrales bacterium
TGCGCTCACCGACGATCTCGGGCGTCCACGCGTCACCGGCATCCCGCGGTATTACCGGGGCCGGCGCATCGACGACGACCGGCGAGGACGCTGGAACTAGCACGCCCCAGTACACCTTCGTCCCGCTCCGCGAAGAGGACACCGTCATGGTGCGCGCATGGCTGCTCGAGCCACATGTGCGGCGGTGGTGGGATGACGATCCCGAGGAGCACGACTATCCCGAGGGCACGATCCGCGACTGGATGGAGGCCGTGCGCGGCGGGGACCCGACCGACATGTTCGTGATCCGGCTCGACGACCGGCCGATCGGCGTCATCCAGTCGTATCGCGTCGACGACCACCCCGACTACGTCGCGCAGCTGGGCGGCCTCGCCGAGCCCGCCGTGGGCATCGACATCTTCATCGCGGACCGCGCGCTCATCGGCAATGGGCACGGGCCGGCACTGATCCGGGAATTCCTGCGGCTCGCCTTCGAGCGCTACGGCCTCGACTACTGCGTCATCGGTCCGACGAAGTCGAACGTCGCCGCGATCCGCGCGTACGAGAAGGCCGGCTTCCGTTACCTGAAGAAGTACCGCGAGGACGACACGCGCGAGCCCGCGCACATCCTGCTCGACATCCACCGCCGCGATCTCGATTGATTTCGCTTCACGATGTGTGAAGCGTGCGGCGTGACAGGCGATGCGGCAGCGTCGATGATGTGTCCCGACAGCGGAGGTGCGTGATGGGATTGCTCGACGGTAAGAAGGCGCTGGTCATGGGCGTCGCGAACAAGCGCAGCATCGCGTGGGGGATCGCCACGGCCTTCCAGCGCGAGGGCGCGGACCTCGCGTTCAACTACGCCATCGACCGCCTGAGGTCGAACGTTGAGGAGCTCGTCGCGACGCTCCCCGACCACCAGAACATCCCGGTCATGCCCTGCGATGTCACAAAGCAGGACGAGATCGACGCCCTCTTCGCAACGCTCGAGAAGAAGTGGGGCAAGCTCGACATCCTCGTCCACTGCATCGCCTTCGCGCCGCTCGAGGAGCTGAAGGGCGCGTTCAGTAGCGTGAGCCGCAACGGGATGCTGTCGGCGATCGAGATCTCGGCGTACTCGCTCGTGTCGCTCACGCGCTCGGCGGTGCCCCTGTTCGACAAGGCCGGCGGCGGCTCGGTCATGAGCCTCACCTTCAACGCCGCGGAGAAGGTCGTCCCGAGCTACAACGCCATGGCCATCGCGAAGGCCGCGCTCGAGGCCGAGACGCGCTACCTCGCGGCGGAGCTCGGCGCGAAGAACATCCGGGTGAACACCATCTCCGCCGGACCGCTGAAGACCCTCGCCGCGAGCGCGGTGAAGGGAATCTCCGCGGCGCGCGAGCTGTGGGAGGCGAAGTCACCGATGCGGCGCAACGTCACGCAGGACGAGATCGGGAACGTCGCGGTGTTCCTCGCGTCGGAGTGGTCGCGCTCGATCACCGGCGCCACGATCTTCGCCGACAACGGCATGAACATCATGGGGACGATGGAATAGCGAGCTCGTAGCCGCCCCAGCTCTCGACGATCACGTAGCCCAGGGTCTCGTTCAGCTTCACCATCGCGACGTTCTCGCGGGTGTTGCTCGTGTGGATCTCGCGGTAGCCCTCCGCGAGCGCGTACGCGTGGACATACAGCTTCAGTGCCCGGGCGACGCCTCGCCGCCGGTAGGCGGGCAATACCGCCGTGATCCCGATGTCGAGGACGTCGTCGCTCGCTCGGCGCCGGCCGCTGCTCACGCCGATGTAGCGGCCGCTCAGCGTCGCGACGAAGTAGGCCTCGGGCAACGCCGCCGGGTCCTCGACGTGGTACGCGAGCCAGTCCTCGAACGGCGCCTGCGTCACCCGGCCGAGCGTAGGTTGATCGGCGCGCGCCTCGAAGTCGAGCGCGTGCGCCTTGTGCGCGGCGCGGTCGTCGTCGCGCATGAGCTCCGCGAGCGTCGTGACGGTCACGCCAAGGCGCGCGAGGTGGTCGGCCTGCGCCTCCGTCGGCTGCGGCGCCGACGCCACCGCGCACACCATGCGATACGAGCGAACGACCTCGCGGAAACCGCGCCGCGCGATGAACGGCAGGCAGGCGGTGCCGTCGTCCGACCAGAGGCAGGCGATCTTCGCCTTGCGCTCGACGAGCTCGGCGTGGAGCTGCGTCCAGAGCGCGGCGCCGATCCCGGAGCGCCGCTTGTCCGGATCGACCGCGACCCGGATGAAGTAGCGGCCCGGTTCGAAGCGGCTCGGCTCGTGGTGGATCTCGCCGTAACCAACGGGCGCATCCTCCTCGTCGACGGCGACGACACGCACCTGCTCGTAGCGGGATCGGTCCCAACGCCTGTCGGCCTCGCGGGCGTCCTCGGCGCGTGTCGGCTCGCGCTCGCTGATGGTTCGTATCCGTGCGAAGGCCGTGTAGTCGCGATCCGCGAAGGGACGGACGCGGACGGTCAAGCGAAGCGGAAGCCGCGGAGCCAGCGCAACTCGGCGCCGATCGTCGTCTGGGCGCCGTGCCCGGGGTAGACGCGCGTGTCCGGTGGGAGCTCGGCGATGCGCGCCAGGCTGCGCTCCATCACCGCCGCGTCGCCGCCGGGCATGTCGACGCGCCCGACGTTGCCCGCGAAGAGCACGTCACCCGAGAAGAGCGCCTTCTCCGAAGCAAGGTAGAAGCACGTGGAGCCCTCGGTGTGACCCGGTGTGTGCATGGCCTGAAGCTCGATGTCGGCGAGGTAGCGGAGCGGTCCCTCGTCGATGAGGTCGTCGGCGGTCGCGGGCGGAACGACGATCTGGCTGGGCGGACGGCGCTTCGCGTCGAGGCGGTACTCGTCGAGGCGATGGATCGCGAGCCGCGCGCGTGTCGCTTCTTTGACCGCGGCGTTGCCGGCGATGTGGTCACCGTGCCCATGGGTATTGAGGATCTCGACGACGCGGATGCCCTGTTGTTTCGTCGCGTCGAGCGCCGTCCGCTCGCCCATCGAGGGGTCGATCAAGAGGCCCTCCTTGCGGTCATCGACGAGCAGGTACATGCCGTTGTCGTACGGCGGGACGCGCCATGCGAGGATGCGGATCACCAAGAGAAGTATCGTTGCTCGTCGTGCGCGAGATCCCGATCGAGAACACCGCGCCGGCCATCGGCATCACGCAGGGCCGGCCCGCCGTCCTCGCGAAGCGCTGGATGGTGAGCTCGAGCCACTACCTCGCCTCACAGGCCGGCGCGTCGGTGTTCGCGCGCGGCGGCAACGCCATCGACGCCGGTGTCGCGTCGGGCATCGCGCTGAACGTCCTGGAGCGCCATCTCACCGACTTCGGCGGCGTCGCACCGATCATCGTGTTCCGCCCCGGTATGCAGGGGCCCGAGTCCATCGACGGCCTCGGTCGCTGGCCGTCCGACTTCACGCTCGAGGAATACCGCGCGAAGCACGGGGACGACATGCCGATCGGCGTGCCGCGCTCGGTCACCCCAGCGGCGTGCGACGCCTGGCTCACCGCGGTCGCGCGTCACGGCCGGCTCACGCTCGCCGAGGTCCTCGCGCCGAACATCGAGCTCGCCGACGGATTCCCGGTGTACCCGCGACTCGCGCGCGCGATCGCGATGCTCGAGGAGCGGCTGCGTCAGTGGCCGTCGAGCGCGAAGGTGTTCCTGCCGGGCGGCCGCGCGCCGCGAGTCGGCGAGATCCTCGTGCAACGCGATCTCGCCGCGCTCTTCCGGCGCCTGGTCGAGATCGAGCGCGCCAACGCCGCGAAGGGCCGCGCCGCCGCGATCATGGCCGCGCGCGACGCGCTCTACAGCGGCGACATCGCGCGCGCAATCGCCGAGTCGCAGCGCCGGCACGGTGGTCGCATCACCGAGCAAGATCTGGCCGGCTATCACGTCTCGGTCGGCGCCCCCGTGCACACGACCTATCGCGGCATCGACGTGTACGCATGCGGCCCGTGGTCGCAGGGCCCGCTCGTGCCGATGACGCTCAACCTGCTCGAGGGGTACGACGTCGCGGCGATGGGCCCGGCGTCGCTCGAGTTCATCCACCGCTACACCGAGGCGTTCAAGCTCGCCGCGGCCGACCGTGAGGGGTTCTTCGGCGACCCCGATCAGGTCGACGTCCCGATGAAGGGCATGCTCGACAAGGCCTACGCCGAGGAGCGCCGCGGGATGATCCGCGACGATCGGGCGTGGCCCGAGCTCCCGGCGCCGGGAGATCCCTGGCGCTACGAAGGCCGCAGCGGCCCGGCCGGCTACCGCCCGCGCGTCGCGTCGGGAGTGGGCGCGCCGGACACCTCGTACTGCTGCGCGATGGACGCCGAGGGGAACGCCTTCTCGGCGACGCCATCGGATCCGGGTCTCGGGTCGCCGCTGGTCGACGGCCTCGGGATCATCGTGAGCACGCGGGGCGCGCAGCTGTGGACCACGCCGGGCCATCCGTCAGCCATCGCGCCGCGGAAACGGCCGCGCCTCACGCCCAACCCGGCGCTCCTCATGAAGGATGGCCGCGCGCTGATGCCCTTCGGCTGCCCGGGCGAGGACGCGCAGTGCCAGGCGATGGTGCAGACGGTCTGCAACGTCGTGGACTTCGACATGAACCTGCAGGCCGCGATAGAGGCGCCGCGCGTGATCTCGCGGTCGTTCCCGTGGACGTTCTACCCGCACGCCTACGAGCCCGGCGTGCTCTGCGTCGAGGGCCGCATCGCGCGCGAGGTGCGGGACGGTCTGGCGGCGAAGGGCCACGTCATCCGGGACTGGCCGGGCATGACCCCCGGCGCCGCGGGCATGTGCGCCATCCGGGAGCTCGAGCCGGGCACCCTCGAGGGCGGCGCCGATCCACGGCGCGAGAGCTACGCGATCGGATGGTGACGCCGCAAGAGTCGCGCTGGCGCGACGAGTTCCCGATCACGAACGACCTCATCTACCTCAACAACTGCTCGCTGACCCCGCTCCCGA
>DASQIF010000192.1:0-4022 GCA_035631715.1 Candidatus Acidiferrales bacterium
GCTTCCCGGCGAGCAGATGCGCCGCATGCGCCGCCGGATGCAGATGATCTTCCAGGACCCGTACGCGTCGCTGAACCCGCGCATGACCGTCGGCAACATCATCGGCGAGCCGCTCGAGGTCCATAACCTCGCGAAGGGCCGCGCGAAGACCGAGCGCGTGCAGGAGCTCCTGAAGGTCGTCGGCCTGAATCCGTACTTCACGAACCGCTATCCGCACGAGTTCTCGGGCGGCCAGCGTCAGCGCATCGGTGTGGCGCGCGCGCTCGCCGTGGAGCCCGACTTCATCGTCGCCGACGAGCCGATCTCGGCGCTCGACGTGTCCATCCAGGCGCAGATCATCAACCTCCTCGAGGAGCTGCAGGACAAGTTCAAGCTCACCTATCTGTTCATCGCGCACGACCTCTCCGTCGTGCGCCACATCAGCGACCGCGTCGCGGTGATGTACCTCGGCAAGGTCGTCGAGCTCGCGGACCGCATCGACCTCTACGAGCACCCGCTGCACCCGTACTCGCAGGCGCTGCTCTCGGCGGTCCCGATCCCGGACCCGGCGGTCGAGCAGAAGCGCAAGCGCATCATCCTCACCGGCGACGTGCCCTCGCCGGTCAACCCGCCCTCGGGCTGCCGCTTCCACACGCGGTGTTGGAAGGCGCAGGAGATCTGCTCGGAAGTGGACCCGGAGTTCATCGAGCACGCGCCGCGGCACTGGGCCGCGTGTCACTTCCCCGGTGCGTGACGCGACGAGCGCGCATGGGTAGGAAGATCAGCTTGCGTGACGCGCTCGCGTCCGATCGGGCGCCGCTGCGAGCGCCGCCGGACTGGTCGAATACGGAGCTCGGGACGGTGAACGGCGTGTCCGTGCTGCACGCCGGTGCGGGGACGCTCGACGGCAGCTGGCATCGCCAGACGAGCGACGAGTTCCTGCTCGTGCTCGAGGGAGCGCTCACCGTCGAGTTCGATGCCGGCCCGCTGTCGGCCGGACCTGGTGAGGCGATCCACATCGCCGCGGGTGAGCGCCATCGCGCTTCCGTCGCGGACGGGTGTCTGCTTCTCTCGGTCGAAGGCGTCGCGATGGAGCGCGTGGAGGCCTGACGACCCGGTGCTACTGTGCCGCCAGCGGCAAGGGGAGGTCAGCGATGCGGCGGACACTCATCGCGGCGAGCCTGATCTTCGCGACGGTTCTCACGGCCTGCGCCCCCACCACGACGAGCGGCGGGCCCTCGCCGACGAGCAGCCTGTCGAACCAGCCAAAGCGGGGCGGCACGCTGATCCTCGCGCGCGCCGGCGAGGTCACCAACCTCGACCCGCATAAGGTCCCCGCGTTCACATCGGCGCGCGTCTTCGAGCTCGTCTACAGCTATCTGATGCGGCTCGATGAGAACCTCGGCGTGCAGCCTGACCTCGCGGAATCCATGCCCACCACGTCGAGCGACGGAAAGACGGTCACCGTCAAGATCCGCAGCGGTGTGAAATTCCACAACGGCGACCCGCTGACCAGCGCCGACGTGAAGTACACCTTCGATCGCATCCTCGATGCGAAGACCGCGGCCGTGGCGCGATCGTTCTTCACGGACGTCGATACGATCACCGCGCCGGACCCGACCACCGTCGTGTTCAACCTGAAGAGCCCGAACGCGGCGCTCATCGCGTACATGGCGCATCCGAACACCGGGATCGTGTCGAAGAAGATCGGCGAGGCCAACGCCGATCTCTCGAAGAAGGAGACCGCGATCGGCAGCGGTCCGTTCAAGCTCGCGGAGTGGGTACCGGACAACTTCATGCGCTTCGAGGCGAACAAGGACTACTACGTCGCGGGGCAGCCCTACCTCGACGGCATCCGCATCAACGTGGTGCCCGACGAGTCGAGCCTTACTGCGGCGCTGCGCACGAAGGCCGCGGACATGGCGATCATCACCGACGCGAAGGTCGCGCGGACCCTGCGCAGCGAGACGGGCGTCACGCTCGATTCGAAGCCGAGCCTCAGCTACAACCTGCTGTTCGTGAACACGAAGCGCAAGCCCTTCGACAACCTGAAGGTGCGGCAGGCGATCGCCTACGCCATCGATCGCAAGGCGATCATCGACGCGGTCGCGTTCGGTGAGGGTGAGGTCACCGGCCCGATCGCGCCGGCGCTCGCGAACTACGCGCTTCCGACCTCGCAGTACCCGCTCTACACGCGCGACGTCGCGAAGGCGAAGCAGCTCCTCCAGGAGGCGAACGTCGGTCCGGTCTCGTTCACCATGCTGACCCAGACGACGGAGCCCGCCTACGCCAAGGACATCGCGCAGCTGGTGAAGGCTCAGCTCGCCGAGATCGGCGTCGACATGAAGATCGAGACGCTCGAGTTCACCCAGTGGGTCGACCGCTGGCTGAAGGCGGACTTCGACATGGCGCCGGGCCTCAACGGCGGCGGGCCGGACCCGGACTTCTACGTCTTCCGCTACTTCACCGACGACGGCAACCTCAACTTCGTCACCAGCTACAAGAACTCCGTCTCGAGCGACGCCATCAAGCAGGCCCGAGCGACGACGGACCCGGCCAAACGGAAGGACCTGTACACCACCGCGCAGATGGAGCTCGTGAACGGCGTGCCATTCATCTGGCTGTTCGTGGGACGCGACTACATCGCGACGCTCCCGACGACCAAGGGCTTCACGCACCTGGCGACCGGCTCGATCATCTATCTGCGGCAGACCT
The DNA here is from genome assembly GCA_035631715.1 of Candidatus Acidiferrales bacterium. Lineage (GTDB taxonomy): Bacteria > Chloroflexota > Limnocylindria > P2-11E > P2-11E > CF-39. The sequence goes on from DASQIF010000192.1 coordinate 2,695, forward strand.
GGCTCGATAAATAAGTAAGAAGCAGTCGCTGCGCGAGGCGTGAGTCGTTATCTCGCGCAGCGACTGCTCGGCGCCATCCCGACGCTCATCGGCGTCTCGCTCCTGACGTTCCTCTTCATCCGCCTCATCCCCGGGGACGCCATCGCCGCCCGGCTGGGCACGTCGACGGCGCTCACGCCCGAACAGCTCGCGAGCCTGCGTGCGTATTTCGGCCTCGACCAGCCGCTCCTCGTCCAGTACTGGAGCTGGCTCAGCTCGCTGGTCCACGGCGACGCCGGCTTCTCGATCCGCACCGGACGCCCCGTGCTGGTCGAGATCGGCGAGCGCCTGCCCGCGACGCTCGAGCTGGCGGCGGCCGCGGCGCTCATCGCGATCGCGCTCGGCATACCGCTCGGTCTGCTGTCGGCGGTCCGGCCTCGCTCGCGCGCCGACGTCGCAGCGAGGGTCGGCGGTCTCATCGGGCTCTCGCTGCCTAGCTTCTGGCTGGGGACGCTCATCATCGTGTTCTTCTCGCTCTACCTGCGGTGGCTCCCGAACACCGGCGGCTACGTGGACTTCGTTCGCGACCCGCTCGCGAACCTGAAGCTCCAGATCTTCCCGGCGCTCACGCTCGGGCTCGCGCTCGCGGCGGCGACGATGCGCATGACCCGGTCCGCCATGCTCGATGTGCTCAGCGCCGACTACGTGCGCACCGCGCGGTCGAAGGGGCTCGCGCCCGCCGTCGTCCTGCGCCGGCACGTCCTGAAGAACGGCCTCATCGTCGTCGTCACGCTGCTCGGCATCCAGGTGGGACAGCTTCTCGGCGGTGCCGTCGTGGTCGAGGAGATCTTCTCCGTGCCCGGGGTGGGCCGGATGCTGCTCACGGCCATCGTGCAGCGGGACTACGCGTTGGTGCAGGGCGGCGTCCTGGTAATCGCGATCCTCTTCGTCGGACTCAACATCGTGGTGGACCTGCTCTATGGCTACTTGGATCCCCGAATCCGCCTCGCGTAGCGGCGCCGGCAATCCGGCGCGTGCCGGCGTGCTCGGCGCGATCGCGCGCGAGCCGGTCGCGCTCGCGGGGATGGTGATGGTCGGGCTCTTCGTGGCGATCGCGCTCACGGTCGGCATCCTGCCGCTCCGCGACCCGCTGCAGGTCTCGTCGGATCGGCTCGCCGCTCCCAGCCCGGCGTTCCCGTTCGGGACGGACGCGCAGGGGCGCGATCTCTTCAGCCGCGTGCTGTTCGGCGCGCGGCTCTCCATGCAGGTTGCGGTGCTGTCCGTGGCGGCGGCCACCGTCGTCGGCACAGCGCTGGGCCTGGTCGCGGGCTATACCGGCGGGCTCATCG
>DASQIF010000193.1:0-12887 GCA_035631715.1 Candidatus Acidiferrales bacterium
GCGCCGCGCTCGCGAGCGCGCTCGGCGCCGCGGGCATCTTCCTCTTCGCGCGCCGATTCGCCCCGGCGCCGGTCGCGCTCCTCGCCGGCGCCGCCTACGCCGCGGATCCGCTCGTGTGGCAGTACTCCGAGATCGCCTATCCGTACACGGTGCTCGGCCTCGGCTCGCTCGTCGTGGCCTGGGCGGCGTACCGCGCCCGCGGACGCGGCGCCGGTGCTGCGATCGTCGCGAGCGTCGCGTTCGGCATCGCCGCTGGCTTTCGCCAGGACCTTCTCATCCTGCTCGCGCCGCTCTGGCTGTGGTCGCTTCGTCCGCTCGGGATCCGCGGCGCGATACGCCCGGCGCTCGCGCTCGGCGCGGCGTGCCTGCTCTGGCTCATCCCGACGGTGATCCTCTCCGACGGCGTCGAGGCGTACGCGAACGCGCTTCTCGGGCAGGCGGCGTACGTCGGGCAGACCTATTCGATCGTCGGTCAGGGCGTGCCCGCGCTCGTCGCGAACGTCGCGATGACCATCTGGGCGGCGGGATGGGGCCTGTTGCTCGCGGCTCCGCTCGCCGTCGCAGGCGTCGCGCTCCTCGGTCGCCGCGCGGCGCGGGCGCTGCTCGACAGCGACGCCGGGTTCTTCCTCGTCTGGTGCGTGCCGCCGCTCCTCATTTACGTCGGGCTGCACATCGGGGACTGGGGATACGTGCTCTCGGCACTCCCCGGCCTGTACATCGTCGCCGCGCACGCGCTCGGGTCGCTCGCGCGCGCACGCGGACGCGTCGTGATCGGCGCAGGCTGGGCCGGGCTGGTCGCCGCGCCGGCGCTGCTGTTCGCCGCGTCCGGCGCGCCCTTCTCGGCGTCGGAGATCGCCGCGCATGACCGCGGACTGCAGACGCGCTTCGCGTACGTGCGCGATCACTTCACGGCGGAGCGAACGCTCATCCTCACACGCGAGGACTTTCTTCTCGTGCGCTACTACCTGCCGGACTATCACGCGCGCCAGCACGATCCGGATCCGTACGTGCGCACGTCGCGTCGCATGCGCGCGGGCCATGTCGATCAGGTGGTGGTGTTCACGCCCGGCCTCGCGCCGGAGCAGGCCGCCGACGTGCGGCACGTGGCCTGCGCCGCGGGTGTGGAGCTCGTGTACCTCGACGTCGCGCCTGGGACCGTGCTGGAGTTCAGGGGCGAGCGATACGCCGTGGCATCGCCCGCCCCCTAGCGGCTAGTTGAGCGCGCGCTCCAGATAGTCGGCCAGGATGGTGAAGGTGCGGATCTTCTGCTGGATGTCCGCGCTGCCGTGTCCCTCGTCGTCGAGCTCCACGTACTCGAAATCGGTGCCTTCCTTGCGGCCGAGCGCGAGCAGCTTGTCGCGGAACATGCGCGACTGGCTGACCGGGCACCGCGGGTCGTTGACGCCGTGGACCATCAGCAGCTTCGCCCGGAGCTGATCCGCGAACTCGATCGCGCTGCGGTCGCGCCACAGGTCGCGGTCCTTCTCCGGATCGCCCATCTGCTCGCGCAGGAAGTAGCGGAAGTGCTCCTTGCTCTCGTCCCACATCTTGTGCAGGTCGCTGATGCCGACCCAGGCGATCGCCGCGCGCCAGATCTCCGGCTTCTTCGTGGCGGCGATGAAGGTCATGAAGCCGCCGTATGAACCGCCGAACACGACGAGCCGGCTCGCGTCGACGTACGGCAGCGTCCCGAGATACTGCGCCGCCGCCGCGACGTCCTCGAGGTCCGCGCCGCCCCAGTCCTTGATCGCGGCGTCGCGGAACTTCACGCCGTAGCCGGTGGAGCCGCGGATGTTCGGCTCGATCACCACGTAGCCGCGGTCGACCAGGAACTGCGCGAAGGGGTCGAAGCCACGGAACCACTGGCCGGTCGGTCCGCCGTGCACGTGCACGATGGCCGGCAGCTTCTCGCCCGGCGCGAGGTCCTTCGGCGTGTACAGGATGGCCGGGATCTTCTGTCCGTCGAACGTGGGGTAGTACACGTGCTTCGCCGACACGAAAACGCCGCGGTCGATCGAGCCGTACTCGGGCTCGAGCAGCGTCTCGTAGGTGTCCGACACGAGGTCGTACGCGACGAGGCTCGAACGCGTCACGTCGGTCGAGTAGGTCACGAGGAGCTTGCGATCGCCGTCGAAGAACTGCGCGCCGACGGCGAAGCCCTCGGGCAGCTTCAGCGTGCGCGCCTTGCCGCTCGCGACGTCGTAGACGACCGGCGTCACCGAAGACTCGCGGTTGCGGATGCACGCGAGCATCGTGCCGTCCTTGCTGAAGCGCAGCGCGTGCTCCTCGACGCCCTCGGGCGTGAGCCAGCGGACCTCGCCGGTCTCCGTGTCGAGGATCCCGGCGCGGTTGTCGCCGGAGGCGTCGCTCGTCACCGCGATGCGCCGGCTGTCGGGGTGCCAGCCGCCGAACGTGTCCTGCGAGCCCTTGCGCACGCTGAAGACCTTGCGCGCGCTCTTCCCCTCCGGGTCGACGATGTAGCCGTCGCGGTTCTTGAGGTCGGTCATGTCCTCGTTCGTCACGTACGCGATCTTCGTCCCGTCCTTCGACCAGCCGGACGCGAACGCCGGGAACGCGTGACGCGTGAGCGGGACGTACGCGGAGCCGTCGCGCTTCACCTTCCAGAGGTTGAGCTGCCCCGGCTTGTCGGGCGCCTCGGGGAAGCGCTTGTTCGTGTTCACGAGGAGCCACTGGTCGTCAGGTGAGAACTCGACCGCGTGCTCCTCGGCCTTCGGGTCGTTCGTCAGCTGGCGCACGGCGCCGCTTGCGACGTCGATGACGAAGAGGTCGTGCTGCTCGTTCCCGCCGGTGTCCTTGCCGAACGCGATCTCGCGGTCGTCGCGCGTCCAGGTGAACCCGGTCCGCAGCGCGCGCGGCGTCTCGCCGTGGCTCACCTGCCGCACCCGCTTGGTGCGCAGATCGAGGATGTGCAGCTCCATGCGGCCGGTCTTGTCCCAGTAGAAGGCGACCTGATCGCCCTTCCACGACACGACCGGAAGGAAGAACGACGGGAGCTTGCACAGCTCTTCGAGCGGGATGCGCGGCTGACGGCGGGTGGCAATGGCCATCCTCTGACCTCCCCTGCGAGCTATGCCGAGTTTAGACGCGCGCCTCCGTGCGCAGCTCGAGGCTCGTGCGCGCCTCGGCGAGCGGCAGCTGCCACAGCGTGTTCGACCAGGCCTGACGGAAGCCGAGCTGCGTGTTGATGGCGAGCATGTGCTCGTTCGTGTTCGCGTTGCCGGTGCGGATGAACTTGGCCTCCGGTCGGTCGCGCAGGATGCGCTCGAGCATGACCGCCTTCAGCCAGAGGCCGATCTTGTGACCGCGGTGCGCGCGCACCACCCCGGTGCCGCCCTGCCAGATGAGGTGCGGCGAGCGCGGGTCGAATTGGATCTCCGTGAAGCCGGCGCCTTCGCCCGTCTTCTCGTCGATCGCGACGATGACCCACCACTGCATGCCGGCCTGCTTCAGCCATGACTCGCGGTCGCGAAGCTGCTCTTCGGTGAAGCGCTGATCGGCGAAGCGCAGGTCGCCCTTGGGCATGTCGTTCATCGCGTTCACCGCGTCGAGGTACGGCTGCACGCTGGCCGCCGGGATGCTGTTGTCGGCGGACACGCGCCGGTAGCCCGCGGGATCGATGCGCGCCCACTCCGCGACCTTGGCGCGGTCGACCTCGGCGATCGCGAGCTGGTTCTGCTTCATCGGGAGGCCGGCCGTCGCCGCGATGGCTCGCGCGAACGCCTCGCCGGCGGGAACGCGGTCCGACGTCTGCCCGAAGAAGACGATGTCGTCGCGCTGATCGGCGACGGCCGCGACGAGCTCGCGCATGAGCGCGCGGCCGATGCCGCGGCGACGGTGCGACGGAAGGACGTTCACCTCGCTCCATCGCGCGTGCGCGTTCTCGGGCTCGTTCTTGTTCCAGCCCACGAACGCGCTCCCGACGAGGGCGCCCGAGGCGTCGCGCGCCGAGAAGATGGCGCGCCACTGGCCGGGCGTCGTCGCGCGCAGGCGCTGGACGATCGCCTCGATCGGCGTCGGCGGGTCCTCGGGCACGCGCTCCTTGTTCATCGCCTGGAGCAGGCGCGCGCCCTCGATGAGCTCGGCCTCGGTGCGTGTGTCGAGATCGACGCGCGTGATGGTGATGCCCTCTGGTGTCTTCATGGGGGCACAGCCTCGCTGGTCCGTACCGAGGCGACTATGTCGCGCGCTACGCTCGGGTCAGACCCCCGCGCGGACCGGCTGGAAGGTGAAGACCGTCGTGCCGGAAATGGCCTTCTGGCGGGTCACGCGGATCGCTTCGCCGAAGCGGCGGAGGAACGCCAGCTCGATCGCCTTGTCGTCCCACCGGGAGACGTCCCAGGACATGCCCTCGACGGACATGAGGCGCAGCACGAATTCACGGAGCGCCGTGTCGGACACGACAGCGCCCTCGTAGCGGAACTCGGTGCCGTCAGGCATCTCCCAAGTGACCATATGACCCCTGTTTGCAAGGTAGGCCGGGGTCACCTGAGTCGGCATCCCCCGCGGGGGTGCTCGATCTCCCCCGTTCGGGGGAGCACCAAGTCGGGGCTAGCCGCGCCTGCGGCGCTGGCCGCCGGCGCTCGTGCTCTGGTTGTCGGTGCGCGTCACGCTGAAGCTCTTCCCGTCCGCTCCGATCACCGACGGGTTCGCGAGCGGCTCACGGAGGCCGTTGATCATCGTGATCGCCTGCGCGCCGAGGTCGGTGAGCCCGAGGGACGAGCCGTCGCGAACCGCGGTCGCGTCGGTGAACTGCAGCGTGCCGAAGTTGTCGAGCGGGATCGTGCCGCGGCCCGCGCTCGGCGCTTCCTGCACCCACTCGGCCGACGCGTTCGACGAGGTGTACTGCACGGTCGTCGAGTACTTGCCGCCGCTGGTGTTGTTCTTCATGAGGATCGTCCAGTCGCCCGCGCTCTTCTGCGTGAGCGTGACCGTGACCGAATCGCCGGCGTTCACCGCGAGCGACACCGGCCGCGAGGACGCCGGCAGCATCTCGATCCAGGCCTCGTATTCGACGTTGCCGCCGTTGACCGTGGCCTGCGTGCCCGCCTGGATGAGGTCACGCGTGTCGATGCCCCCGATGCCGACCCAGGTCGCGTCCGCGCCGGCGGTCCCGCCCAGCACGGTGGGCACGATCCAGGTGCCGGTCACCGAGCTGAACTTGCCGCCGGTGGCCGCGTAGCCGGACCAGTTCGACGAGGTCGAGAACGAGGTCGCGGCCGGGCCGCTCGGGCCGGTGCCCGGACGGGTCTGCGGCGCGGGCTGCACCTGGCCCGTCGGCTGATCGTCGCCATCGACCTTCCAGGCCGATCCGACGAGGACGAGCGTGTAGTCGTTGCGGTTCGTGGACTCGTCGCTCGTGCCGTCGCGATAGGTCGAGCGCCAGGTCTCGTTCGTGGTCGCCTTCGCGTTCGCGCCGTCGACGCTGACGCTCACGTAGTCGGTCGAGACGATGTTGATGGCGGTCACGCCTGACGACGCGAGGTCGCGATTCGTCTGCACGAGCTGCGCATAGAAGGAGTCCGTCGCGTTCGCCTTCATGAGCGAGGGATTGCCGGTGTTGAAGGCCTTCGCCTGCGCGTCGTTGGACGCGTCGACGGCCGCTTTCACCGCGGCTTCGGCGGTCTTGTCCGCGGACGAGGTGGTGGCGCTCGCGGCGGGGCTCACCTGCGGGACGAGCTGAGAGACGTCGATGCCGGAGCAGGCCGCGAGCGTGGCGGACAGAAGGAGGACCGGAAGGAGGTGCTTCATGCGGGAGATATCTGTCATCACCTGTACAAGGGTGCGCCCGCCGGGTAAGAAGACCATGAAAAGCCCGTGATTTGGGGCTAAGAACGTCGGCGCGTGGTGGCGAGGACCGCCAGCCCGAGGCCGACGAGCGCGGCGCCCACGAGCTGCGCGGGCGCGAGCCGCTCGCCCAGCACGACGACGCCGAGAAAGCTCGCGGTCAGTGGCTCGCCGAGCGAGAGGGTCGCGCCCCACCGGACCGGAATGCGCGCGAGCGCGGTCGTGAAGAGGACGTACGCGACCGCCGTCGCGACGATGCCGAGCTCGAGCGCGGCGGCGATGCCGTTCGGCTGTGCCAGCCACCCGAGATCGGTGATGAGGAGCAGTGGCGACAGCAACACCGCGCCGCCGCCGAACGCGAGCGCCGCGACGGCGATGCTGTCATGGCCCGGGAGCAGCGCTTTCGTCGCGGTCGCGTAGATCGCGTACGACGCGCCGGCGCAGAGCGGGAGGAGCAGCGCGAGCGGCGCGAACGCCGCCACGCCGGTGAACGCGAGAAGCGCGACGCCGATCACCGCGAGCGCCGTCGCGACCGCCCACCGCGCGTCGGGGCGCTCCCCCAGCGCGACGAGCGCGAAGACGCCGGCGAAGATCGGCGCGCTCCCGATCGCGACGATCGTGCCCGGCGCGACGCCCGCGCGCGCGACGCCCTCGAAGAAGGACAGCTGGTACGCGGCGACCGCCCCCGCGGCGAGCACCGCCGGGACCGGTGGCCATCGCACGAGCAGCGTGCCGCGAGCGAGCGCGATGACCACGAGCAGCGCGCCGCCGATCGCGATGCGCACCGCGCCGACGGAGACCGGCGCGGCGTCGGCGGGCGCGAGCGCCCGCGCCGTGCCGGTGGTGCCCCACATCACCGCGGCGAGCAGCACCATGACCACAGCCGCGCGGTCGCGCACGTTCGCGAGCGTATCGTCCGGGCCGTGCGTCTGGCCCGCGGCGTCCTCGTGATCGCGATGCTCGTCGGCGTCGTGTGGATCGGGCAGGGCGTCGGACTCATCCGTGGCTCGTTCATGACCGGCCACATCGAGTGGTCGATCATCGGCGGCCTCGTGTCGGGCGCCGCCGCCATCGCGCTGTGGTGGACCGCGCGCTGAGGCCGATGAACCGGCCTTTACCCGGTCAAGCGAGCCATTGGCGTACCACTTGCAGCGGCGCCGAGCGGCGAGCTTGTGGGGGTGGAGGCAGGACATGCGCAGGGTGCTGCTCATCGAAGATGACGATGCGACGGCGCGGGCGCTCGGCGAGATCCTCGAGCTCGAGGGGTACAGCGTGCGGCGCGTGCGCAACGGTGCGGACGCGATCGCCCTGCTCCGCGGCTACACACCCGACGTGGTCCTCGTCGATCTCCAGCTGCCGGTGATGGACGGCCGGTCGTTCATCGAGCAGTACCGCCGCCGCGTGCGTCCGGCAGCGAGCGTGGTCGTGATGTCGGGACGGACCGACGGACCCGCGATCGCGAGCGCGATCGGAGCGGACGGCTACGTGGGCAAGCCGCTCGAGGCGAGCGATCTGCTGCGGACGCTGTCGGCCGCGCTGACCGTGGCTTAGGGCTTCATCAAGAGGATCGCGTTCGGGAGCTGCCGGCCGGGCCCAACCTTGTAGTCGCCGCCGATCCACATCGCGATGCTGCCGCCACCGTCGAGATTCATCGCGTCACGCGCGCCGAGCGCCTGCAGCACCAGCGCGGTCTCGGGCACCGACGCGGAGGCCACGATCGCGAGGTAGACGTAGGTCGCGTCCACGGCGATCGCCCCGCGCGACGCGCGGGTGAGCTGGTTGGCCTGCAGGTCCGCGGACGCGTCGACCAGCTGACCGCCCTGCAGGATGAGCGGGAAGTTCGAGATGCCCGCGGTGACCGGCGTGCGCGGGTACTGCGACACGCGCCGGTAGAACGTCGGCGTGCTTCCGTTCCAGACCGCGAGCGCGTTCACCGGGTTCGCGAGATGCCGCGGGTTGATCCAGGTCCCGAGGTTCGAGTTGTACACGGCGTAGTCGAAGGTGTTCACCTGCGACGCGCACGGCGGATAGTCGGGCGGGCAGAAGTAGCTCCCGTGGATCGCCGCGTACGCGCCGTTCTCGGCGACGTACTGCGCGAGCGGCTTCGCCGGGCAGTTGCTGAAGCAGTCCGCGTTGCCAGCGGTCACGGTGCGCACGCGCACCGCGGTGAGCGACTCCTTGATGAGGTACGTCGAGAACGTCCCCGCGCTCGTCGGCACATTGAAGTGGCTATAGCCGGTCGGGCTGTACACCGCGGGCGCCGCCGGCGGGCGCGTGCCATCGGGGTTGAGGACGGTGACGAGCCAGTAGACGCCGAAGTCCTCGAGCCACGTCGCGCCCTCGATGAGCGGACGGAGATAGAGGCGGTAGAAGCCCGGTGTCGCCGGAGCCTGGATCGTGAACTGGAACCAGGCGACCTGACCGGGTCCGACATACGGCGCGGGCTGGATCGCGATGCGGTTGTAGCGCGGCCATCCCGTCGCGGGCGAACCGTTCGTGCCGTCGCCGCCGAGCGGGCTCGCCTGATCCTGACCCGGCTCGCTGTCCCACGTGCCGAGGTACGCGACCTCGCCGAGCTTGCCGCTCACCCACCCGAGGCTGCCGCTGTTGTAGTACGCGACCGTCGCGGTCGAGCGATCACCCGGGCACAGCGTTGGATAGCCGCTCTGTCCATACCACTGCGCGTGAAAACCCGGGATGCCCGACGGGAGGCCCGCGGGTGCCGGGATGCCCGGTCCCTCGCTCTTCGTGCAGGTCGCGGCCGGCACGGCCGCAGCGGCAGCCTGCGGCGGAACGATCACCAGAAGGCTCACCAAGAAGAGGGCGGCGAACGCGCGGGCGTACAGCGTCACACCAGGGCTAACGAGCGAAGGGCCTGCGGCCGTACCGCTGAGACCAGGCTGCTATTCGAACTGGAGCGAGCGCTTGGAGAGCCCGAGGAAATAGCCGTCGATCACGGTCTTGTTGGTCTCGACCTTCTCGAGGCTCGCGCCGACCGCGATGAAGAGCGGGACGAAGTGATCGACGGTCGGATGGGCGTACGGGAGACCCGGCGCGCGGCGGCGGTAATCGAGGAGCGCGTCGACGTCACCGCGCGCGAGCGTCTCGGCGGACCACTGGTCGAACTCCTTCGACCACGAGGGCGCCGGCGCGTCGGGACGGAAGTCGCGCAGGAACGGGAGGCCGTGGGTCATGAAGCCGCTGCCGATGATCAGCACGCCTTCGTCGCGCAGCGGCGCGAGCTTCTTGCCGAGCTCGAGCAGCTCTCTCGCGTCGAGGCTCGGCATGCTGATCTGCAGCACCGGGATGTCCGCCTCCGGATACATGACGAGGAGCGGCACGTACGCGCCGTGATCGAGACCGCGCCGCGGCTCATCGGCGGTCGGCGTCGCGGATCCGATGAGCTGCTTCACGCGCTCCGCCAGCCATGGAGCCCCGGGCGCGGGATACGTGGTCTGGTAGTAGCGCTCGGGGAAGCCGTAGAAGTCGTAGACCAGCGGCACCGGCGTGGTCGCTCCGATGGTGAGCGGCGACTCCTCCCAGTGCGCGGACACGATGAGGATCCCCTTCGGCCGCGGGAGATCCTTCGCCCACTGCGCCAGCTCGCCCGGCCACACCGGGTCGTCGACGAGCGGCGGCGCGCCATGTCCGAGATAGAGCGCGGGGATGCGGTCGGCCACGTCACACCCAACGGTACGCGCGGCCGCCGCATTCCGCGCGGTCTTACTTGATGGAAAGGATGATCGCGCCCATCACGGCCTGGACGATGACGTGATGGCCGTTGTTCACCAGCCACTGCCCCCAGGGCAGCTTCCGGAAGAGCGTGTCGGCCGCGGTGAGCGTCCCCTGGAAGCCGAGCCAGCAGATGACACCGAGCATCACGCCGTCACCGAGCGTGCTTCCACCGAGATTGAGCGCGAGCACCGCGAGGACCCACGCGCTCACGAACGACAGGACGAGGCCGCCCACCCCCTCCATCGGCCCGGGATTCGGGCCCGCGGGCATCCCCGACGATCCCCAGAGCCGACCGAGCGCTTGCGGGCTGTACCAGATGAACCCGATCACGACCGCGACGATCGCGGCGATGATGACCGCGAGATAGTTGACCCCGAAGTTCACGACCATGGCTCCCTCCTCTGGCGAGGGAGTCTAGTTCGCGCCCTTCAGATCGAAGGAGAGACGCTGCACATGGTCGTTGGCGACCACGAACTTCCAGGTCGTGTAGTTCGCGAAGAGCCCCGGAGCGCGCGTGAGCGTCGTGATGCGCACCTCGCCGTCGCGCTCGACCTCGTCGCGCATGCTGTGCTCGAACTGCGGCGCCATGCGGATCATCTGGCGCACGCCGTCCTTGCCGCGCAGCGGCTGGTCGGCGCCGGGAAGCATCACCTCGACGTCGTCATCGCACAGCGCGGCGGCCTTGTCGGCCTCCTGCTGCTGGACCGCGTTGATGAAGTCGCGCGCGATGTCGAGCGATGCCATATCCCGATGGTACGGGGCTAGGGTTGGACCTCGACCGTCGCGCTGAACAGGACGGCAAAGAGAGGACACGGTGAGCCGCTCGCGCACACCGCGCCGCCGGTCGCCTTGATCTGCGAGCGGCCAGTGCTCTTCGCGAGCCAGATCGCCTGCGTCCCGCGCACGAGCATGTAGTTCTGGACGGGATGCACGAGCACGACGCCGTCGGGCGGCTCGAGCTGCCAGGTGAACTGCTCGCCGAGGGCGATCTGCACGAAGTCGCCGACGTGCACGGTCACCGTGGTCTTGTCGGCGGCGGTCGTGACCATGACCGTGTGCGGCGCGGTCGGCGAGGGGTCGGCGCCCGGCGACGCGACGGTGCTACCGCACGCGGCCAGGAACAGCCCGAAGGCGAGCAAGTACTTCACAACAGTTCTGACGTAGCCGGCGACGTACCTGTTCCCACGACGACGAGGCTAGCGTCGGGCCACCACAAACCCTTCCTGTTCGCTCGGTCGCGGCCCTGAGCAAGCCGCGACCGAGCGACCCGCGAAGCGGCTAGACCTTCGCGGGCGTCATCACCTCGAACGTGCCGTGCTGGACGACGAGCTCCTTCTCGTTCGAAGCGAAGCTCACCAGCTTCCCGGAATCGAGATCGAGGATCGAGGTGAGCGTGTAGCCGGACGGCGCGAGGTACGAGACGGCCCAGACGTCCGGGCCGACGTTCGCGACCTCGTAGGTCGGCTTCTCCGTCTTCTTCGTCTGACCGTTCTCGCTCTGCGACTTCTTGTCGAGCATGCGATATGTGACGGTGCCGTCCTTGGCGAAGACGTGCTCGAACTCGGTGTCCTTGGTGGGTCCGTCGCTGTACGACCAGCGGATGGTCGAGCCGCGGATCGGATCGCTTTCCATGGCTCCCTCCTGTGCAGCTGTGGTGCTGCACAGGAGGGGCCAACGTCCCTACGCGGCGGCGCCGTCGTGCGCACGACGGAGCGCCGCGATGTCGAGCTTCTTCATCCGCAGCATCGCCTGCAGCGTCCGCTGCGCCTTCTGGCGATCGGTGTCGCCAAGCAGCTCGCCGAGCACCCGCGGCACGATCTGCCAGGACAGGCCGAATCGGTCCTTGAGCCAGCCACAGGGCCCTTGCTCGCCGCCGTTCGCGGTGAGCTTCTCGCTGTAGCGGTCGATCTCCTCCTGCGTCTCGCAGTCGACGAACAGCGAGGTGCCCTCGGCGAACGAGAACGATGGCCCGCCGTCCATGGCGCGGTAGCGCTGGCCGCCGATCTCGAAGGTCGCGTTGTACGAGCGGCCGGTCGAGCCCGGCGCGCCTTCGGTGTTCATGTAGCTCTGCTCGATGATCCGCGAGTCCGGGAAGAGGCTCGTGTACAGCTTCACCGCCTCGTCGGCGCCCTTCGGGAACATGAGGAACGTCGTGATCTTCGCCATCTCTATGCCGCCTTTCCGAGCGAGTCGATGACCTCGTCCAACTGCAGGTACGAGAGGCGCGCGCCCCACTCCATCCCGGACGCGATCACCGCGTCGCGATCGTCCTTCGACTGGTAGACGGAGCGCAGGGTCATGAGCGTCTTGCCGCCGCGCTCCTCGAGGGTCACCGTGGTGAGCGCCCCGTGGCCGGGCATCTGCTCGAACTCCTCGACGAAAACGATCCGCTCCGGGGACGATTCGCGGACCTCGCCGGAGAACGCGATCTCGCCCTGCGGCGAGCCCTGGGCGAACCGGTAGCGACCGCCCGCGCGGAAGTCCGCGGTCGCGGTGACCGGGCCGTACTGGCTCGGCCCCCACCACTTCTGGACATGCTCGGCCTTCGTGAACGCCTCGTACACCAGCGCGCGCGGCGCGTTGAACGGCCGCGTGATGACGATCTCGCGATCGCCCGCCGGCGTGACGCGCATGTCGTCCACGACGGCGTTCTCGAGCCTGCCGAACGACTCGGCCAGACCCTGGTTCGCCATCTCGCCCCACCGGTCGCTCGGGAAGCCGGTGAGACGGATGGTGACTCGCGTACGTGAGCCCTCCGCCTCGAGGGTGGCCTCCTGCACGATCTCGCCGCGCCAGTCCGCGGGGACGGCCGCTCGTTCGAGCGAGACGCGCCGGCGCTTCTCGTCCACGAAGTGGAACGCGTACACGACGCGCGACGGCGGTGTGATCTCGCGCACGATCCCTGAGAAGTAGTTCATGCTGCCGTCCCCGTCCCGCCAGCGCTCTGCGACGAAGAGCTCGCCGTCGGGGCGAGCGTCGATCTCGACGGTCGCGATGCCGACGCCGCTCGGGCCCCACCACTTCTGGATGTGCTCCGGCTTTGTGAGGACCTCGAAGACGCGCTCGCGCGGTGCGTCGAAGATGCGTGTGGCGACGACCGCGCGCTCGTCCGCGCTGGCGGCGCCCAGACCGGCGACGGCGCGTGCGGCCTTCTCGAGCGAGGTCGTCCAGCCGGCCTTCGCGTTCTCGCCCATGCCGGTCGGGATCGGGCCCTGCCGCACGGTAAGACGGGTTCGCGGCCCCTCGGCCTTGAAGAGGAACGTCGTGATTTGCAGGCTCGGCGAACCATCGGGGAAGCCGTACGTCGACGGCGAGACCCGCTCCCCCTTCTCGTTCGCGAAGTACAT
>DASQIF010000194.1:0-5996 GCA_035631715.1 Candidatus Acidiferrales bacterium
TCGGTCCCGCTGTTCTTCCTCATCGTGGCGATCGCCGGCACGACGCGGCCGCTGTCGAACACCGGCGTCCGCACGCTCTTCCCGCTCATCGTGCCGCGCGAGCTCTGGGAGCGCGCCAACGCCATAGACAGCAATGGCTACGTCATCGCGAGCATCTTCGGCCCGGCCATCGCCGGCGGCGTCATCGCGCTGTTCGGCCCGCCATCGGCGCTGGGCATCGTGGCGCTCGTGTTCTTCGCGGCGGCGGTGGCCGCGTCGCGCCTGCAGGACCCCGGCGGCCGGGTCGCCGGCGGCGCGCTGATGCGCGACGCGTGGGCTGGCCTCGTCTACGTGACGCGCCACGCCACGCTGCGCACGCTCGCGCTCTCGGTCTCGACGAGCAACATCTCGTCGGGTCTCTTCTTCATCGCGCTGCCGGTGCTCGTGCTGCAGCGCTTCGGCGGCGGGCCGCAGGAGGTCGGTCTGCTGTTCGCGCTCATGGGCGTCGCCGGGTTCGTGTCGGTGCTGCTCGTGGGACGCGTGCCGTCACGCGGTCGCGAGCAGCTCTTCCTCACCGGCTCGATGCTCGGCTACTCACTGTCCTTCGCGGTCATCCTGTTCGGTGCGGCGAGCCCGCTCGTCGTCGCGATCGGCATGGTCTGCGTCGGCATCGCCACCGGGCCGTTCGACGTCGGCCTGTTCACGGTGCGGCAGCGTCGCACCGATCCCGCGTGGCTCGGCCGCGCGTTCGCGGTCTCGATGGCACTGAACTTCGCGGGGTTCCCGGTCGGCTCCGCGTTGGGTGGCGCGGTCGTGTCGTTCTCCATCGAGCTGGCGCTGGCGCTCGCGATCCTCGTCAATCTCGTCGCGGCGGCGATGTGCTTCTACGGCCT
Organism: Candidatus Acidiferrales bacterium; assembly: GCA_035631715.1. Lineage (GTDB taxonomy): Bacteria > Chloroflexota > Limnocylindria > P2-11E > P2-11E > CF-39. The sequence goes on from DASQIF010000194.1 coordinate 873, forward strand.
GCCGCGCGAGGACTGAGCCTGCCGGTCAGGTCCCGGTGCGGCGCTGCGGCGGTGCCGCGAGAGAGCCGAGACGAGCGATGAACGAGTCCAGCGACTCGGTCATGTTCGTCATCTTCCGCCGCACGACCGGTGAGCTCGCGACTTGCGCGCCCTCGCGCAGCCCCTCGAGGAAGACGCGCGTCTGGAGCTCGCGCGCGGCGATCACACCTTTGAGGTCGTAGATCGCGTCGAAGCCGAGCCGCTTGCTGCCACGCTGGCGGTGCGTCCGCGCCATCCCGAACGAGACCAGCTGACGCGTCGCGACGCTCGCCCCGCTCTTCGCGACCTCGAGATCCTTGGCGATCTCGTCGAGGGTCGCGGGGTCGGGCCGGAGCAGCAGGTAGCCGTAGACGCGGCCGGTGGTCCGTGGGAGCGACCACGCGACCATCATCCGACCCATGTCCTCGACGAAGTGCCGCTCGGCAGGGTTTAGTTTCAGAATATTCAGTCCAAACCGAATTTCCTGAACTATAGTAGACGCGGCGCGCCGACGCAAGGCTGGCGGCGCTCGAAGGAGTCAAGGGAATGAGCGCGATGATCGACGTACAGGGGCTGACCAAGAGCTACGGCAAGAACCGCGGCATCATCGATGTCTCGTTCGAGGTCCCCGAGGGTGAGGTGTTCGGCTTCCTCGGCCCGAACGGCGCGGGGAAGACCACGACGATCCGCATCCTCATGGCGCTGCTGCGCGCTGACGGCGGCACCGCTCGCGTCGGCGGTCTCGATTGCTGGGACTCATCGATCGACATCAAGAAGATGGTCGGCTACGTGCCGGGTGAGCCGTCCCTGGATCCCAACCTGACCGGTGGCCAGATCCTCGAGTACTTCGCCAACCTGCGCGGCGGAGTCGATCAGGCCTACCTGAAGCAGCTCATCGCACGCCTTGACCTCGACACGCGCCGCAAGTTCCGCCAGTACTCGAGCGGGAACAAGCGCAAGGTGGTGCTCATCCAGGCCTTCATGCATCGCCCGCGGCTCCTCATCCTCGACGAGCCGACGAACGGGCTCGATCCGATCAACCAGGCCGTCTTCGACGACCTGGTGCGCGAGGCACGGAGCGAAGGGCGGACGGTGCTCCTGTCGTCGCACGTGCTGAGCGAGGTCGAGAAGACCTGCTCCCGCGTCGGCATCATCCGCGAGGGACGGCTCGTTCAGGTCGGCGGCCTCGCGGAGCTCAAGGACATCAAGCGGTACGAGGTCACCATCGTCTTCGGGTCAGCGGTGCCGGCGAACGCCTTCGCAGCGCTGCCCGGTGTCGGCGCGGTCGTGCCCCTCAACAACGGCCATGCCCTGCGCATCGCGGTGCAGGGCGCGGCCGACGCGGTCATCAAGGCCGCGGCGCAGTACCCGGTGGTGTCGATCACGAGCTACGAGCCGAGCCTCGAGGACATCTTCATGAAGTACTACGAGACGGAAGGCCGCACGAGGGAGCCGAGCCATGTGGCTTAAGAGCATCTTCACCAAGAGCCTGCGCGACTATCGCGTCGCGGTCGTCGGCTGGGGACTCGGCATGGGGCTCATCTGCCTCGCCACCATGGCGAGCGTCTCGCAGCTCGTGGTGACACCCCAGGCGCGCGCCGAGCTCGTCGCGCTTTCCAAGCAGTTCGAGTGGAACGCGCCCGCGATCGACGTGGACAGCGTCGGCGGGTACACCACCTTCAAGATCGGCATCTTCGTCTTCCTGATCGTGGTGTGGCCGCTGCTCGCGGGCAGCCGCATGCTGCGTGGCGAGGAGGAGCGGGGCTCGCTGGACGTGCTCCTCTCGACCCCGCGTTCCCGCACGCGCCTCGTGCTGGAGAAGATCGGCGCGTATTGGGCCGCGCTGCTCGCGATGACGGTCGTCATGGCGACCGTCCTCTACGTGGGCGGCGAGAGCTTTGGCGGCAACTTCGGCTTCGCCGGCGCGTTCCTCTTCGCGCTGAACCTCGCCCTGCTGTGCGCGGTCTTCGCGGGCGTCGCGCTGTTCATCTCGCAGTTCACGCAGGAGCGCGGCACGGCGGCCGGTTGGACCGGGGCGCTCCTCCTGCTGTTCATCGTCATGGACATGGCGGGTCGGGTGTTCCCCGGCCGCGCCGACTGGCTCGTGCAGCTCTCGCCGATCTACTACTACAACCTGAGCAAGCCGCTCATCCCGAGCTTCGGCACGAACGCGGGCGGGATGCTCACGCTTCTCGCCGTGGCCGTCGTCCTCGATATCGCATCGGCATGGATCTTCCTGCGGCGCGACGTCGGCGCGACCATCCCGCTGCCGTCGTGGCTTCGTCCGGCGCCGCGCGCGACCTCAGGTCCGGCGGCTCTCCCGGCGCGCGACTGGTCACTTCGCTCCGTGTACGCGCGCAGCCTCCGGATGATCGCGATGCCGACGTTCTGGTGGACCGTCTTCATGTCCGGCTTCGCGGCGTGGATGCTCGTCGTCGTGAACCAGATCTCCGCGCAGCTAGTACCGCTCCTGCAGAGCTCACCGACCTTCGTCGCGATGCTGCAGCAGCTCGGCGGCGGGACCGTGGACTTCACGGCTCAGTTCGTCAGCGCGATCTTCCAGATCCTGCCCATCCTGCTCATGGCCTTCGTGGTCTCGCAGGTGAACGCGTGGTCCTCGGATGAGGAGGACGGGCGCCTCGAGCTCGTGCTCGCGACGCCGCAGCCACGGCGCGCCGTGATCCTCGGCCGTTTCGCGGCGCTCAGCACGGCGACCGTCGCCATGGGCGTGACGACCCTCGTGGTGTGCGCGATCGGCGCGGCACTCGGTGGCGTGTCGCTCGACGGCGGCAAGCTCGCGGCAGCCTGCCTCGGCATGATCCCGCTCGGGATCCTCATCGGCGGGATCGGCTACTTCGCCGGGGGCTGGCTCCGTACCGCGGCCGACACCGGGCTGTTGAGCATCATCCTCGCGGCGTGGTTCTTCATCACGTTCATCGGGCCCGACCTGCAGTGGCCGGACGCCGCGATGCGCGTGTCCGCGCTCTACTACTACGGCAAGCCGCTCGTCGACGGGATCCCCGTCGCGAACGTCGTCGGCCTGGTCGCGCTCGGCATGGTCGCGCTGGCGCTCGGCACGCTGCGCTTCGCGCGCAAGGACATCGGGGTCTAGCGAAAGACAGGAGCAGGGCCTTTCGGCCCCGCTCCCTTGTGTCACGGGATGGCGATCGTCGCGATCACCTGTTGCTGATAGTGCGCGGGGTTCGCGCCGTCGTCGACCGTGCTGACCGATGTGGTGAACAGCGTGCCGTTCGCCGAGACGATCCCGAAGTAGTCACCGATGAACGTTCCGACGCACGTCGCGCAGGACGTGTGCGGCGCGTTCAGCTGCGGATCCCAGGAGTGCGCTGAAAGCCTGACGTTGTGGCCACTCGGCGCGAGCGTCGGCGTGTAGAACTGCACGCTCGTGTTCACGCAGTAGTTCGCGGCGCCGTACGGCGGCGTCGCCGCGTCATTGGGGTTGACCTGGTCGAGCGCGATGCCGGCGGCCGCCGCTTCGGCCGTGCCGCTCGCGGGGCACGGCAGGCGACGGTCGTAGAAGGACACGGCGACCTTGCCGTTCGCGGCCACGTCGAGGTTCGGCTGGAACTCGTCGACCGTGCTCGCGTTGTCGTTCACCTGGATGGGAGAGGTCCACGTCGCGCCCGCGTCGTATGACGCCGAGAGCATCACGTTGGAGACGCCGGCGCTGCCGTCCTCCCATGCGACGTAGAGCGGGTAGTTGCCCCGCACGAGCGAGCTGCCCGTGCTGAACGTATCGGTGATGCCGTCGCGGAACGTCGTGTTGGTGAAGCGGAACGGCGGATTGGTGATGTTGTCGACGACCGGCGACGCGGTCCAGGTCAGGCCGCCGTCGTGCGACTGATCCAGGAGGATCGTCGTGTTGAAGCTCTTGTGCGCCGGTGTCGCGTTCGTGAGGGTCGTGTAGACCGCGCCGTCAGGGGTCACATGCGGCAGGAGATACGTGGCGCCCTGCGGCGTGCCGCCCGTCTCCGGGAGCGAGATCGGCGCGGACCAATCCGAGTGCGTTCCATCGGCATGTGCCTTCGCGATCGCGACGAACGCGTGTGGCGTGAACGGGCCGGTGAAGACGACCCACATCGCGTAGACGTTGTCCACGAACGGGCTGGCCGGGTTGGTGTCGATGGCGATCCACTGCTTGTCGGGCTCGCGCCCCTTCGCCGGGTACGGCGCGACGAAGTCCGGTCCGCCGTTGTGGGTCGTGATCCATCCCTGTGCGCCGGACGCGCCGTGCGGGCGGACCGACGCCGCGATGACCTCCGCCGGCTCCGAGGGATTCGGCTCTTTGTTCGGGTTGATGTCGAAGTTGTGCGAGCCGTCAGGGTTGTAGAAGAACTGGTACCCGAGGACCAGCGAGTAGAAGTTGCCGTAGCGGTCGAAGGCGCCCACCGGATCGGTGTTGTCCGTCCAGCCCTCGTAGCCGGGCACGTGACCCTGGGTGGGCCACGACCGGCCGCCGTCGAACGACTCGTAGAAGCCGAGGAGGTGGTCGTACCCCTCGGCGCTCACGAACCACTTCGACTGGCCGATGAGGTGCGCTGCGTTGGTGGGGTCGACGCGGATGTCCGACTCGGAGTGGTCTTTGGCGAGCATCGGCGCCGCCGCGGGGTAACCCGCGTTGCTCCCGGCCTGCGTCGCGTACGGCCCGAGGGCCTCGCCGGTGGTCGCGCCGGGACACGCGCTCATCCCGGTGTACCCGTCGTTCGGCCCGTCGCTCGTGAAGTAGGGGTCCTCCGGCGTGTAGCAACTCGTGCGCTGCGTCGTCGCGCTGACGTTGGTGACGCCACGTGCCGCATAGCTGGCGGCGTAGTCCGCATCGCTCTGCGTGCCCTGCGGGATCGGTGCGACTCCCGTGCTCGCGTTCGCCGACGGCGACGCGAGGAGCGTGAGAAGCGCGAGGATCGCGAGACCGCGTGCGAACGTTCGCCGAAGCATGAGATCCTCCCCGATGGAACTCAGCTCCTCATCCCGACCGAGCGCGAATCCTATTCCATCGTCCGGCCGGGCTTACTTGCCCGCGAACGCAAGCTCCGCGGCGCCCACCGTCTCGGCGAACTGGCTCTGATAGAGGTCGTGATAGAACCC
>DASQIF010000195.1:0-4401 GCA_035631715.1 Candidatus Acidiferrales bacterium
ACGACGAGGCCGCCGGCGAACGCGTCGATCCCGAACAGCGCCGAGAGCTTCGCGACGGTCCCGGTGCTGCGATGGATACCGATGAAGCGGCGGTCACCCTCGACCTTCGCGAGCTCCACGCGATCGGAGAGCGTGATGAAGATGAGGAAGTTCACGATGCCGACCACCGCATAGAGGACGAACAGCGGGCGGTAGGCGTCCGCGTCTGCGAGCCCCAGCGACGCGAAGAAGCCGACCGACGCGGCGAACAGCGAGCCGATCGCCCCCGCAAGGTTCGCGATGGTGTTGTAGATGGAGAAGAGCCAGGTGCGCTTCTCGTTCGGCGCGGTCTGCGGCAGGATGGCCTGCTCCACGGTCTGGAACACGCCGACCTCGGACGAGGTCGCGCTGATGGTCCCGGTGAAGGCCGCGAGGATCAGCACGGCGAAGCTGCTCGTCGCGGCGAACACGATGCCGCCGAGCGCCATGAGGAGGGCCATCGTCGCGACGGTGCGACGACGACCGACGCGGTCGGCCATGATCGACCAGAAGACGGTCATGAGCGCGGAGCCGGCGATGGCCGCGGTGAAGACGAGGCCGATCTCGGTCGGACTCAGGCCGAGTCGATCGAGGTAGAGGCCGAGCGCGGTCGCGAGATATCCGTACGCGAACGTGCGCAGGATGCGCGTGACGAGGAGCTTCTTACCGTCCGGGCTGAGCCAGCTGACCATGCGGCCTTTCCACATCGCGTTCCACGCTCGCTTCGCTCGCTGAACCGGGGCCCCCTCCCCGGGGCGCGAACCCCTTGCGCGCGAGGTAGGCGCGGGTGCTGTCCCGGAGCGAGGTGATCTTCGCGAGCGACGCGTCGGTGCGGCGGATCTTCGCGAGTGGACGCACCGGTCCGGTCACCGCGTCCGGGTTCACCGGTGTCTCGCCGAACATGCGCGCGAGCAGCGTCTGCGTATCGGCCGACAGCAGGAAGTCGACGAAGGCTCGCGCCTCCTCGCCGTGCGGCGCGCCCTTCACGACCGTGACGACGTGCGCCTCGACGTGCGTCCCGAGTCCTCCCTCGTCCTGATCGAGCCACGCCTCAGCGACGGGATTCCCTTCCATGAGGAAGACGTGGTAGTTCGACGAATTCACGAGCGCGACGGCGTTCGCATCGCGCACCAGCCCCTCGCGCGTCGCCTTGTTCGACTCGTAGGTGCGCAGTCCGTTGGCGAGGAGGCGATCGACGAGGCCCCAGGCGTAGTCGTCGCCCTTGGCAGCGCGGATCGAGCTGATCTGCGAGACGGTGGTCTCCTCGTTCGTCGTCGCCATCGCGATCTTCCCGCGCAGGGCCCTCGACGACGCGAGCTCCTCGAGCGAGGCCGGCCAGGTCTTCGGGTCGGGGAGCACGCGGCGGCTGATCATCGCGCTGCGCGGCCAGGCGGTGAACGAGAGCCACGCGTAATCCGGCGCGCGCAGCCACTCGTCATAGCCCTGCGCCACCTTGGCGCGGTAGGGATCGAAGATGCCCGTCCCGCGCACCGCCTCGACCGCTACCTGGCTGTTCGTCACGAGCACGTCGGCCTGCGGCGCCCCGCGCTCGTCAAGGAGACGCTTCTCGACGTCGAGGTGGTAGATCATGTCGACCTGCATCTTCACGTCGGTCATCGCCTCGAAGAGGCGGTAGATCGGCGTAAGGTCCGGCCGGTTACGACCCGAGTAGACGCGGAGCGCGCGCTGCGCCATCAGGCGATGCCCGCTGTCTGTCGCGTCCCTTCGCTCGCGGTCTCGTACAGGTTCCACGGCAGACGGCGGTATTCGCCCTGGCACGGATTCCCGGCGGCAAGGTAGTAGTCGCCGGTGGTCAGGTCGACGATGCTCGAGGCGATCGTCTGATTGATGTCGTTGCCCTGCGTGTTCTCGTCGCCGTGCTTGCAGACCGAGTTCGGATACGCGAAGTGGTCGGAGAGCGCCGCGCCGATCGCCGCGCGCACCGACTCGGACGAGCCGGGCTTCTTCACGGCCCGCAGCCCCTCCGTGAGGCGGGGCAGGCGCCAAAGCGAGTTGACGGAGAACGGCCGGTAGGTCGCCGCGATCTGCTCGGGCACGAACGCGATGAAGTGGTTGGTGTGCACGAGCAGCCCGTCGGTCGGGTACATCCATCCATGCCGATCCGGGGTCGTCTCGAGGTCGATGGCGAAGCCGTCCTTGTTCGCGATGAGGAGGTTCGAGCAGAGCGTCTGCTTCGACTCGAAAACCGCGCGCAGCGCCGTCTGCATGTCGCCGGACTCGAGGATCCTGCGGCGGATGATCGGCTGCGGGACGCCGATGCCCTTGCCCCAGCGCGCGCCAAGACCGTTCGCGTTGAGCGTGATGCCTGCGGAGTTCGCGCCGTGCCGACCCACCTGCCCGGCCTCGGTCTGCATGATGATGGTCGGCTTTCCGGGCTGCGTGATGCGCAGCAGGATCACCGTGCCCGCGGTCTCGCAGCGCCAATCCCAGTTCTGACCGGCGTACATGTGGCCGTCGCCCGAAGCCTGCGGCAGGAGCGCGTAGGAAGAGCAGCCCTCTTCGGCCTCGGCGGCGAAGGGGTTGTGCGTGGAGAGCTCCCCGCGCGCGTTGAGCGCGAGCGCCTCTTCGAATTCGACGCCGGCGCCCTCGGCGATCCCCTTGATCTCGTCGGTGATCCCCGGGAGGTAGCGGTCGATCGGGTCGACCCAGCGCGGAGCGTTGCGCTTGATCTCACCCCACTCGAGGCCGGTGATCTTCTTGAACGACTCTCGGTAATACGCGATGGAGTCCCGGATCTGCGCGCGGGCGGCCTCGCCGTGCTGGCGCCCGATCTCGCGGTGGCTTCCGGAAAGCTCGATCGTCGGTAGGCCGGCGTCCGTCATGGCAGTCCTCCGGGGCCTTGAAATGTGGTCGCAGCATACACTACAGTCTCCGCGCGTAACTGAAGTGAACACTACTACGGGCGAAGCCACCCTCGACGAGCGACTCGCGGCGGCGCGGGACCTCTCCCCGGCCGAGGAGCGGGTGGCCGTGTTCTTCGCGCAGCACCGCGAGGAGGTCGTGTTCCTTTCTGCGATGGAGATCGCCGCGCGGCTCGACACGAGCGACGCCACCGTGATCCGCGCAGCGCAGTCGCTGGGGTACGGTGGCCTGCCGGCGCTCAAGAACGAGCTGCGCGACGCCCTGCGCACCCGCGCGACGCCGACGCTGCGCCTCGGACGCAGCCTGGAGGATCTGGGGGAGGAGCCGAGCGACGTGCTCGAGCACGTGCGCGCCACGGAGATCCAGCTGCTCCACGACGCGCGCGAGACGCTCCGCGCCGCTGACTTCGCGCGCGCGCTCGACCTGCTCGTGCGCGCCGACCGCGTGGTCGTCCAGGGGCTTGGACCGAACGCGCCGATCGGCGAGTACTTCGCGGCTCGTCTGCGTCGCATGCGCCGCGCCGCGCTGTCGGTCGGTGCGCGCGGTCAGGCGCTCGCGGACGCGATGCTCGACATGCGGAAGGGCGACGTCGTGGTCGTGCTCGCGTACGACCGCCATAACCCGGAGACCGAGCTCATCCTCGAGCGCGCGAAGGATCTGCGTCTGCCGTCGATCCTCGTCACGGATACGCTCGGCCTCGCGCTCGCGGGACAGTTCACCGTCGCGCTTTCGGCGCGCCGCGCCGGGGGCGGCATGTTCCATCTCTCGGCGATCACGGTCGTCGTGCTGGACGCGCTCCTCTTCGGACTGGCCGGTCGCGACCGGGCCGGGGCGCTCGGCGCGGCGGAGGAGCTTCAGGAGCTACGAGGTCGCATCGAACAGCGAATGGGGGTGGTGCGGTGACGCTCATCAAGACAGAGGGGATGACGAGCGCCGAAGCGCGCGAGCTTCGCGACCGCTTCGTGCCGAAGGGCCTGAACGCGGGCACTCCCGTCGTCGTGGCGCGCGCGGCGGGCGCGGAGGTCTGGGATCCCGAGGGAAAGCGCTATCTCGATTTCGTCGCCGGCATCGGCGCGCTCAACCTCGGGCACCAGCATCCGGACATCGTGACCGCGGTGCGCGAGCAGCTCGAGAAGTACGCGCACGTGTCGGCGCAGGTCGTCACGTACGAGCCCTACGTCCGCCTGGCGCAGGAGCTCGACCGCATCTACCCGCGCACCGTTGGTAGCACGGTCGCGACGAAGAGCGTGTTCGCCAACAGCGGCGCCGAGGCTGTCGAGAACGCGATGAAGATCGCGCGCGTCGCGACCGGGCGCGAGTGGATCGTCGCGTTCCAGAACTCGTTCCATGGACGCACGTACGCCGCGATGACCGCGACCGGCAAGACGAAGAACTCGCGCATGCCGTTCATGCGCACGACCTCGCCGAACATCGCGCATCTGCCGTACCCGTATCCGTACCGGCCACTCGCGCCGGTGAGCGACGACGAGCTCTCCGACC
>DASQIF010000196.1:0-9572 GCA_035631715.1 Candidatus Acidiferrales bacterium
ACCTCGAGGCGTACTTCGGAATTCCGCTCGCGGGCAATGTCCTGCACACGATCAATCCGCGCCTGCATCCGAGCGACCTCGCGTACATCGTGAACGACGCCGAAGACCGCGTGCTCATCATCGACGACACCCTCCTGCCGCTGCTCGAGAAGTTCCGGGCAGACGTGCGGATCGAGCACATCGTCGTGATCGAGCACGGCAAGCCGGCGCCCGCGGGCACGATCGGCTACGAGCAGCTCCTGGCCAGTGCGGACGCGAAAGCGTTCGCGTATCCCGAGCTCGACGAGCGCGAGGCCGCCTCGATGTGCTACACGTCCGGGACGACCGGCCGGCCAAAGGGTGTGGTGTACTCGCACCGCGCTCTGGTCCTCCACAGCCTCGGGCAGTCGGCGGGAGCGATCGGCGTTCTGGAGTCCGATGTCGTGCTGCCGGTCGTGCCGATGTTCCATGTGAACGCGTGGGGCCTGCCCTTCACCTGCACGATGATCGGCGCCACGCAGGTCCATCCCGGGCCGCACCTGGATGCGGAGAGCCTGTGCGATCTCTTCACTCGCGAGCACGTCACGTACACCGCGGGCGTGCCGACGATCTGGCTCGGGCTCCTCCGACGGCTCGATGAGCATCCCAAGGAGTACGACCTGTCGCGCCTTCGCCTTCTCGTGGTCGGCGGCTCGGCCGCGCCGAAGTCGATGATCCGTGGCTTCGACGAGCGGCACGGCCTGCGGGTCCTCCACGCCTGGGGGATGACCGAGACCACACCGCTCGGCGTGGTCTCAAGCCTCATGAGCGATCTCGAGCAGGCCGACACCGAGACGCGCTTCGCGTACCGCGCGAAGCAGGGGTACCCGGTGCCGTTGGTCGAGATCCGCGTCCGGAACGACGCGGGGGACGAGCTTCCCTGGGACGGGAAGTCGATGGGTGAGCTCGAGGTGCGCGGCCCGTGGGTCGCTCGTGCGTACTACAAGAGTCCGGAGTCGGCCGACCGGTTCACAGCGGATGGCTGGTTCCGGACCGGCGACGTCGTCACCATCGACCCGCGCGGCTACGTCGAGATCCAGGATCGCTCCAAGGACCTCATCAAGTCCGGGGGCGAATGGATCAGCTCGGTCGCGCTCGAGAACGCGCTCATGGGTCACCCCGCGGTCGCCGAGGCCGCGGTCATAGCGGTCCCGCATCCGCGCTGGCAGGAGCGTCCTCTCGCGGTCGTCCTCTTCAAGCCCGGGCAGACCGCGACCGAGGACGAGCTCCGAGCGTTCCTCGCGCCGAGCTTCGCGAAGTGGTGGCTGCCCGACGCATTCGAGTTCGTGACCGAGATACCAAAGAGCGCGGCGGGCAAGTTCCGCAAGACGGCGCTGCGCGAGCGCTTCGCGACGGCGCGGGAGACCTCACCTGCCTCCTGAGTTCGTACACCTCGAGTCGTCGGGCGGCGTCACGACGATCACGATCGATCGTCCGCCGGTGAACGCCATGAGCCGAGCGGTCGTCGCCGCGCTCGAATCGGCCCTCGATGCGCTTGCGATCGACGCGACGACACACGTCGCGCTGCTGCGCGGCGCCGGGCCGCGCGGCTTCAGTGCGGGTGCGGACATCTCGGAGTTCCCGGCGCTGCTCGAGCCGAATGCCGACGCGCGCGGGGAGGGCATCCAGCGCCTCGCCGACCGCGTCGAGGCGTTCCCAAAGCCGATCATCGTCGCGATCCACGGCTTCTGCATGGGCGGCGGGCTGGAGGTCGCCCTGGCGTGCGACATCCGCATCGCGGCCGAGGACGCGCGCATCGGCCTGCCCGAGATCCGCATCGGCATCCTGCCCGGTGGCGGCGGCACGCAGCGACTCCCACGCGCCGTCGGAGCGGGGCGCGCGCGGCTCATGATCCTCAGTGGGGAACCGATCTCGGGACACCGCGCCGCGGAGTGGGGTCTGGTGGAGGAGGCGGTCAGTCCCGCCGAAGTGTTCGCCCGGGCGGCGGCGATCGCGCGCACCCTCGGGGCGCAGTCGCCGCACTCCCTCGCGGTGATCAAAGCGCTCCTGCGTGAGACGACTGATGCTCGGCTCCGCGACGGGCTCGAGACCGAGACCGCCGCGCTCCGGCGCCTCCTCGCGCATCCCGACGCGCGCGAGGGCATCGCCGCGTTCCTCGCCAAACGCGAGCCACGCTGGGCCCCCGTCGAGGGGAGCGGCGATGCGTGAGGCGGTGATCGTCGCGAGCGTGCGGAGCGGGTTGGCCAAGTCGTTCCGCGGCTCGTTCAATCTCGCGCGGCCCGACGACATCGCGGTGCGGTGCGTGCGGGAGCTGCTTCGTCGTGTCCCCGAGGTCGACCCGGCGCAGATCGATGACGTCATCCTCGGCGCGGGCTTTCCTGAAGGGCCGCAGGGCCAGAACGTCGGCAGGACGGTCGCGATCATGTCCGGCCTCCCCACGTCGGTGCCCGGTTCGACGGTGAGCCGCTTCTGCGCGTCGGGGCTCAACTCGATCGCGGTCGCCGCGCGGATGATCGAGGGCGGCAGTTACGACATCGCGATTGCCGGCGGGCTCGAGTCGATCACCATGCTCCAGAACGACTACAACCGAAAGAACCTTCAGAACCCGTGGCTCCTCGACCATAAGAAGGACATCTACATGCCGATGGGGCAGACCGCGGAGGTCGTCGCCGAGCGCTACACGGTCACGCGCGAGAGCCAGGACGAATTCGCGCTCCTCTCCCAGCAGCGCACCGCCGCGGCGCAGCGCGAGGGGAAGTTCGCCGATGAGATCGTGCCGATGACCGTCACGATGCAGCTCACCGACAAGGTGACCGGCGCGACGTCGACGAAGGAGGTCACCGTCGAGCGCGACGAATGCAATCGCCCGGAGACCACGCGCGACGGCCTCGCGAAGCTCCCGCCGGCGTTCAAGGAGGGCGGCACGGTCACGGCCGGCAACGCCAGTCAGCTCTCGGACGGCGCGTCGGTGGCGCTGCTCATGTCGGCCGATCGCGCGAACGCGCTCGGCGTTCGGCCGCTCGGCGTCTTCCGCGGCTTCACCGTCGCGGCGTGCGAGCCCGACGAGATGGGCATCGGTCCGGTGTTCGCGGTACCCAAGCTCCTCCGGCAGGTCGGGGTCGCACTCAAGAACGTCGACGTCGTGGAGCTGAACGAGGCGTTCGCCTCCCAGGCGGTCTACTGCCGCGATCGTCTGGGGATCGATCCCGAGCGGCTCAACCCGAACGGCGGCGCGATCTCCATCGGTCACCCCTACGGGATGAGCGGCGCGCGTATGGTCGGGACCGTGCTGTACGAGCTGCGTCGCCGGAAGGCGCGCTACGGGCTCATCACGATGTGCGTCGGTGGGGGCATGGGCGCCGCCGGGCTCGTTGAGGCTGTGAACTAGATCCGATGCCACACGCCGGGCCGATCGCCCACCGCCTACTCGAACTCCCACCGCCGGTGGTCGCGATAGGCGCGCAGGACCTCTCGGCTCACGACCATCCGATGGACCTCATCTGGGCCGTCGACGAGGCGCATGCCGCGGGCGACGAGGTACATCGCGCCGAGCGGGGTCTCGTCGGTGAGGCCGAGCGCGCCGTGCACCTGGATGGCGCGGTCGATGACGTCGTGCAGGACGCGGGCGGCGTAGAACTTCACGAGCGATACCTCGACGCGCGCCTCATCGCCCTCGTCGAGCCGGTGTGCCGCCTGGAGCGTCAACAGCCGGCAGGCCTGGATCTCTGCGGCGGAGTCCGCGATCCAGTTCTGGACCGTCTGCTTGTCGGCGAGCGCGCTCCCGAAGGCCTCGCGCACGAGCGCGCGCTCGCACATGAGATCGAGGGCGCGCTGCATCTGACCGAGCCAGCGCATCACGTGATGGATGCGCCCGGGACCGAGGCGCTTCTGCGCGATGCGGAAGCCGTCCCCGGGTCGGCCGAGCGTGTTGGCGACGGGCACGCGGACGTTCGTGAGTCGGACCTCGCAGTGCGTGTTCCAGCCGCGGCCGCGGTGACCGAGGGTCGGGATCGCGCGGACGATCTCGAGTCCGGGCGTGTCAGCTGGGACGATGATCTGGCTGATGCGGTCGTGCGGCGGCGCGTCGGGATCGGTGACCGCCATCACGATCGCGAAGGCCGCCCCCTCCGCGCCCGAGCTGAACCACTTGTGCGCGTTGATGACCCACTCGTCGCCCGAGCGCTCCGCGCGCGCCCGCAGGCCGCGCGGATCGGATCCGGAGACCTCCGGCTCGGTCATGGCGAAGAACGAGCGGATCTCGCCGGCGACGAGCGGTCGCAGCCAGCGCGCCTTCTGCTCGGGAGTGCCGAACTCGTGGAGGATCTCTGCGTTGCCGGTGTCCGGCGCCTGGCAGCCGAAGACGCGCGGCGCCACCAGGCTGCGGCCGATGACCTCGTTCAGGTAGACGTAGGGGAGGAAGCCGGTGCCGCTCCCACCGGCGTCCGGGCCGATGAACATCGCCCACAGACCCGCGGCCTTCGCTTTTCCTTGGAGCTCGCGCATGAGCGCCTCGGCCGCATCGTCCTCGTGCGAGAGGGCCCGCTCGTTGGGATAGACATGAGCCGCCATGAAGGCCGCGAGACGCTCGCGGCGCTCGTGCACCTCAGGGGACGGCGCGAATGCGGGCACCGGCGCGACTCTACTACCGGCGTCGTCGCCGTGAGATAGCGAGGGGCGCATGCACACCAGCGAAATGTTCGACCTCCACGGAAAGGTCGCCATCGTCACCGGCGGAGGCAGCGGACTCGGACGGCAGATGGCAACCGCGCTCGCTGAGATGGGTGCCGACGTCGTGCTCTGCGCGCGCAACGCCGAGCGCTGCGCGCAGACCGCGATCGAGTTGTCCGCGCTCGGGATTCGCGCGCTCGGCTTCCAATGCGATGTGACCAGCCCAGACGACGTGCGCGCGATGGTCGAACGCACGAAGGCCGAGCTTGGACGCATCGACATCCTCGTGAACAACGCCGGTCGCGCCTGGGTCGCGCCGGTCGCGACGATGAAGGTGGAAGACTGGCGGCGCGTGCTGGAAGTGAATCTGACCGGCGCCTTCCTGTGCTCGCAAGCCGCGGGGAACGTGATGATCCCGCAGGGCGGCGGGAAGATCATCAACATCGCATCGGTCGCCGGCCTCGGCGGCGCTACGCCGGAGGTGCTCGACGCCATCGCGTACAACACGAGCAAGGGCGGGCTCATCAACTTCACTCGGGATCTCGCGGTGAAGTGGGGCCGACACAAGATCAACGTGAACGCCATCGCGCCGGGGTGGTTCCCGAGCCACATGTCGAGCGCGATCGTCGAGCGCTTTGGCGATCGGCTCGCGCGCACGATCCCGCTCGGCCGCATCGGTGGCGACGAGGATCTCAAGGGGACAGTCGTGTACCTCGCGTCGCACGCGTCCGACTACATCACCGGGCAGGTCCTCGCCGTGGACGGGGGACAAACGGCCTCATGAACGGCTCGACCACGCACCCCATGCTCCGCCCTCAGCTCCGCCAGCTCGCGTACCAGGCTCTCGTCGATTGACGACGGACCGCGGAGCGGACCTCGCGGGCGAGCTACAGGACCGCCTGGTCCCGCTCTTCGGGGCGGATATCGCGATCGAGCGTCTCGCGCTCCTCGCGGGTGGCGCGTCGAAGGAGGCCTGGGCGCTCGACCTCCGGACGCCACACGGAACGCGGCGGCTGTTGGTGCGGCGGGCCGGGGGTGGGGTCATCCACCAGCAGACCCTCTCGCTCGAGCAGGAGTGCCGCGTGCTGGAGGTCGCATACGCGGCGGGGGTGCGGGCCCCGAAGCCGTTTGGCTATCTCGGTGAGGTCGCCGGACGTCCCGCGTTCGTCAGCGAGCGAGTGTCGGGCGAGACCATCGGGCGGCGCATCGTGCAGCGCCCGGAGCTCGCCGCTGCGCGCGCCGCGCTGCCGACGCAGATGGCCGATGAGCTCGCGAAGATCCATGGCATCCCGGCCGATCGCGTGCCCTTTCTGCACCCGGGCAAGCCAGGCGACGTCCTCGATCGGCTTCAGGGCGAGCTCGACAGCCTCGAGGAGCCGCATCCGGCGATCGAGCTCGGGCTCGCGTGGGCGCGGAGCCGGGCGCCGGACCGAGGCGATGTCGTCCTGCTCCACGGTGACCTGCGTGTCGGCAACCTCGCAGTGACTGAGGCCGGTCTCGGTCACGTGCTCGATTGGGAATTCGCGCACCTCGGCGATCCGACCGAGGACGTGGCCTGGCCGCTGGTACGGGCATGGCGCTTTGGGGTCGATCAGCTCCGGCTCGGCGGCATCGGCGAGGTCGAGCCGTACATCGAGCACTACAACGCGCTCACCGGCCGGCATATCTCGCTCGCCGCGCTCGATTACTGGGAGATCGTCGGCAACCTCAAGTGGGCCATCGGTGCGCTCACCCAGGCGCGCCGCCACCTCTCGGGACAGCAGCGCAGCGTCGAGCTCGCGGTCATCGGGCGCCTCGCCTCGGAGATGGAGTTCGAGCTCCTCCACCTGCTCGAGCGCGCCGGCTGATGCAGGACCGCCCGAGCGCCGCTGAGCTCGCAGAGGCCGTGCGCGAATTCATCGAGACCGAGATCATCCCGAGCAGCGACGACCCGCGTCTTCGCTTCCGCGCGCTCGTCGCCGCAAACGGGCTCGGCATCCTCGAGCGCGAGCTGGCTCTCGGCGCGCCGTTCGTGCGGCGCGAGGTCGCTTCGCTCATGCGGCTGCTGGGCCGCGCCGACGCGGTCCCCGACGACCCGGGCGAACTGCGCCGTCGAGCGCGTGACCTCAACCGCGAGCTCGTGCGACTCATCCGCGCGGGCGAGGCCCCCGACGGCACGCTCGCGCATCTGAAGGCGACGGTCGCCGACAAGCTTCGGGTCGCGAGTCCCCGCTACCTCGAGCGCTACCGCTGAGGCGCGCTCACTCGTAGGTGTAGAAGCCGCGGCCGGTCTTCCGGCCGTAGTGTCCTGCCCGGTAGCGCTCCTCGATGCAGCGTGGCGGTCTGTCCTCCGCGCGTCCCGAGGCCTCGTAGATCGCCGAGCGGATCATGTACGCGAGGTCGATGCCGGTGAGGTCCATGAGGCGGAAGGGTCCGAGCGGATGGCCGAGGGCCTTCTCCGCGGCGAGGTCGACCTCTTCGAACGACGCGTAGCCCTCATCGACCAGGAAGGTGGCCTCGCGCCCGAGCGCGCGCAGCAGCCGGTTCGCGATGAAGCCCTCGATCTCCTTCTTCATCAGGATCGGCCGCTTGCCGACGCGTCGTGCGAATTCGATCAGGAGGGTCGCTGTCTCGGTCGAGGTGTGCGGACCCTGCACGACCTCGACGACCTCCATGACCATCGCCGGGTTGAAATAGTGGAGGTTCGCGACCTGTGACGGGCGCCGCGTCGCGTCCGCGACCAGGCTCGAGACGAAGGTCGAGGAGTTCGTCGCAAGGATGGCCCGCGGCGGGCAGAGGCGGTCGAGCTCGGCGAAGACGGCACGCTTGACCTTGATGTCCTCGATCACGGCTTCGATGGCCAGGTCCGCGTCGGCGGCGGCCGCGGCGAGGTCGGCGACGAATACGAGCCGCGCCCGCGCGTCCGCGGCCTCGTCCTTCGTCCAGCGGCCCTTGTCGATCCGTGAGGCGACGTACTCGTCGGTCCAGCGCTCCGCCGCGCGAAGCTGTTCCGCGTTCGCGTCGGTGTTCCGCACCTCGTACCCGTGGTGTGCCGCGTTGAGGGCGATCTGTCGGCCCATGAGGCCGGCGCCCACCACGCAGATCCGCCGCAGCTCGTCGATCTTCATCCTCGTCCCCCTGCCGTTTCCTTCGCGACGCGTGACGCCCGCTCTTCGTCCGCGAGCGCGCGCCGCAGTACCTTCCCGACCGCGCTCTTCGGCAGCTCGGCACGGAATTCGATCTCGGCCGGGATCTTGAAGCGCGCGAGCGAAGAGGCGCAGTGTGCCCGCAGCTCGTCCGCCGAGGCCGACGCGCCGGGACGCAGAACGATGAACGCCTTCACGACCTCCCCGCGCTCGCGATCCGGAACGCCGATCGCGGCGGCCTCGAGCACCGCGGCGTGCGCGTACAGCGCCTCCTCGACCTCGCGTGGATAGACGTTGTAGCCGGACACGATGATGAGCTCCTTCTTGCGGTCGACGATGTAGAAGTAGCCATCCTCGTCCACTCGCGCGACGTCTCCGGTGTAAAGCCACCCATCCCGCAGCGCGAGGGCGGTCTCGTCGGGCCGCTTGTAGTAGCCGTCCATGACGTTCGGGCCGCGCACCACGAGCTCGCCGGCCTCGCCGACCGGCATCTCGCGTGTGCCGGTCTCGAGGTCGACGATCTTCGCGTCGACATCGGGGATCGGCACGCCGATCGAGCCGAATTTCCGCTGCCCCCGTCGCGGCGTCGAATGGGTCACAGGACCGGCCTCGGTGAGCCCGTAGCCCTCGAGCACCCGTCCGCCTCCTGCGAGCTGCTCGAACTGCGTCTGCACCTCGAGCGGCAGCGGCGCGGACCCGGACTGGAACACCTCCACGGAGCGGAGGTCGTAGCGCGCGAGATCGGAGGCGCTCACGGCAGCGACGTAGATCCGGGGCGCGCCGGCGAACGAGCGCGGCCTGTGTCGTTGGATCGCGAGCAGGATGTGCTCGAGATCGAACCGTGGGATGAGCACCATCGCGGTCGCCGTTGCGACCGACACGCCCATGATGACCGTGAGGCCGTAGACGTGGAAGAGCGGCATCACGTCCACCCCGCGCTCGCGCGCCTCGACGAGCGTCGAGTTCCATGAGCGCGACTGCAGCACGTTCGCGACGAGCGCCCGATGCGAGAGCACTGCGCCTTTGGCAACTCCCGTCGTGCCGCCGGTGTATTGCAGGACCGCGGTGTCGGCGGGGTCGACGCTCACCGGCTGAAGGCCGTTGCCGGCGCGCAGGACGTCTGGAAAGAAGCGCTCGCCCGCGGCGCGGTCGGCGGTCGTCCGATAGCCATCGCGGCGCTCTCGCGCGGCCGTGAACATCAGACGGAGCAGCGTCGGGTAGTACTCCTTGATGTTCGTGAGGATCACGTTTCGGATCGCCGTCGCCTCGCGCGCGGCGCGCACGACGGGCTGGAGCCGCGAGAGCGCGACGACCGTCTCGGCGCCGGAATCAGCGACCTGGCGCTGGAGCTCCGGTGCGGTGTAGAGGGGGTTGCACGGAACGACGACCGCGCCCGCGCGTAGCGCGCCGTAGAACGCGATGACGAACTGCGGGCAGTTCGGCAAGACCAGCGCGACGCGATCACCCCTGCGAACGCCGAGCGACTGCAGACCGGCGGCGAAGCGGTGCGCAAGCCGATCGAGCTCGGCGTAGGTGAGCGATCCTTCGATGAGCCGGTGCCCGACGACCGCGCCGAAGATCGTCGCGGTCGCGTGCGGATGGCGCGCGGCGGTGTCGGTGAGGAACTGTTGGAGCGGGGCCCTGGGGTAGGCGAGCGTGCGCGGCACGCCGGGGTCGTAGTGCGCCAACCACGGGCGCTCGGTCGCGATCTCGACGTCCATACTCAGCCGCCCCGCGCGGTACCGTAGCACTCGGATGGACGCTGGACCGACTGTCGTTCGCGAGCCATGAAGGCGGCCG
>DASQIF010000197.1:0-3788 GCA_035631715.1 Candidatus Acidiferrales bacterium
GTCGGCACCGGCGTAGAAGCCGACGTTCACGGTGCGCGTGATGGCGCGCGGGTCGCGCCGCTCACGCTCGCACCAGCGGTCGAGCACCGCGTTCTTCGCCGACCACTCCGCTGGTGAGATGTACGGGAGGTTCCAGCCGTCGGCGTAGCGCGCGGCCGTGCGCAGCGTTCGCTTCTCGCCGCCGCCGCCGATCCAGATCGGCAGGTGCGCCTGGGCGGGCTTTGGGAAATTCGGTGCATGCGTGAGCGTGTAGTGCTTGCCGCTGAAGTCGGCGTAGTCGCGATCGAAGAGCAGCCGCAGGACCTGGGAGTACTCCTCGAGCTGGTCCTCGCGCGTGCCCGCGCCTGGGAACTCGATGCCGTAGGCCCGGTACTCGGCCTCGTGCCAGCCGGCGCCGAGGCCGCAGGTGACGCGGCCGTTCGACAGGACGTCGATAGCGGTGAGCGCTTTCGCGAGCACGATCGGGTGGCGGTACGAGATGCAGAACACCAGGCAGCTGACGCGTAGCCGCTTCGTCTCGAGCGCCGCGGCGGTGAGCGTCGCGATGGACTCGAAGCACGGGAAGCTGCCGTCCTGAGCGGGCGTCTCCTGGAAGTGGTCGGAGACGGAGAACCAGTCGAAGCCGTTCTCGTCGGCGAACCGCCACAGCTTCCGCAGCTCGTCGAGCGGGCCAGCGAGGTGCCCGACGTGGATGCCGAACTTCACTGGTCGTACCGTGGGCGTATGCCCGTGGCCGTGTTCCTGGTCCTCATGTTGCTCGTCATTCTGGCGCTCGTCGGGCTGGCGTTCGGGCTCGTGGTCCTCCGCGCCGCGAATCGGCCCCGTCCCGCCCTTCCGGTGAACTGCGGCGACTGCGTCTTCATGGTGCCGCGAGCGCGGGTCTACAAGCGCGAGACGCTCGAGGACGCCGACGGCGTCGTCCATTACCTGTGCGAGAAGCGGTGGATCGAAGTGACCCCGTACTCGCCCAAGTGCGAGCTCGGGCGCAGTAAGACGCTCCGGACGAACGTCCCGATCTAGCCGTACCCTCGGGCCGATGACCTTCGCACGCTTCGACGAGTACGTCCGCGCGCACACCGCGCAGTACCTCGACGAGCTGAAGGAGCTCGTGCGCATGCCGACCGTCTCCGCGCATGGCTCCGCGATCGCCGAGACCGCCGACGTCGTGCTCGCCCGCGCGAAGAAGGCCGGCGTCGCGGCCGAGGCGCTGCGCGTCGACGGCGGCCCGCCCACCATCGTCGGCGAGACCGGGCGCGGCGAGCGGACCCTCCTCGTGTACGACCACTACGACGTGCAGCCGCCCGATCCGCTCGACGAATGGAAGACGCCGCCGTTCGAGCCGACCGAGCGCGACGGCTTTCTTTTCGCGCGCGGCGTGTCCGACAACAAGGGGAACCTCATGGCGCGGCTCCAGGCCATCGAGGCGTACCGCGCGACGCTGGGGGAGCTGCCGCTGCGCGTCCGCGTCCTCTACGAGGGCGAGGAGGAGATCGGCTCGGAGCACCTCGCCGCGTTCGTGGCGAAGCACGGCGACCGGCTGCGGGCGGACGGCTGCATCTGGGAGGCGGGATACAAGGACGCCGCGGGCCGGCCGACGATCAGCCTCGGCCTCAAGGGGATCGCGTACTTCGAGCTGCGCGCGCGCGGCGCGAAGCAGGACGTGCATTCGTCGCAGGCGACGATCATCCCGAACCCGGCCTGGCGGCTGGTGTGGGCGCTCGGCACGCTGAAGGACGCGAACGACCGCATCACCATCGACGGCCTCTGGGACCACGTGCGCCCCGCGACCGACGCGGACGTGGCGCTGCTCGAGAAGCTGCCGTTCGATGAGGCCGCGCTGAAGAAGATCCACGGCATCGACACGTTCGTGCGCGGGCTCACCGGGACGCCGCTCAAGCTCAAGCACTTCTTCGAGCCGACGTGCACGATCTGCGGCCTGACCTCCGGCTACTCCGGTCCGGGATCGAAGACGGTGCTGCCGGCGGTGGCGAGCGCGAAGCTCGACTTCCGCCTGGTGCCGGACCTCGAGCCCGACCTCGTCGCGCGCCTGCTCCGCGCGCACCTCGACGCGCGTGGCTTCAACGACATCGAGATCACGCCGATGCACGGGGAGAAGCCGAGCCGCTGGCCCGCGGACTCCGCGGTGAGCCGCGCGGCGATCGCGGCGTGTCGCGCCGCATACGGCTCGGATCCGGTCGTCTATCCGCTCATGGTCGGATCGGGTCCGATGTCGCAGGTGTGCGATGCCCTCGGCGTCCCGGTCGTGGGTTTCGGCGCCGGCAACGCCGCGTCGGCGAACCACGCGCCGAACGAGAACATCGCCATCGCGGATTACGTCGACCACATCCGCGCCTTCGGTCGCTTCCTGCATGCGTTCGCGGGCCGCGATATCGCCTGAAACTTCTCCAGTCCGCTTCATTCGCGGCACATCGTTGCGAAACCGTTACCCATGAGCGGCCGAACGTAGGCATGGACGGCACGCAGCCTGCCCGGCCCTGGTCCAGATCTGAAAGGAGCGGGCCATGGCGCGACGACAGGGTGGTGGCATGACCGTGGCCGAGGCGGGCCGCATGGGTGGCAAGCTCGTGTCCGAGAAGTACGGCCCTGAGTTCTACGAGAAGATCGGGAAGAAGGGCGGCTCGAGCACGGCCTCGAAGTACGGCCCTGAGTTCTTCGGTCGCATCGGCAAGAAGGGTGGCAAGGCCGTCACCGCGAAGTACGGTCCCGGTCACTTCGAGAAGATCGGACGCAAGGGTGGCCAGAAGGTCGCCGATCTCATCGAGCGCGCGAAGTCGCTCGAGAGCGCGGAGCGCACCGGCGCGGATGGTGGCGAGCGCGCCGAAGAAGAGCACGAGGAGCGCGTGGAGGCCGAGGCCGGCGGCGAGTAGCGCCACCTAGACTTTCGCCTCGTGGGGAAGGAGCTCCGCCCCGGCACCCGCGTCGTCCGATCGGCGCGGTCGCTGCCTGCGGGTGAAGGCGTCCCGGTGGCGCCTCCGCTGGTGCAGAGCGTCGCCTTCGATTACCGGTCGGCCGCGCGCCAGGACGAGGTCTTCGGCAACGAGCGCGCCGGCTACGTCTACGGCCGCTACGGCAGCCCGACGACCGCCGCGCTCGAGACGGCCCTGGCGGATCTCGAGGGCACCGAGGCGGTGGTGTGCTTCACCAGCGGCATGGCCGCGATCGCCGCGTTCGTCGACGCCTGCGCGGTCGCGAGCGGCGGGCGCGTCCTCGCGCAAGAGGACATCTACGGCCAAACGCGCGCGCTCTTCGAGCGCTGGAGCCGCGAGCACGGCGCCAAGATCGACTTCGTCGACGCGACCGACCTCGGCGCGGTCGAGCGCGCGATGGCCACACCGACGGCGCTCGTGTACGTCGAGGCCATCGCGAACCCCCTGCTGCGCATCACCGACATCGCGGCGCTGGCCAAGCTCGCGCACGCCAAGGGCGCGACCCTCGCGGTGGACGCGACCTTCGCGTCGCCCGTCCTGCTGCGCCCGACGTCGCTCGGCGCGGACGTCGTCATCCACTCGCTCACCAAGTACGTCAACGGGCACGGCGACGTCATGGGCGGCAGCGTCGCGGGCAGCGCGGCCGTGGCGAAGGCCATGCGCGACCGCACCATCCTCGACGGCGCGTACCTGCCGCCGCACGAGGCGTGGCTGTGCATCCGCGGCATGCGCACGCTCGACCTGCGCGTGCGCCGTCAGTGCGAAAGCGCGATGGCCGTCGCGAACCACTTGTCCTCGCATGCGAAGATCGCGCGCGTGCGCTACCCCGGCCTCGCGTCG
>DASQIF010000198.1:0-3618 GCA_035631715.1 Candidatus Acidiferrales bacterium
ATCACCGGGCTGCGCCACAACGAGGCCGGGTACGACATCCACGTCGAGATCCACGCCGCCAAGGACACGCTCGCGATCGGCGTCGATCCGCGGACGCCGTGGCGGAGCGTCGAGCCGGACGCGCCGCCGCTCGCAGGTCCGGCGTATCCGTCCTTCTTCGTGCGCTTCGCCGATGCGTACAAGGCCGAGCTCGCCCACTTCCTGCGCTTCGCGCGCGGCCAGGCTGAGAACGTCTGCAGCGCCGCGGACGCGCTCGAGGCGCTGCGCATCGCCGAGGCCGCGGGCCGGTCGTGGCGCGAGCGGCGGACGGTGAAGCTCTCGGAGATCGCGTGACCGTGCGCATCCGCTTCCTCGGGAGCGGAAATGCGTTCGCCGACGGAGGCCGCTCGCACGCCTGCATCCACCTGAGCGCGCCCGGCGTGTCGCTGCTGCTCGACTGCGGCGCGTCCTCGCTGCCCGCCATACGGCGGCTCGCGGATCCCGCGCTCATCACGGCGGTCGCGGTCACGCATCTCCATGGCGACCACTTCGGCGGCATCCCGTTCCTCCTCGATCAGCAGAAGTGGTCGTTCCGCAAAGGCGCGCTGGTCCTCGCGGGTCCGCCGTCGCTCGAGTTGCGCCTGGGTCAGCTCGCGGCGGCGTACACGATGGACTTCGCGACGCTCGGCTTCCCGTTGACTCATGTGGTCCTCGGGCCGGACGAGCAGGACGTCGCCGGTGCGCGGATCGCGGCGCTGCCCGTCCAGCACTCGCCGGGCGTCGAGCCGCACGGTCTGCGCGTGCGCGTCGACGGGAAGCTCGTTGCCTACTCGGGTGACGCGCGCTGGACCGACGAGCTCGTCGCGGTCGCGCGCGGCGCGGATCTCTTCATCTGCGAGGCGTCGAACTTCAGCGTGGCCGACGAGAAGGCGAACCCCGTCCACCTCTCCTACGAGACGCTCCTCCGGCGCCGCGCCGAGCTGGACTGCCGGCGCATCATCCTCACGCACCTCGGCACGAACACGCTCGCGCACCTCGGCGAGCTGCAGCTCGACCACGCCGTCGACGGCACGGAGCTCGTGGTCTAGGAGGCCTCGGCGATCAGGTGCACCCGCTCGGGGCGCACCTCGATGGTGACGTCGCCGTCGTACGGCGTCCCGGCGCCGGGGTCGGGCTGATCGACGATCCACTCCCGGCCATCGACGGTGACCCAGTACCGCATGAGGTCACCGAGGAAGGCCCGCCGCGCGACGGTGCCCGGAAGGCCCGCGCCGTTCGACGCGCCACCGCGTCGCGCGAGGCCGAGCGCTTCGGGGCGGACGCAGACGCGGACGGCGGCCCCGTTCGCAAGAGCTGCGCCCGCGGGCGCGCGCACCGTGAGCGCGCGGTCCCCGAACGCGACCGTGACCGAATCGCCGCGCACCTCGCGCACCGTCGCCGGCACGAGGTTCACCGCGCCGACGAAGTCCGCGAGGAACGAGGTCCGCGGGTGGTAGTAGATCTCCCACGGCGTGCCGGACTGCTCGACCTTGCCGGCGTTCATCACCGCGATCCAATCGGACAGCGAGAGCGCCTCGTCCTGGTCGTGCGTGACGTAGACGAACGTCATGCCGAGCCGCTGCTGGAGCGCGCGCAGCTCCCAGCGCAGCTGCACGCGCAGCTTCGCGTCGAGATTCGACAGCGGCTCGTCGAGCAGCAGGATCTCCGGACGCAGGATCAGCGCGCGTCCGAGGGCGACGCGCTGCTGCTGGCCGCCGGACAGCTGATTCGGCCAGCGATCGCCGAGCTTCCCGAGGCCGACGAACTCGAGCGTCTCGTTCACACGACGCTCGCGCTCGTCGCTCGCGACGCCCGCGACGCGCAGGCCGTAGGCGACGTTGTCGTGCACGGTCATGTGCGGGAACAGCGCGTAGTCCTGGAACACCATCGCCGTGCCGCGGCGGTGCGCGGGCAGGTCGTTGATGCGGCGGCCGGAAACCAGGATGTCGCCCGCGTCGGGGTCGTAGAAGCCGGCGATCATGCGCAGCGTCGTCGTCTTGCCGCAGCCCGACGGGCCGAGGAGCGTCGCGAACGAGCCGCGCGGGACGTCGAAGGACACATCGTCCACCGCGGTCGTCTCGCCGAAACGCTTCGTGACGTGGTCGAGCCGCAGGTGAGCGTCAGGCACGCGCGCCTCCGAGCGCGATGCGACCCCGCGCGAGGATCGCGACCGCGCCGAGGGCGGCGATCGCGAGGCCGATGTCGGCCACGGTGAAGGCCGTCGCACGGCCCCAGTTGAGGTCGTTCACGAGCTGGAAGATCCGGATGGTGGCGACGGTGCTGCTCGAGGTGAAGAGGAAGATGACGACCGAGAGGGTCGTGACTGCGCGCACGAACGTCGTCACGAAACCGACCCGCAGCGAGCCGCCGAGCATCGGCACGAGCACGTCGCGGAAGCCGCGCAGACTGGAGGCGCCGAGGCTGGTCGCGGCCTCATCCATCGAGCGGTCGATCTGCCGCAGGCCCGAGACCGCGGCCTGATATCCGACCGGGATGTTCCAGAAGATCATCGAGATGATGATGAGGATGCCGCGGTCGAGCCAGTCGAGCCACGGCTCGTTGAACGCGAGCGCGTAGCCGATCCCGAAGAAGAGGCCGGGGATCGCCGCGGGCATGATGAGGAGCAGATCGAGCGCGCGCCGTCCGCTCCAGCGACCGCGCTCCACGAGCCACCCCGCGACGAGCGCGAGCAGCGAGGACAGCGCGGCCGCGGTGAGGCCGTAGACGAGGGTGTTCTGCAGCGCCGCGCCGTTCGGGCCACCGACGATGTACTCGAAGTTGGCGAGGGTGAAGGTCGCGTTCCCGGGGAAGGCGACCGTGAGCGCCGACACGAGGAGCGAGCCGTAGACGAGCGTGATCATCCCCGCGAGCGCCATGCACGCCGCGAAGCACGCCCACGACACCGCGGTCGGCACGGGCGGTCGCGGCATGGACGACGCGCGCCCGGTCACGGTCACGAACGAGCGGGGCCCGTCGAGCCGCACCTTCGCGAAGTAGAGGATCAGCGCGAGCGCGAGGAGGATGGTGCTCACCGCGGCCGCGCCGGGTAGGTCGCCGAAGCCGCTGATGAGGCCGTAGGCCTGCGTCGGTAGCACGGTGAACGTGCCGCCGATGAGCGCGGGGTTGCCGAAGTCCTCGAGGACGTAGATGGCGGTGGTGAGGATCGCCGCGCCGAGGCCCGGACGCGACAGCGGCAGCGTCACGGTCCGGAACACGCCCCAGGCGCCGGCGCCGAGGTTGCGCGCGGCCTGCTCCATGCGCGCGTCGCTGCGCGAGAGCACGTCGGCGATGAGCTGATAGGCGAACGGGAAGAAGGCGATCGTCTGGACGCCCCAGATCCCGGCGAGGCCGAACACGCTGATGGTCTGTCCGAACACGTTGTAGGTGATGAGGCCGCGCGGCCCGAAGAGGATGACGTACGAGGCCGCGACGACGAACGGCGGGGAGAGCAGCGGCAGGATGCCGATGAGACGGAAGAACGGCTTCCAGCGCATGGCCGTGTACACCATCGCGTACGCGTAGATGAAGCCGAGCGTCACGGCGCTCGTCGTGGAGAGGGCCATGACCTCGAGCGAGTGGATGAGCGCGTTGCGCCAGGTG
>DASQIF010000199.1:0-7462 GCA_035631715.1 Candidatus Acidiferrales bacterium
CAACTGTTATCCTTGATGAGCCCGAAAGGGCGGCGACTAGAGCGATCTCCGCGGGTGTCGAGTGAGGCCTTTCTCCTCCCGGTCCCTGGCGAATGCTCAAAGCGTCACTAAACAAAGGGAGGAAGCCTTAAGTGAGCTTCACCGACAAAACTCTGACCTGCAAGGACTGCGGTCAGGAATTCATCTGGACTTCTGGGGAACAGGAGTTCTACCAGTCACGTGGTCTCGTCAACGAGCCGGGCCGATGCCCGTCCTGCCGTGCGGCACGCCGCACGTCCGGCGGCGCCGGTGGCGGCTACGGCGCGAGCCGCGGCATGGGTGGCCCGCGCGAGTTCTTCACGGCGACGTGCAGCAACTGCGGCCAGGAGGCCCGTGTGCCGTTCCAGCCACGTGGCGACAAGCCCGTGTACTGCAGCTCCTGCTTCGAGCAGGTCCGCCCGTCCGCTTCTCGTCGCTACGCATAACGCGTAACCGCTAGAAGACAGAAGAGCCGGTCCGAAAGGGCCGGCTCTTTCTTTTTCAGCCGAGTCGCCCGAGCCAGCGGTGCCGCGGCGCGGTCGTCCAGATCCCCGCGGACAGGAACGCTTTCTGCGCGGGATCCAGGCGCGGAAGCACCGTGAGGAAGTCGGTCTCGTCGGCCGGGCGCGGATCCTTCGACTTGTACAAGAGTTGGATCTCAGGCCGCAGGTACGGGATGCCGTCGCTGGTCGTGCGGCCGATGTCGTTCGCGCGCAGGCCGACGTCGGGATCGCGCCGGTAGGTCCAACGATCGCCGCTGCGCTCCTCCACCAGGAGCTCGAACTGCCACGCGTCCTTGCCGCGCTCGCGGCACCACAGCTCGTGCGCGCTCTTCGGCAGCTCGCCGTCGCGCCACGGAGTGAGCGTGCCGTTCTCAGCGACGAACATCTCCCAGCCTTTGAGCGCTGCGCGCACCTTCTCGACGTCATCGCGGAACACCGCGATGTCGATATCGGCGTGTGCGCGGATCTGGTGCCCGAGGAAGAGGTCGAGGGCCAAGCCGCCCGCGATGTACCAACGAACGTTCACGTCACGTAGCAGGTCGCGCACCTGCTCCGGCGTGAGCGGCTCCCACCGCGGGGACTCGGCGCCGACCGGAGCGACCTCAGTCACGATAGTCGTACACACGCGTCGTCGGCAGGCGATAGGTGACGCGCGCCTCCTTCGACCATCGCGCGACGGCGCGCTCGACGCGCGCTTCGTCGCCGTCGTAGTAGCGGAGACCCAGCCTCCGGATGTCGGCCTGACCGACCTGCGCATCATCGATGCGCCGGACGCGGCCGTCGATGCGCATGTACTTGTAGCCGGTCTCGTCGTACACAAGGAGCGACACGCGCGGGTCGCGATCGAGGTTGGTCTCCTTGGTGCGGCCGACCTTCGTGTTGAAGACGATGTCGTCGCCGTCGAGCAGGTACCACATGATCGTGAGATGCGGCGAGCCCGATGCGTTCACCGTGCCCAGCACGGCGAAGCGCTTCGCCTCGAGGAACGCACGCTGCTCGCCGGTGAGCGCCATCAGCGGAAGAGGTCCTTCTCCGCCGGACGCACGTACTCGCGCGCGGTCTCGCTCGGCTCGTTCGTGACCAGCCCCCGCACGACCGCCGCGGGACAGCGGTCGAGCTTCCCCATCACGAGCTCGGATGCGGCCGCGACCTCATCGGCAATGGCGATCTCGGTCACGCGCAGCTCGTAGTCGTCCGGGTCGTGCTGTCCGACATAGCGCTTGAGCGCCGGCAGCCCGGCGATGCCGATGGCGACGTTCATGTGCCCCTCGCGCCATGCACGTCCGAACGTGTCCGTCACGACGACCGCGACGGTCACGCCCGCGAGGCGCTTGATCTCGGCGCGGAGGCGCGTGGCCGACGCGTCGGGATCGACCGGTAGCAGGATCACGGTGTCGGCCGCGCCGGCGTTGGACCGATCTACGCCCGCGTTCGCGCACACGAACCCGTGGTGCGTCTCGCTGATGAGGACGCCGTGCGCCCAGCGCACGATCTTCGCGGTCTCCGAGAGCACCACCTCGAGCTGGCGCGCGTCCTTCCCCGCCTCGGCCGCCATCTGGAGCGCCTTCGGGCTCGGCGTCACGTCGGGCAGATACACGATGCGTCCCTCGGACTTCGACACGACCTTTTGCGCGACGGCGAGCACGTCGCCGTCCCGCAGCGGGTCGTTCTGCGCGCGCGCGGCGTCGACGATCAGACGCGCGAGGTCGTCGCCCGGTCGGATCTCGGGCAGACCGTGGATGCCGCTGACGAGGAGACGCGGGACGCTCACTCGACGAGCTTCTTGAGCAAACGTCGCAGGCGAGGCGTGTCCTTTAATGCGCGGCGCAGACCAGCGATGGTATCCGCCGAGATCATGAGCGGGCTGCGCTGGAAACGACCGCTGTGGTCGTAATGCGCAAAGCGCACTGCGTACGACCCGTCCTCATAGCGCAGCAGCTGGAACGCTGGCTCGTGCCACTCGCCGGTGGTCGTCGCTTCCTCGACGATCTCGCCTTTGCCCCACGGCATGTCGAATGGCCGCGGAACGTCGCGCCCTTTTCTTCGTACCATCGGTCTCATGTTGACACTCGGCTGGAAAGCCTCCGCGGAGCAGTTCGGACCGCGCGACCTCCTGCGCTACGGCGTGCTCGCGGAGCAGCTCGGCTTCGACAGCGCTGTCATCTCGGACCACTTCCACCCCTGGCGCGACACCGGTGGGCACGCGCCGTTCTCGTTCGCGTGGCTCGGCGCGCTCGGCGCGAGCACGAAGAAGATCCGCATGGGCACGAGTGTGGTCACGCCGACGTTCCGCTATCACCCCGCGATCGTGGCGCAGGCCGCTGCGACGATCGAGCTCCTCGCCCCGGGCCGGTTCTTTCTCGGGATCGGCACGGGCGAGTCGATGAACGAGACGCCGGTCACGGCCGGCGAGTGGCCCGAGATCGGCGACCGTCTTCGCCGGCTGCGTGAGGCCGTCCGCCTCATGAAGCGCCTCTGGGCGGAGGACTACGTCACGTTCGACGGGAAGTTCTTCAAGACGCGCGAGGCGAAGATCTTCGACAAGCCGGAGGGCGGCGTCCCGCTCTACATCGCCGGCGCGGGCCCGCAGATCGCGGAGTACAGCGGCAAGGAGGCCGACGGCTTCATCTGCACCAGCGGCAAGGGCGCGGAGCTGTATCGCGACACCCTCCTGCCTGCGCTCGACAAGGGAGCGCGCGAGGCCGGCCGCGATCCATCACAGATCGAGCGGACCATCGAGATGAAGGTCTCGTACGACACCGACCGCACCCGCGCGATGGAGGACACGACGGAGTGGGCGGCGCTCGCCCTGCCGGCAGAGGACAAGGCCGGGGTCGAGGACCCGCGCGAGATGGAAAAGCGCGCGAAGGCCGGCGAGGCCAAGGCGCACACGCGCTTCATCGTCTCCACCGATCCCGAGGAGCACGTCGCGAAGATCCGCGAATACGTCGACTGGGGCTTCACGCACCTCGTCTTCCACTTCCCGGGTCAGGACCAGGAGCGCGCGATGCGCCTCTACGCGAAGGACATCCTTCCGCGGCTGCGGTGACCGAGCTCGACCCCGCGTCGCGCGCGCTCCTCGCGACCAGCCGCGTCGCGCACCTCGCGACCGCGGATCAGTACTCGCGGCCCCACAACGTCCCCATCGTCTTCGTCCTCGATGACGACAGGCTCTACTTCCCGCTGGACCGCAAGCCGAAGCGCGAGGACGATTGGCACATGCTGCGGCGTGTGCGGAACATCGAGACGAATGGGCGCGCGTCGGTCGTGGTCGACCGCTACGACGAGGACTGGTCGCAGCTCGCGTGGGTGCTCCTCGAGGGCGTCGCGACGATCCTCGAGACCGGCGCCGAGCGCGACGAGGCGGCGCGCGCGCTCGCCGCGAAGTACGCGCAGTACGCAAGCGG
The DNA here is from genome assembly GCA_035631715.1 of Candidatus Acidiferrales bacterium. GTDB lineage: Bacteria > Chloroflexota > Limnocylindria > P2-11E > P2-11E > CF-39. The sequence goes on from DASQIF010000199.1 coordinate 3,929, forward strand.
CGGCCTCGCCGGCCGGCCGGTCGTGCGCGTCGTCATCGAGCGCGCCGTGACGTGGAGCGCGCAGAATGTTCGCCCATGAAAGACCCGCTCGAGCGCCTCGACGATCTCATGCGCAAGCTCATCGAGACCGATCAGACCGGACGCCCGATGGAGTCGCTCGCCATCGCGAATGAGCTCGGCGCGATCCGCCAGGGGCTCATGCAGCGAAAGGCCGTCGTTCCGCGAAAGGGCGGCGATCATCACTTCCGGTGCGACTCATGCGGCACGATCGTCCACGGCGAGAAGCCGCCGCCCGCGTGCCCGACGTGCGGCAAGTCGAAGTTCTATTCCGCCGATCTGGAGAACAGCGACAGCGACGCCGGACCGGGCTAATGGAATTCGGCTTCACGCTGAAACCGGACGTCGATCTCGCGCGCGCGGCGTCGCTCGCGGCGCTTGCCGAGGAGAACGGCTTCACCTACGGCTGGATCTTCGACAGCCACGTGCTGTGGAAGGAGCCGTACGTCGCGCTCACCCTGATGGCGCAGGCGACGAAGAACATGCGGCTGGGCACGTGCGTGACGAACCCGGCGACGCGCGAGCCCTCCGTCACGGCGAGCACGCTCGCGACGCTCCAGCTCCTCTCGGGCGGTCGCTTCGACCTGGGCATCGGGCGCGGCGATTCAGCGCGGCGTGTGCTCGGAAAGCCGCCGACGACCCTCGCGGTGCTCGAGGAGGCGACGCGCGTCATCAAGGAGCTCGCGGAGGGTCGTCCGGTCGAGTACGAGGACAAGACCATCCAGCTCACGTGGGCGCCGCAGCACAAGTTGCCGGTGTGGGTCGCGGGCTACGGCCCGAAAGCGCTCGAGGTGACGGCCCGTGTCGCCGACGGCGCGATCATCCAGCTCGCCGATCCGAGCCTGGTGGGCTGGTGCATCGGCCTCATCCGCGAGGGCGCGAAGAAGGCGGGACGGGATCCCCGGGAGATCCGCGTCCAGGCCGCGGCGGCCGCATATGTGGGGCCGCGTGAGATCGCCCTGGAACGCACGCGCTGGTTCCCGGCGCTCGTGTCGAATCACGTCGTCGATCTCGTGAAGCGGTACGGCGAGTCGGGCCTGCCGAAGGACCTCACCGCGTTTGTGCGCGATCGCAAGGGCTACGACTACCAGCATCACGCCGAGGTCGGGTCATCGAACGCGCAGTTCGTCGACGATGAGTCGGTCGAGCGTTTCTGCATCGTCGGCGACAGCACGGCGCACATCAAGAAGCTGCGCGAGCTGGCGAAGGTCGGGGTCTCCCAGTTCAACGTCTACCTCATGAACGGCGAGGAGGAGGATCAGCTCCGCCTGTACGGCGAGAAGATCATCCCGGCCCTGCGGGAGACGGCCGCCGCCGCGATCGCCTAGCGGCGGGTGAGACCGCTTGCGGTCGCTGGGATGATGGGCGGGACGGATCACGATCCGGCGGAGCGGAGGCGGGACGTGAACAGTCCGACCACCACGATCGAGCTCACCGCGGAGCTCAAGAGCGATCGACCCGGGGAGCTTGCCAAGGCGGTCACGGCCATCGCGAACATGGACGTGAACATCGAGGGCTACTGCGAGATCGATGGTCGTTTCCATGTCGTTACGAGCGATCCGGCCGACGCGCGCAAGGCGCTCGAGATGGTCGGCTTCACCGTCACCTCGACGGAGATCATGGTCATCGAGACGGAGGACCGTCCGGGCGCCCTCGCGAACATCCTGCGGCGGATCTCGGCCGAGGAGCTCAACGTTCTTCACTCGTACACGCTCACGAAGACCCGCGTGGCGATCACCGTCGATCAGCCCGAGCGGTTAAGAGACGTCCTGCACGACCTCTCACCTGCCGCAACGCGCCTCCGCTAACGCGTCACCGCGTCGAGCAACCGCGCACACTGCGCGTTCCTCGCATGCCCGAGCGCATCCTCTTACGTGGAGCGGGCCGCCGATACCCGTCACATGGAGGTATGCGTGAAAGACCAGAACAACGTCACGACCATGAAAGACATCGGGATCGCGCTGAAGCAGAACAAGCCCGGTGAGCTCGCGAAGGCCGTCAACGCGATCGCCAACGCGAAGGTCAACATCGAGGGCTTCAGCGAGATCGAAGGGAAGTTCCACTGCGTGACCGACGATCCCAAGGGCACGATCAAGGCGCTCGAATCGGCCGGCTTTACCCCGACCGAAACGGACGTCCTGGTGTTCGGCGCTGAGGACCAGCCGGGCTACCTCGCGAACGTGCTCCGCGGCCTCGCCGACCAAGAGGTCAACGTCATCACGTCCTACGTGTTGACGAACACGCGCATCGCACTCGGGGTCGACCAGCCCGCCCGGGTGAAGGAGACCCTTCAGGAGTTCGCGCCCCAAGCGGCGCACCGCCGCTAGGAACAGCGCGCAAGCGAAGCGGCGGCCCGCTCCGCTTTACCGCTTCGCCCTTATCGCTCCGGTCGCATTGCCATACGCCCACACGTCCAGGTTCGGCCCCGCGACCCCGTGCGACCCGAGGATCGTGCCGATGTGCGCGCGGTGGTCGCTGCCGTGATGGACGAACTGCACCAGCATCGTCCACGACTCGATCTCGAGCGGCGGATCGGTCGGTCGCCGGCGCGCGGCGTCGACGACGACCTTGTCCGGGTCGAACTGCTCGGCGCGGAAGATCCCCTCGACCGCCGCCCGCACGGCCTCCAGGTGCGCGCCGAGCTGATCGAACGGGATGACATCGTCGTTGGACGGCATCGGCCCGGGCATGACGCCGAGGCGGACGAGGTATCGCTCGTCGCCGCGCAGGATGTGCGAGAGCGTGCCCGCGACCGAGCCGTACGTGCCGGGCGCGGTGAGTTCGAGCTGGTCGGGCGTGAGCGTCCGGCAGAACGCGATGAGCGTCTCCGTCGCCCAGAGATCGTGCCGGAGCGCGTGAAGGATGATCGGGACCCTCATGAGCTCCCCTCCCGGCTCGCGCCCATCGCCATCGCGAGCGGCCACACCTGCAGGTCCGGCGGTTCGATGCCGTGCGCGGAGAGCGTCGTCGCGATCTGCGCGCGGTGGTCGTTGCCGTGATGCACGAACTGCGTGAGTGGCACCCATGCGTACATCTCGAAGCGTTTCTGCTCGGGACGGCGCAGCGGCGTGTCCGTGATGAAGCGGTCGCCGTCGACCTCGCCGCCCGCGAACAACCGCTCGACGCCCTCGTTCACGTGCGCGAGGTGCGCCGCGATCTCCTCGAGCGCGACCTCGTCCTCGACCGGCCGGAAGGGCGCGTCGTGCAGGCGAGATCCGAGGACGCGGACCAGGTAGCTCTCGTCCGTCCCGACGATGTGCGCGAGCGTCGCGCGCACCGACCCGTAGGTGCCGTGGATCTTCAGGTCGAGCTGGTCTTCGTTCAGCGTGCGGCACTTCGCAACGAGCTGTTCCGTGGCCCACACGTCGTGGCGCAGCTGGCGCTGCATGATCGGCGTCATTCGCCGGCACCCTCGCGCTTCGCGTCGTCCATCGCATACCCCCACCCAGAGACCCCCGGGGGCTCGACACCGCTCGC
>DASQIF010000200.1:0-8117 GCA_035631715.1 Candidatus Acidiferrales bacterium
GACTCGCCGCGCACCTTCACCTTGCGCCACGCCCGCGAGCGGATCCCGGGCTCGTAGACCGAGCCGCGCTCCTTCGCGATGACGCCCTCCCAGCCCTTCTCGCGCGCGGTCGCGAGCGCCCGCTCGCCGCCCGCGCGCAGCCGTCGCGACGGCATGAGCGGGCCGGTCTTCTGCGGCAGCAGCACGACGAGGCGCGCGCGCCGCTCCTCGAGCGGACGGCGCAGCAGGACCTTGCCCTCCGAACGGAGAACGTCGAACACCACGTACGTCACGCGAAGCCGCGGATCCACCCCGCGGCGCTGCAGTAGCTGAAAGCGCGAGACGCCGGAGCGGTCGAAGACAACGAGCTCGCCGTCGAGGACGAGGTCGCGATCCGGCAACGCGAGGATCGCGCCGACGACCGGAGCGAAACCGGCGGTCAGGTCCTGCCCCGTCCGCGACCAGATGCGCACCCGGTCCGCCTTGCGCTCGGCCACCGCGCGGATGCCGTCGTATTTCTCCTCGAAGACCCACTCGGCACCGGCGACGACCTCCTTCGAGAGCGTCGCGAGCATCGGCCGGATCACTTCGCCGCGCTGCGCGTCTTCGGATCCCCGGTCGCGGCCTTCTTGACGTCGCCGCCCTCGTCGCGCGCGATGTCCGCCAGCAGGCGTTTCGTGCGGACGGAGCGCGGCTGCGTCTCCTCGATGTCGTCGGTGCTCGCGTACTCGTCGCGCCGCTTCATGAGCAGCCACTTGCGATCGCCGGTGCGCACGAGCGTCCAGCTGCCCTGCAGTTTCTTCCCGGAGAGCAGGAACCGGATCTCGCCGGAGTCGAGGGCGCGGACGGGATCGACGTCCTCGATGGGCGTCCAGACGCCCTCGTCCCAGATCATGACCGTCCCGCCGCCGTACTCGCCCTCGGGGATGATGCCCTCGAAGTTCGCGTACTCGAGCGGATGGTCCTCGACCTCCATGGCGAGGCGGCGCTGCTTCGGGTCGAGCGACGGACCCTTCGGCACCGCCCAGGATCGCATCGCGCCGCCGGCCTCGAGACGGAAGTCGTAGTGGAGCGCGCTGGCCCGATGCTTCTGGATGACGAAGCGCAACGGTCCGCGCTTGGCCACACGGCGCGGCTTCGGCTCGGCGGTCTTGCTGAAGTCGCGCTTGCACCCGTAGACGTCGAGGCCTTGACGCTTGCCCGTGCGCCGCACGCCCGCCTTCGCCATACGCGGAGCCATTCTTCCCCGTCGCCCGGCTGCACGCACACGGCCAGCCTCGACTCGGCACGGGCATTGCTTCTTAGGCCCTGCGAGCGGCAAAGGAGGATGAAATGCCGGCAGAGGTGGATGCGATCACGTTGCTGAAGAAGGACCACGAACTCGTGAAGGACCTGATGAAGAAGATGGCCGAGGAGGATGACCCCGACCAGCTGTCCAGCATGTTCGAGCAGCTGGTGGACGAGCTCGGGGTCCACGAGCGCATCGAGGAGGCGATCTTCTATCCGGCGCTCCAGAGGCTCCCGAAGGCCAAGGAGGACGTCCTCGAAGCGTTCGAGGAGCACCACGTCGTCGACGCGATCGTGACGGAGATGGACGTCGAGACCGACGACGACAAGTGGAAGGCGAAGTTCACGGTCATGAGGGAGAACGTCGAGCACCACATCAAGGACGAGGAGGACAAGCTCTTCCCGAAGGCGGAGAAGCTCCTCGGTGACGAGAAGCTCGGAGCGCTCGGCGTCCAGATGGCCGACCTCAAGGAGGCCGAGCAGAACGCGCTCGCGGAGGATCGCGAGGAGGAAGAGGAAGAGCAGGAGACCACATCTTCGGGTTAGCGATGGAGGAGCGCCCGATCGAGGCGCTGACCGACCATCGCTGCGTTCTGGGGCTCCTGACCCGACAGCTGGCCTCCGCCGGCGCGACGGACCGTGCCGTGCTCGCGGCGGACGCGCTGGCACGGCTGCTCGACAGCGGCGGCTTCGACGCGTGCTGCCTGCCCCGCTATCTCACGCTCGCGCCGGAACGCTTCGCGCGCGAGATCCAGATCCCGATCGCCGTCGAGGGCGACGTCGAGACGCGGGTCATCGTGTGGCCGATCGGCGCGCGCGACGGGAAGCACCCGCACACCGACGGTTGGACGGTGTTCGTCCCGGTGACGGGCGCGCTGGTCACGCTCGAGCAGGTCGGGGACGACGAGTCCGTCGCCGACCTCGTGCCCCGCGTTCCCGTCGTGCTCCGGCCCGACGAGCACCTCCGGCACCTGGTCCGGAACATCGGCGATGGCCGTGCCCTGAGCGTGCACATCTCCGGCTCCGTCTAGAACGTCTGTTCTATAGTACGAGGATGGGGAGCGGCGCTGTCCGCTATCGCGAGGTCACGACCAAGAGCGCTCTGACGCGCGTGCAGGGCATGCCGTTCACGTGGAGCCTCAATCCGTACGTCGGCTGTTCTCATAGCTGCGGCTACTGCTACGCGCGCCAGTACCACGCGCTGCGCGGCCGCGATACCGGAGCGGGTTTCGACCGCGAGGTCGACGTGAAGATGAACTTCGCCGACGTGCTCCGGGCCGAACTGCGGCATCTGCGGCTGCGCGAGCTCGTGGCCCTCGGGACGGCCACCGATCCCTATCAGCCGTGCGAAGGGCGGTACCGGCTCACGCGACGCACGCTCGAGGCGCTTCTCGAGTCGCCGCTGCCGCTGACGGTGATCACCAAGGGAACGCTCGTCGTGCGCGATATCGACCTTTACACGAAGCTCGCGCGCCGGGGCGATGTCCGCATCTGCGTCTCGATCGGCACAGTCGACGCCGCGATCGCGCGCGGCGCGGAGCCCGAGGCCCCACCGCCCCGCGCAAGGCTCGAGGCGGTGCGGCGCCTGCGCGCCGCGGGACTTGCTGCCGGCGTGCTCGCCGCACCGATCCTCCCCGACCTCACCGACAGCGAGGCGTCGCTCGACGCGATCGCGGCCGCGGCGCGCGCGAACGACGCGGCGTTCTTCTCCACGCGGCCGCTCAAGCTCGATCCGGACGTGCGCCCGCACTACTTCGCGTTCCTCGCCCAAGAGTTCCCCGTGCTGCTGCCGATGGCGAACGCGCGCTTCGCAGACCGCGTGAATCCCGATCGCCGGTACGTCGAGGCGCTCGAGGAGCGGGTCAAGCGCATTCGTCGGACGTACGGGTTCGAAGAGGAAGGCTTCGAGCGGAAGGTCGAGGCCGCGTCGCGGCGCGACGCGGCGGCGCAGTTGCGCCTGGCGATCTAGGACCCGGCCGCCCGCTCGCGCTAGGCCGCGAAGAGCTCGGTGACCCTCCAGTCGCGGGCGTCGAGCAGATCGTGCGCGCGCCGGACGTCCTCGACGTCGATCGGCGGAACGGTCGCGAGGCGCGGGAGACGCGTCTCGAGGATCGCCATGCACTCGGCGTCGCAGCCGGGACACACGACGACCACGACGCAGCGCCGCGTGCTCCACTCGACCTGACGCATGACGCCGCCGACGAGCGCACCGTGGCAGGAGGGGCAGCGCATGCCCTCGAGCTTTGCGGTGTCCACGAGGTCCCAGTCCACGCCGATACGCAAGGCACGGGCGATGCCAGCGCGGCCGGACGCGCGTCGCTCGGTCGGTCGGTCGCTATCGAACCGAAGAAGGTGCGCCCATAGAATTCGCCGCCAAAGCAGATGACCGCGCTCGATCTCATCAATGGCCTCACACAGGCGATCTTCGTCCTGATCTTCTTGCTCGTGTTCGTCCGAACGCTCCGTCACACGACACCGGCGCACATCGACATGTCGCTCTTCTTCGGCATCCTCGCGTTCGTCGTCGCGGAGTCGCGCATCTCGGGATTCCTCGGCGTCACGCCGCCGGTGTGGTTCACCGATGTGCTCGTCGCGCTCATCGTTGCGCTCCCCTACGTGCTGCTGCGTCTCGTGGACGACTTCACGCGCGTTCCGGTGCTGTTGAAGCGAGGTGCCGAGCTTTTCCTCATCATCCTCGTCGCGGCGTACGCGTACGACTCGCTCGTCACCCCGCCGGTCGACCCGCCGATCATCCTCGCGGTCGTCGCATACCTCGCCGGCCTGTTCTTCTACTGCGGCGCCGCATTCATCGCGGCCTCGCGCAAGGCGGAGGGCGTCACCCGGCGACGCATGCAGGGCATCAGTCTCGGTACGATCCTCTTCGGTCTCGACATCCTCATGTCCGGCATCGGCGGTGTCATGCCCGAACCCGACAAGACGTTCCTCACGGCGACCGGTCAGATCCTGGGTCTGGCGTCGGGCGTCGCCTTCTACCTGGGCTTCGCGCCGCCATCGTTCCTGCGTCGCGCGTGGCAGGCGCCGGAGCTGCGCAACTTCCTCGCGCGAGCCGCGGAGCTTCCCCGGCTGCCGGACACGCTCGACATCGTTCGGGAGCTCGAGCGGGGCGCGGCCGGGGCGACCGGCTCGAACGCGCGTGTGGCGCTGTGGGACGAGGACACCAAGGTCCTCCGGATGTGGCGCGAAGGCGGCGAGGCGGTCGAGGTCATGCCCGGTCGCTTCATCGCGGGACGCGCGTTCGAGCTGCAGCGCACCGTGTTCACCACTGACCCGTCGAAGGAGGATCCCGCCGACGCGGAGAGCTACCGGCGATCGCGGGCGGGCGCGGTCATGTCCACGCCGATCACCGCGGGCGGCCGGCGGCTCGGTGTGCTCTCGCTCTTCGCGGAGCGCCCACCGATCTTCGCGCAGAGCGATATGGAGCTCGCGCAGCTCCTGGCGGATCAGGCGGCGGTCATCCTCGAGAGCCGCGCACTGATCGACCACGCCGCGCGCATGAAGGCCCAAGAGGAGGCGATGCGCCTCAAGGAGGACTTCGTTTCGGCTGCGGCCCACGACCTGAAGACGCCGCTCACGACGGTCGTCGCGCAGGCTGAGTTCCTCGAGCGCAAGGCGCTCCGCGACCCGTCGAGCCCGGCCGATCTCCAGGGCCTGCAGCGCATCGTCCGTGAAGGCAAACGCCTCGCCGCGCTCGTCACCGATCTGCTCGATGCCGCACGTCTCGAGCAGGGTCGCCTCACCGCCGAGCGCGAGCCGGTGGATCTCGGCACCCTGGTGTCGGAGGTCGTCGCGCGTCAGCAGCCCGCGGCGCACGCGACCGACGTGGACGTCCGCGGCGCGGTGGTCGGCGTGTACGACCGCCGGCGCATCGAGCAGCTCGTGGAGAACCTCGTCGAGAACGCGAAGAAGTACAGCCCCGAGGCGACACCGGTGCAGGTCACGGTGTGGCAGCAGGATGGCGAGGCGCGCGTTAGCGTGCGCGACCACGGCATCGGCATCCCGCCGACGGACCTGCCGAAGATCTTCGAGCGCTTCTCGCGGGCGTCGAACGTCGACGACCGCCGTTTCCATGGAATGGGCCTGGGGCTGTATATCTGTCGCGGAATCGTGGAAGAGCACGGCGGACGCATCTGGGCAGAGAGCGAGATCGGGAAGGGATCGACGTTCCACGTCGCACTCCCGCTACAAGACGGAAGGAGACTCAACTGATGCTGGAGTTTTGGGCGGGGCATGGCGACGGTGGCACGCAATCGGGCGACAGCAACGTAACGATGGGCAAGGGAGGCGAACGGGCGCACTCACGAGTGCTGGTCGTCGACGACGACAGCTCAATCCTCGACACCGTGACCGCGATCCTCAGCGGCGAGGGGTACCTCGTCATGGCGGCGGGCGGCGGAAAGGAAGCGCTCGCGCTCGTGCGCAGCTGGCACCCGACGCTCGTGCTCCTCGACATGCGCATGCCGGTGATGGACGGCTGGGCGGTCGCGCGCGCGCTCCACGAAGCGGGCTCGCGCGTGCCGATCATCGTCATGACCGCGGCCGAGAGCGCCCGTCGGTGGGCTGATGAGATCGGTGCGGCGGGCCATCTCGCGAAGCCGTTCAGCCTCGACGAGCTCATCCAGTGCGTCGAGAAGTTCTCAGCCGACGAGAGGAAGAACTAGGAGGCGGCTTCGTCCCCGCCGCCGCTGAACGCCGCGGCGAGCGCGAGATCCTGCGGGCGGACCTTCTTCGGCTCGAACTTGCGTACGGCCGCCGTCATCCGGGTGAGCGTCTCGGCCATCGTCATCGGTGGAGGCGCGCCCTTCTTCTGCGGGATCCAGCGGACCGGGTTGCAGCGCGCCACGACGACCTGACGCAGGTACGGGCTCTTCATGCCCATCTCCTGCAGTGCCTTCACATGAGCGGTCACACGGTCGTCGATGTCGAGGAGACGCACCGCCCACTGCTCGCGCTGGCGCAGCGCCGCCGGCAGGGCCTTCTCCTGGAAGAGGTCGACGCGCCGCAACATCGATTGGTACGACGAGCCGCTGAAGCGGTCGCGTTTCTCATAGCAGCAGCCCAGTGTGAGGAACGGGGCGGAGTCGAACGCGGTGGCGTGATCGCTCTCCTTCGCGCGAGGCTGCTCCTTCGCCAGTGAACGGGCCATCCGAATGACCTCGAGGCTGCGGTCGCGGAGGTTGTGTGCCTTCTCCGTGTTCAGCGCGAGGATGCGATACGCGAGCGCCGGGTCGCATGTCGCGAGGACGGTGATGGCGCGCTGTCCGAGCGCGCGGGCCGCCGCGATGCGGTGACGGCCGTTCGGTGAGAGGAAGGCGTCCTTCGACGCGTACGCGATGATCGGGTCGAGGAACGCGCCGGACGCCGCGATCGCGCCGGCGAGGCGTTCGGCGTGCGTGCGCGACAGATCGCGCTGGAACGGCGTGGGCTCGATCGCGCCGACGGGAAGCGACGCGAGGACCAGCGGCGTCGAGGCGTACGGATCGCGATAGGCCGCGAGCACCGAGCCCTTCGCGTGCTCGATGCGTTCGACGAGGTCCTTGATCCCGGCGTCGTCGAGCGCGAGGCCGCTCTCGCGCGCCTCGGGGCCGCGCGGCTCGGCCGGACCGCGCCGCTTGCGAGTCGTCTTGGTCGTCTTCTTCACGGTCGTCTTCTTCGCCGGCATCGCCGTCACTCTACCCGCGCGGCTCTAGGCGCGTCGCGGCGGCGTACGCAGCGCTTGATGCGTGAAGAGCCGCTCGTCCGCACCGACGCGCGCGAGCACTGCAGCGATGTCGGTCGCGACGCCGCGCCTGCGGAAATACGTCGCGAGGGAGGTGATGTCGCGCACGAGCAGCTCGCGCGCGGCCGGATGCGTGACGATCTCGACGGTCTGCGAGAAGTCGATGAGGACCGCGCGCTCGCGCCACCACAGCACGTTGTAGGCAGAGAGGTCGCCGTGCACGCGCTCGGCCGCAAGCATGAGCGCGATCTCCTCCACGAGCTCATCCCACACGCGCGCGGCCGTCGGCCGATCCAAATCGACAGCCTCGAGACGAGGCGCGGCCGTCATGCCGTCCCCGATGAACGCCATGAGGTACCCGTCCTCGAGCAGCTCGACCGGCGGCGGCACGGTCACGCCGGCGGCGTAGAGGTGCAGGAGGTTCGTCCACTCGTTGGCGATCCAGCGGCGATGGCGGTGCTCCTGACCGAAGCGCGTGTTCTTCTTCATGGCGCGCGACTCGTGGCGGCCTCCTTCGCCCCAGCCGCCGGCGTACAGGTAGGTGTCCCGGAAGAGCCGTCGATCCAATGCCTTGAAGCGCTTCTCGGCGAGCAGCGACGTACGGCCGTGCGCGCTGCGCGCGACGAGGTGCACCTCGCTCTCCTTCCCTGACTTCAGGGCGCCGAGCGGCGTGTCGGTGTAGTCGACCGTGACCAACCAGTCGGGAGGGAAGAGCTCACGCTCACCCTGATCGGCGCGTGGACGCCAACGTTCGCGCATGTGTCTCCGCGGAAGTCGGCATGAGACGGGCAGACGCGCGCGGCTATGCGGGGACTGGTGCTACCGGCGCTTAGCGGAGGCCGGCGCCGCGTGTGGTCTGCTCGTTCATGGCCGGCCTCCTTCTCATCGATGTCACCTTGCGGTGCCGCGCCATCTTAGATCACGGTGGCGTCGTCGGGGTAGCGGTGACGCCGGGACGGAGCGGCTGCTGGGCGATCAGCAGATCGTCGCCGAAGATCTTCGACCGCGGATTGTCGTCGAGGAACTTGAAGATCCCATTCACCAGCGCGGTCGCGACGACATCGGAGTGATTCACGAGCAGGTCACGGTCGTCGTCGTTCGAGAGGAAGCCGAG
>DASQIF010000201.1:0-7047 GCA_035631715.1 Candidatus Acidiferrales bacterium
GCTGCGCCTCGAGTCGCGCTACTCGCTCTACGGCAACGAGATCGACGAGACCACCGGGCCGATCGAGGCGGGCCTCGCCTGGACCTGCAAGCTCGACAAGGATTTCGTCGGCCGCGACGTCATCGCCAAGGCGAAAGAGGCTGGGCCCCCGCGGCGCATCGCCGGCCTCGTGATCGATGGCGGCGTCGCGCGTCACGGCATGCCGGTGACCAGCGGTGGTGTGGAGGTCGGTCGCGTCACGAGCGGCACGTTCGGCCCGACGGTGGGGAAGAACATCGCGCTCGCGTACCTCCCGACGGCGCTGTCGAAGGTGGGATCGCGCGTCGACGTCCGCATCCGCGACAAGGACGTTCCGGCTACGGTAGTGAAGACGCCGTTCTATAGAAGGGGTGGGGAATGACCGTTCCGCAGGACCTGCGCTACTCGAAGGAGCACGAATGGGTGCGTCTCGACGGCGACACCGCGACCATCGGGATCACGCACTTCGCGCAGGAGCAGCTCGGTGACGTCGTCTTCGTCGAGCTCCCCGAGAAGGGCGCGACCGTGCGCCAGTTCGCGAGCCTGGGCGTGGTCGAATCGGTGAAGGCCGCCTCCGACATCTACAGCCCGATCTCAGGCGAGGTCGTCGAACGGAACGTCAAGGTGATCGAGAAGCCCGAGCTCGTGAACATCGCTCCGTACAGCGAAGGCTGGATGCTGCGCGTGAAGCTCGCGGACAAGGGCGAGCTGCAGAAGCTGCTGTCGGCCGACGATTACCGCGCGCACATCGGCGAGACCGCCGGGTCGGGCGGCGACTAGGGCAGCGTGAGCAACCGGAACCCGTACTCGCCGCATACCGAAGAAGACCGGCGCGCGATGCTCGCGCGCGTCGGCGTGAAGAGTGTCGACGATCTCCTCGGCGCGATCCCGAAGGACGCGCGGCACCCGAAGCTCGACATCGCGCCGGGCCTCCCCGAGATGGAGGTGCAGGAGCATCTCGAGCGCCTCGCGCGCATGAACAAGAACGCCGGGAGCGGGCCGTTCTTCATCGGCGGCGCGATCCAGCGGCGGTACATTCCGGCGGCGCTGCCGGTCCTCGCGCTGCGCGGCGAATTCCTCACCGCGTACACCCCGTACCAGCCCGAGGTGAGCCAAGGCACGCTGCAGGCGGTCTACGAATACCAGTCGCTCATGGCGGAGCTCCTCGCGATGGATGTCGTGAACTCCTCGATGTACGACGGCAGCTCCGCGACGGCCGAGGCCGCGCTCATGGCGGTGCGCGTCACCGGACGCAAGAAGGTCGTCCTCGCGACGGAGGCCGACTTCACCTACCGGCGCACGGTGCGCACGTACGCGCGCGGGGCGGAGCTGGACATCGTCGAGGTGCCGACCGCCGAGCTCGCGGCGAACGCCGCGGGCGCCGCGTGCCTCGTCGTCCAGAGCCCCGACGCCTTCGGCACGCTCGTCGATGTGCGGCCGATCGGCGAGGCCGCGCACGCCGCGGGCGCGCTCCTCGTGCACGTCACGGAGCCACACGCCTGCGCGCTGCTCGAGCCGCCCGGAGCGCTCGGCGCGGATATCGCCGTCGGCGAGGGCCAGCCGCTCGGCATCCCGATGGCGTACGGCGGTCCGCATCTCGGCATCTTCGCGTGCCGCGACGCGCTCGTGCGACAGATGCCCGGCCGCATCGCGGGACAGACCGTGGACGCGAACGGGACGCGCGGCTTCGTCAACACGCTGCAGACGCGCGAGCAGCACATCCGCCGCGAGAAGGCGACGAGCAACATCTGCACGAACGAGGCGCTCGCCGCGATCCACGCCGCGATCTACCTGTCGCTCCTCGGACCGGAGGGGCTGCGCGCCGCGGCCAGCGCGGGCGTCGCGCGCGCGCACGCGCTCGCGAAGCGCCTCGCGGCCGTCCCGGGATGCGCGGTCGCGACCGGCGGTCCGTTCTTCGACCGCTTCACGCTCGACTGCGAGATGGGTGGCTGGGACCTGCGCACCGCGCTCCTCGAGCGCGACATCCAGGTCGAGGCCACCGCGTCGCACTACGTCGATGGGAAGCGCCGCGGGCGGGACGCCGTAATCCTGCAGTGCACCGAGCTCACGAGCGAGTCCGATGCCGATGCCCTCGTCGACGCGGTCACGGAGATCACCGGCTCGCGGCAGGCGGTGGGCGCACGATGACGATGCTTCGAACGCAGGTCATCCCCGACTCGGGCGCCGACACCCACGGGCCCGCGCTCGAGCCGCTGCTGTTCGAGCTGGCGCGGCCCGGGCGGAACGGACGGCACGTCACGCCGGCGGCGGCGCCGGCCGAGATCCCTGCGGCGCTCCGGCGCACCGCGCCGCTGCGACTCCCCGAGCTCACCGAGCCGCAGGTCGTGCGTCATTACACGCACCTCGCGCAGCTGAACTACTCCGTCGACGGCGGGATGTATCCGCTCGGCTCGTGCACGATGAAGTACAACCCGAAGATCAACGACCGCGCCGCATCGCTCTTCGCCGATCTGCATCCCCGCCAGTCGTACCGCACCACGCAGGGCGTCCTCGCCCTCGCGTACGAGCTCGAGCAGATGCTCGCGAAGATCACCGGCATGGACTTCGTGACGCTGCAGCCGCAGGCGGGCGCGCAGTCCGAATTCACGGCGCTCTTGATGTTCAAGGCTTATCACGCGAAGCGCGGCGACGCCGCGACCCGCCGCCGCATCATCGTCCCGGACAGCGCGCACGGCACCAACCCCGCGTCCGCGGCGATGTGCGGGTACGAGGTCACGACAGTGAAGAGCGACGCGCGCGGCAACGTCGACCTCGCCGCGCTCAAGGGAGCGCTCGGGCCGGACGTCGCCGGCTTCATGCTCACGAACCCGAACACGCTCGGTCTCTTCGAGGAGCGTGTGCGTGAGGTGTGCGAGGCGGTGCATGCCGTCGGCGGCCTGGTGTACGGCGACGGCGCGAACATGAACGCGCTGCTCGGCATCGCACGTCCGGGCGACCTCGGCTTCGACTGCGTGCACATCAACGTCCACAAGACGTTCTCGACGCCGCACGGCGCGGGGGGCCCGGGGGCGGGTCCGCTGTGCGTGAAGAAGCACCTCCGCCCGTTCCTGCCGAAGCCGTGGATCGTGCGCGAGTCGGACGGGACGTACCACTACGACACGGCGCGGGAGGACCGCGAGCCGGAGTCGATCGGCGACTCGATCGGCACGATCAAGCAGCGCCTCGGGAATTTCGGCGTGCTGGTCCGCGCATACACCTATATGAAGACGCTCGGCGGCGACGGGATGGTCGAGACCGGCCACGACGCCATCCTCGCCGCGAACTACCTGCTCGCGCTCCTGCGTGACCGGTTCGAGGTCGCGTACGACCGTCCGCCGATGCACGAGTTCGTGCTGTCGGGCTCGCGGCAGAAGAAGCAGGGCTCGTCCGCGCTCGACATCTCGAAGGCGCTCCTCGACGAAGGCTTCCACTCGCCGACGGTGTACTTCCCGCTCATCGTCCCGGAGGCGCTCATGATCGAGCCGACCGAGACCGAGCCGAAGGAGACGCTCGACGCGTTCGCGGCCGCGCTCATCCGCATCGCCGACAAGATCGTGACCGACCCCGCGGCGGTGCACGAGGCGCCCTTGAAAGCGCCGCTGCGACGACTCGACGAGGTCGGCGCCGCGCGGAGGCCGGTGCTGAGGCACCGCTCGTGAGCCTGGCCGGGGTGCGTCTCCAGGTCGCGATGGTGCGGCCGCCGCAGGCCGTGGTGAATCGCGGGTTCACCGATCTGCGCGCCGAGCCGGACGACGGATCCGAGCGCGTCGATCAGGCGCACTACGGCGAGCGCTTCACGCTCCTCTCGCATGAGGACGAGTGGTTCTACGTCCAGGGGCCGGACCACTACTTCGGCTGGTGCCACGAGGAGCATCTCGACGAGGTCGGGCCCGTCGACCGTCGCATCGTGAGCGTCGTCGCGGCCGACGTGCGCAGTGCGCCGACCGACGCCGCGCCGATCATCGATCGGCTCCCCGTCGCGTCGCCGCTCGCGATCCAGGAACGCAGCGGCGATTGGCTGCGGGTGTCGGCCGACGGGTGGCTGGCGTTCCGCGACACCGTCGACATCGCGCAGCTCCCCAATCGCTTCCCGCGCCCGGGCGATCTGCTGCGCACCGCGGAGTGTTTCCTCGGCATCCCGTATCTCTGGGGCGGGACGACCGTCGATGGCCTTGATTGCTCAGGTTTTACACAGCTGGTGTACCGTCTGAACGGAGTGGCGCTCGATCGCGATGCCGATCAGCAGGCCATGGAAGGCCGACCAGTGAGTGCGGCCCCGCGTGCCGGTGACCTCCTCTTCTTCGGTGACGAGCGCGTGACGCACGTCGCGCTTGCCACCGCCGAGCGCGAGTTCCTCCACGCGCCGCAGACCGGCGCCTTCGTCGAGCGCGCGGCGCTCTCGCCCGAGCGCACGCTGCGGACGATCCGCCGGTACCTGCCGGAGGAGTGATGGCGACACCGAAGGCCGCGAAGAAGGCGGCGGTCGAGGACGCGCGGAGCGACCGCGAGCTCGTCTACGCGGCGCGCGACGGCGACATGCTCGCGTTCGACGCGCTCTTCTATCGGTACAAGGACGGGATCTTCCGTCTCGGCTTCGCGATCACGAAGGACCCCTCCGCGGCCGAGGAGATCGTCGTCGACACGTTCGCGCGCGCGCACCGCGCGCTCGCGCGCCTCGAGCCCGAGGGCTCGCTCCGTCCGTGGCTCTACCGCGTCGCGGTCAACCTCTCGTACAACCGGCGCCCGCGGAAGAACGTCATCCTCAGCGCGCTCGAGGACGCGACCGAAGAGGTCGTCGAGAGCGGCGAGCGATCCCCGTCCAACCTCGCCGAGCTCGCCGAGCTGCGGCGCGTCGTGCTCGCGGCCGTGGACACGCTCGGGCCGAAGCATCGGACCGTCGTCGTGCTCCATTACCTGAACGGTCTCAACCTGGCGGAGATCGCGCTCGTCGTGGACTGCCCGGTCGGCACCGTCAAGTCCCGCCTCCACTACGCGCTGCAGCGCCTGCGAGCGCATCTTGCGGCACATCCGGAGCTCGGCTTCGAACCGCGCGCCATCCTCAGCGCTACACGTGGACGAACCCCTGTCCCGGTCATCGAGCCGGTGCGGAGCGAGGAGTGAGCAAGAGGATGCCGGTGGACCTGCCGCGGGAGCTCTGGGACGCGTCGATCGCGGTCGACCGCGCCTACGCGCCGCTGCGCGCCCGCACCGTGTCCCTCTCGCCGGCGCGCGTGCGCCTGGCGCTCCGCACGCCCGAGCCCACGTCGCGCGCGCTTCGTGTGACGCGCATCACGGCGCGCTTCACCGAGATCGCCCTCGCCGCCGCGGTCACCGCCTTCGCTTTCATCGGCTCCACCTCGGTCGAGCCGCGCTCGTCGATCGTCGAGGAGACGTCGACCGGCACGACGACCCACACCATCGCCGCGTTCGACGACCAGAACTTCTTTCGCTGGATCCGCATCGGCCGCTACGCCGCTCCCGCCGACCTCGTCGACGCGAGCGTGTCCCTGGTGAGCGGTGCGGACGACATCGCACCGGTCACGAACGAGCGCGCCGGACTGGCCCGCTAGCCCGAAGCTCGTGCCTCGCGCGCTGCGCGCCCTCCTCTTCCTGTCGTCCGTCCTGTCCGCCTGCGCATCGCCGCCCCCGGAGCGCAAGGACGTCGTCGTGGGTCTCGTCGGCGAGCCCGCCTCGGTCTTCGCCGACGACCCGGGCGCGCGCTTCATCGCCGCGGCGGTGACCGAGCCTCTCGTGGGTCTCGACTCGCGCGACGAGCTCGTCGCGCGTCTCGCGGTGAACGTGCCCACGGTCGAGAACGGCGAGCTGCGCATCGTCAGCGACGAGGCGAACACGACGCACCTCGTCGCGACGTTCCGGCTGCGCGACGGGCTGCGCTGGCAGGACGGCGAGCCGATCACCGCGGACGACGTGCGGTTCGCGCACGACCAGGACGTCGCCGCCGCCCCCGGATCGGTCACGCGATGGCTCGCCGACCGGATCGACGCGGTCGACGTCGTCGACGACCACTTCGTACGTGTGACGTATCGCGCCGACGAGCGCTGGGACGCATATGCGCTCGCGCCGCGCGTGCTGCCGCGGCACATCCTCGCGGGCGCCGACGCCGCGAAGCGCGCGGCGTACGAGCGCGAGCCGGTCCACGCTGGCGCGTTCAGCGTCGCGGCGTGGGTCGCGGGATACGGCGTCACGCTCGCCGCGTTCAAAGATCACGTCGGCGGCGCGCCGGCGCTCGGTCGCATCGAGGTGCGCTTCTTCCACGATCGCGACGCCGTGCTCGACGCGTTGCGACGCGGCGACGTCGACGTCGCGCCGTCGCCCGATCTCGAGGCCGATCTCGCGCGCACGCTCGACCGTTTCGGCGATCAGAACCACGTCGACGTCTTCTACACCGCGTCCGAGTCGCTCGAGATGCTGCGCTTCGGCACGCGCGGGCTCTTCGCGGATCACGCGGTGCGTCGCGCGGTGGAGCTCACGGTCGATCGGCAGGGACTTGTCGACGACATCTTCGCCGGCCGCGCGCGCGTGCCCCCCACCTATCTCGTGCCGCCGCTGTGGGCCTCCGCCGAGAACGGCGCCGCGACGCGTCCGGATCGCGATGCCGCGCGCCAGCTGTTGATCGACGCCGGCTTCACCAAGGGCGCGTACGGGATCCTCGAGCGCGGCGGCGCGCGCATGACCGTCACGCTGCAGGTCGCGAGCGGCTCGAGCCCGCGGCTCGAGGCGGCGAGACGGATCGCCGGCGACCTCGCGGCGGTGGGCATCGCGGTCGAGGTGCGCGCGCATCCGCCGGCCGAGCTCGAGGCCACGGTCGCCAAAGGCGAATTCGACCTCGCGCTTCTCCCGGAGGACGCGAGCGATCCGATGCGCGCGACCGAGCGGTGGACGTCACTTGGGGACCCGTGGTTCGACGTCCTCGCCGCGGCGGCGCGACGGGCAAGCGGGCGAGACGAACAGCGCCTCCTCTACAGCGAGCTGCAGCGCATCTGGTCCGATGACCTGCCGGGCCTGCCG
>DASQIF010000202.1:0-4351 GCA_035631715.1 Candidatus Acidiferrales bacterium
GCCGTTCTTCCCGAACATCGGCTTCGCGCACGTCGTGCTCTTCGGCACGTTGCTCATCGCGCAGTTCGTGTTCGTGAGCTATCTGGTGCGGTCGGGCCGCTTCCGCCGCCAGCCGGAGGGCTCGGCGCGACTCATCTTCGCCATCGACCTCGGGCTCATCGCGTACGCGATCTTCCTGTTCTCGTACGACCCGAACTGGACGACGTACATCGTGGGGTTCCTCGTGGTCATCGCCGGCGGCTTCCGCTTCGCGACGGCCGGCGCGGTCGCGGCGACGGTCGCGATGGCCGCGACGTACGTCCTGTCGGCGCTGTATCGCGAGCGCGTGTATGGCTACGCCACCGAGCCGCAGCGCCTCGTGTTCACGGTCTGCATCTACGTCATCTCGGGCTTCCTGATGATCGCCCTGCTCCGGGAGCTCGCGACGCTTCGCGCGCAGCGCGAGGCCTTCGAGAATCAACGCGCCGAGACCGAGGCGCTCCGCCACCTCGATCGCATGAAGAGCGACTTCCTCGCGGAGATGTCACATGACTTCCGCAGCCCGATCACCGTCGTGCGCGGCGCCCTCGAGCTCCTCCTATCCGAACGGCCCGGGCCGCTGCGCACGGAACAGCGCGGCCTCGCGGAGCGCGCGGACCGCAACGTCAAGCGTCTCGAGGAGTTCTCCGAGGATCTGCTCGAGATGGCGCGCATCGAGCACGGCAGCGTCGCGCTCGATCGCGTTGAGATCGACGCCTGCGCCCTGGTGCGTGAGGTCGTCGACGACCAGCGCAGCGTCGCGGACCTTCGCGGTCAGTCGATCCAGGTGCGCTGCCGCGACGAGCACATCACCATCCTGGCCGACGTCGGCCGGCTGCGGCGCGCCATCGGCAACCTCATCGCGAACGCGATCAAGTACGGGCCGGAGCGCTCCCCGATCGTCGTGCAGACCCTGCGCGAGGCCGGCACCTTCACGGTGCGCGTGACCGACGACGGCCCAGGCGTTGCGCCGGACGAGCGTGATCGGATCTTCGAAAAGTTCTCGCGCGGCCGCCGCAGCGCCGCGGTCGCGGGCGCGGGGCTGGGTCTCGCCATCGCGCGCTCGCTGGCGGAGCTGCACGGCGGCACGGTGCGCTACGAGGACGCCGAGGGCGGCGGCGCGAGCTTCGTCCTGTCGGTCCCGGTGGGCTTCGAATGAAAGTCTTGGTGGTGGACGACGAGCCGGACGTGCGCGCCCTCGTGGCCTCGGCGCTGGGGTACGCGCGGACCGACATCGAGGTCTCGGAGGCGGGCGACGGCGACGAGGCCCTCGAGCTCGCGCGAAGGATCGCGCCCGACATCGTCGTCCTCGACCTCATGATGCCGATGCGCGACGGCTTCTCCGTGCTCGAGGAGCTGCGACGCGAGTCCGCCGTTCCGGTGATCGTGCTCACCGCGCGCGGCCTCGAGCACGACAAGATCCGCGGTCTCGAGCTGGGCGCGGACGATTACATGGTGAAACCCTTCAGCCCGCGCGAGCTCGTCGCGCGCATCCAGGCGGTCGTGCGGCGCACGGCCCCGCCCGTCCAGCGGCCCGGCACGATCGAGCGCGGCGATATCCGCATCGATCTGGCGGCGCGGAAGGTCTCTCGCGGAGCGGAAGAGATACGTCTCACGCCCATCGAGTTCAACCTGCTGGTGGAGCTGGCGTCGCACCCGGGCGAGGCCGTGGCGCACGAGGCGCTCCTCACGAAGGTGTGGGGTCCGGAGTACCGGACCGAAGGCCACTATCTGAAGGTCTACGTCGGACGGCTGCGCGACAAGCTGGAGGTCGAGCCGGCGAGCCCGAAGCTCATCGAGACCGTCCGCGGGGTCGGCTACCGCTTCGCATTTACCAAAGATTGACTTGAGGCTCTCGGCCGAGCGAGGGCACGCTTCCGATCGCGTGCAATGAGGCGGGCCGGTCCCTCCCGATCGGTCCGCCTCCCTTGTTACCGCTCTTGCGACTTCTCCCGTCCGGCCGGTCGATACGCCTTGCGGCGATCGATGGCCGAGGACAGCAGCTTCGACGTCGCGGCCGGGTCGAGCTGCGCGCGCTTGGCGATCTCGTCCTCGCTGCGACCGATGAGACCGCAGGTGGCGCAGTCGCCACGACCGTCGAGGCGCGCGTGACAGTTCTCGCAGTGGACCTCGAAGGGCGCGTGCGGCTTGAAGAGCCCGAGCCCCCGCGCGTCGAGGATGAGCTGCTGCGCGTCCATCAGGCGCTCCCGAGCACGACGGACTTCTTCTCGGTGTAGCTCTCGACCGCCTCGATGCCGTGTTCCTTGCCGAACCCGGACTGCTTCGCGCCACCGAACGGCAGCTGATCGTACGCGACCTGGATGTCGTTCACCCAGGTGTAGCCGGCGTCGAGCTGCTCCGCGGCCTTGCGCGCGTTCGCCATGCTGCGCGTGAAGATCGACGAACCCAAGCCGTACACCGACGCGTTCGCTTTCGCGATCGCCTCGTCGAGATCCTTGACGATGAACAGCGGCACCGCCGGACCGAACACCTCCTCGGTCGCCATGCGCGAGTCCTCGGGCACGTCCTTCAGCACCGTCGCGGGGTAGAACCAGCCCTTCGCGTACTCGGCGCCGTCGGGCCGCTTGCCGCCGGCGAGCACCGTCGCGCCGCGCTTCACCGCGTCGGCGACCTGCGACTCGACCTCGGCGCGCTGCTGCTCGGTGTGCAACGGACCCATCTTCGTGTCGGCGGCGAACGCGTCGCCGAGCTTCCATTCCTTCTGGGCGCGCTCGGTGAACTTCGTCATGAATTCCTCGGCGATCTTGTCGAAGAGGAAGATGCGCTTCACCGCGAGGCAGGCCTGGCCGGAGTTGAAGAACCGTCCGATGGCCGCGGCGGCCGTGGCGCGCCGGATGTCGGCGTCGTCGGCGACGATCATCGCGTCGCTGCCGCCGAGCTCGAGCGTCACTCTCGTCACGTTCTTCGACGCGAGGCCCATGATCCGCTTGCCGGTCTCGGTCTGGCCGGTGAAGGCGATCTTGTTGACCCGCGGGTGCGAGACGAGCGCGTCGCCGACCTCGGCGCCGGAGCCGTGCAGCGTGTTGATGACGCCCGGCGGGAACCCGGCCGAGTTGATCGCCTCGATGGCGCGCTGCGTCGCGAGCGGCGTCGTCGATGCGGGCTTCAGGACGATGGTGCAGCCGGTCGCGAGGGCGGGGCAGAGCTTGTTCGCGAAGAGCGTGAGCGGGAAGTTCCACGGCGTGATCGCCGCCACGACGCCCACCGGGCGGCGGATGGTGATGCCGAACTTCGACGGGTCGTCGAGCGGGATGTAATCGCCGCGCAGCTTGTCCGCGAGGCCGGCGAAGTACTCGAGGTTCTCGGCGACGCGCGTGGCCTCGATCTTCGCGTGCGCGAAGGGCTTGCCCTGCTCCAGCGAGAGGAGCTTCGCCACCTCGTCGATGACCTCGCGCATCTTGCGCGCGGCCTCGTGCATCATCGCGGCGCGCTTGCTCGGCGGCGTCGCCGCCCACACCGGGAAGGCCTTCGCGGCCGCGGTCACCGCGGCGTCGACGTCGGCCGTCGTGCCGCGCGGGATCTCGCCGACCACCTCGCCGTTCGCGGGATTGCGGACCTGGATCGTCTTGCCGCTCTGCGAGCCCACCAGCTCGCCGTTCAAGAGCATCTGTGCCATCTGGAGACCTCCCCGGGATTGCATTCAGGATATGAATTCGCGCTGGAGTTCGCTTGGGCGAACGTGCGAGCGGGCGGCTAGCGTATGGCCCGACTCGTCTGGAGGTGCGCCATGGCTGGAGTGCGCTACGAGAAGCAGGAGTACGTCGGGCACATCATCCTGGACCGCCCACCGGCCAACTCGTACGACAAGGGTTTCCTCGACGATCTCTCCGCGGCGATCGATGAGGCGCGCTTCGACAGCGGCGCCCGGGCGATCGTCGTGCGAAGCGCATCGGAGAAGTTCTTCTCCGCCGGCGCCGACGTGAAGATGTTCGCGAGCACGGACGCGGAGTTCCAGTTCGCGTTCGTCATCCACGCGAACGAGGTCATGTCCAAGTTCGAGCGCACCCCGAAGGTGGTCGTTGCCGCGATCAACGGTCACTGCCTCGGCGGCGGCCTCGAGATCGCGCTCTGTTGTGATGCGCGGATCGCGGCCGAGGGGACGTACAACATCGGCCTGCCCGAAGTCACGCTCGGCGTCCTCCCGGGCACGGGCGGCACGCAGCGGCTCCCGCGGCTCATCGGCCGCCAGCGCGCGCTCGACCTGATGCTGCGTGGGCTGTCGGTGCAGCCGGCGAAGGCCAAGGAGTACGGCATCGTCGACGACGTCGTGCCCGCGGCGGAGCTGCAGGCCAAGGCGCAGGAGTGGGCCGCG
>DASQIF010000203.1:0-7484 GCA_035631715.1 Candidatus Acidiferrales bacterium
CCCGCCGACGAGGCCTTCGAGGCGAAGATGAAGTGGCTGCGCGACAACCGCGGACGGCGTGCCGATCTGATGGTCGAGAAGCTGAACGAGCTCGGCTACCCGATCTCGATCGAACGCGTGCGCGAGATCGCGCAGGGCGGATCCCTGGGAAGACCGCACATCGCGCAGGCGCTGTTCGAAGGCGGCTTCGTGCCGACGTACGACGCGGCGTTCGACACGCTCATCGCGAAGGACGCGCCGGCGTACGTCTCGCGCGTGGGCCTGGACCCATTCGAAGCGGTGCGTCTGGTGCGCGAGCACGGCGGCGTCTCGTCGCTCGCGCATCCGTTCACCGCGCTCCGCCTCGATGAGCTCCTCCCGGGCCTCGTCGCCGCCGGCCTGCGTGGGATCGAGACCTACTACGGGTCACACACGCCCGATTTCACCGCGCGGTGCCTGCGTCTCGCGAAAGATCACAGCCTGATACCGACGGGCGGTTCGGATTTCCACGGCCGCGGCGAGCACGGCAGCGATCTCGGTGGAACTTTCGTTCCGCCTGAGACCATCGCGGCACTGGAGAGCGTTTACCATTCGCTCCCGCGTGCGTGAGTAGGTAGGGAGGTTCGGTGGCCGGAGCGCTTCGTCCTGTCGTGCTCTTGATGCTGCTCGCGTCCGTCCTCTTCGTCACTGCGGGCATCCTCGATGGGGTCTATCCCGGCGGCGCGGCGTGGGACATCAGCGACATCGCGTCGGCGTCGTACATCTTCGCGATCCTCAACACGATCGTCGCGATCCTCGTCGCGCGCGGCAGCGAGCGCAGCCTCGCGCTCCGCATGGGTCTCTCGCTCTTCTTCGTCTTCGAACGGCCCGCCAGCGCGTTCCTGTTCGGCGCGAAGACCGCGCCGTCGATCGGGGTCCACCTCGCCACAGCCCTGGTCGAGCTCGTCATCCTCGTCTCCGCCGTGCGGGTGTGGCGTCTCGGCCACTCGATGGAGGGGTCCGACGTCGACCAGCTCTTCGCGCTCAGCGGATCGTCCGGCGAGGCCCAAACCCAGCCGCAGGAGCCCGCTCGTCCGGCCGTGGGCGCGCTCCCGGTGCGCTCCGCCTGGCTCATCGCGGTCACGACACTCCTCCTGGCCGCGACGCTCGTCGCCGACGGCCTGGCGTCCGGGTTCGTGCCCGGAGGCCGCGAGTGGGGCCTCTCGGGCGAGTCGAGCGGGTGGCTCGTCTATCTCTTCGCCGTCGTGACGCTGACCGTCGCGACGCGCGCGGTGCACGGCAGCCGCATCGCGCTCCGGCTGCTCACCGCCCTGGGGCTGATCTTCTTCATCGAGCGCGCGTTCAGCCCGTTCGCGCTGAAGGTGATCGACCCGATCGTGCTGGCGCTCCACGTCCTGGCGGCGTTCGTTGCGCTCGCGGTGGCGCTCGCGTCGGCGAGCGCGATCCGCAACAGCAGCGGCCGCGGGGACGGCCGGGTCGAAACCCTCGAAGCGGCGTGAACCACGCGGACTGAATCGCCCTAGGCTGGAACGGTGACGAGCGTCCGTGACGCGTCGACGCGCTTGGTCGAACAGGTCGCGCGCGTCGTCGTCGGCAAGAAGGCCGCGACCGAGCAGCTCTTCGCCGCGCTGCTCGTTGAGGGCCATGTCCTCCTCGACGACGTCCCGGGGGTGGGGAAGACCACGCTCGCGCGTGCCGTCGCGCGCTCGTTCTCGCTCTCGTTCCAGCGCATCCAGTGCACGCCGGACCTCGTGCCGTCCGACATCACCGGTGTCTCCATCTACGACCAGCGCACGCAGACGTTCGAGTACCGGCCCGGCCCGGTGATGGCGAACCTCGTCCTGGTCGACGAGATCAACCGCGCGACGCCGCGCGCGCAGTCGAGCCTGCTCGAGGCGATGCAGGAGCGCCAGGTCACGGTGGACGAGACGACGCACAAGCTGCCCGAGCCGTTCTGCGTCATCGCGACGCAGAACCCCATCGAGCTCGAAGGCACCTTCCCGCTGCCGGAGGCGCAACTCGACCGCTTCCTCTTCCTCGTGAAGCTCGGCTACCCGGAGTCGGACGAGGAGGACGAGATCCTCCGCATGCATGGCCCGGCGAATGTCGTGCCCGAGTCGCTCGAGCCGCTGTACGACGCGGCGGCGCTCGCCGCGCTGCGCGATCAGGTCCGCGCGGTGCGTCTCGGAGATGCGGTGCGCAAGTACATCGTCGATCTGGTGCGCGCGACGCGGAAGGCGGATGGCGTGGAGCTCGGTGGCTCGCCACGTGCCGCGCTCGCGCTGTATCGCGCCGCGCAGGCGCACGCCGCGATGCGCGGTCGCGATTACGTCCTGCCCGACGACGTGAAGGCGCAGGCGCAGGCCGTCCTCCGCCATCGCATCTTCCTCGGGGCGGACGCGCAGATGCGCGGGCGCACCGGCGCGGCCGTCGTGACCGAGGTGCTCGCGCGCACGCCCGTGCCGGCGGAGGACGCGAGAGCAGCCGCGGGCTAGAGATGAGCCGCACCGGGCGCTTCGAGTGGAGCGTCGTCATCCTCGTCGTGATCCTCGCCGCGATCACGCGCGCGCCCGCGCTCATCGTGCTCGCCGCCGGAAGTCTGGTGCTCGGCGGGCTGGTGTGGCTCACCTCGCGCCTCGCGCTCGTCGCGCTCGACGCGACCGTCGAGGTGACCGCCGAGCGCGTCGTGTCGGGCGAGTCGATCGTCGCGATCGTGCGGATCGCCAACCGCAAGCCGCTGCCGCTCCCGTGGCTCGACCTGCGGCTGTTCCTGCCCGAGGGCGTCGAGCCCGAAAACCTTGGTCCCGGCGCGCCGCGCGGCTGGGTGAACGCCGGCTTCTCGCCGCGGGGTCACGAGCGGCTCACGGTGCGTTTCCCGCTGCGCTGCGCGCAGCGCGGCGCGTATGCCGTCGGCCCGCTGCGCCTCCGCGCGAGCGACTGGCTGGGGTTCTTCTCGGTCGAGAGCACGGTCGACGTCGCTCTGCCCATCGTGGTGTACCCGGCGCCGCTCGAGACGCGCGACCGGCAGCTCATGAGCCTGCGGCCGCTCGCGGAGACCGCGGTGCGGCGCGGGCTTCTCCCGGACCCGCTCCGGTTCCGCGGCGTGCGCGACCACCAGCCCGGCGACCCGCGCAAGGAGATCCACTGGAAGGCCTCGGCGCGCCTGCGCGAGCTGCACACGAAGGTCTACGAGCCGGCCACGAGCCTCGACGCCGTGTTCCTCGTGAACGTTGCGTCCTACGAGCAGTACTGGATCCAGGCGGATCCCGAGGCGGTCGAGCTCGTCGTCTCGGCCGCCGCCGACCTCGTCCGTGAGGCGGCGAGCAACGGCCGGCAGGTCGGTCTGGTCACGAACGGCATCGACAACCTCACCCACGAGCGGCCCCGCTCGGCCCTCGCGCGCGGCCCGCGCGCGCTGACGCGGAGCCTCGAGATCCTCGCGCGGCTCGGCCCGTATGCGGCGAACTCGCCGGAGACGGTGTTCCTCGCGGAGCGCGGCCACATCCCGTGGGGCGCCACGATCGTCGTCGTATCGCCCAAGATCTCGATCGGCCTCGCGATGGCGATGCTCGCGCTGCGGCGCGCGCACCACCGCGTGCTCGCGCTTTCGATCTACCCCTCCGCGCCCGAGGTCACGGGCCACCTGTTGGCGCGCAACGTGGTGGTCGACGTGCTGCATCCGGCGGAGCTGCGCCGTGCGGTCTAGCGCCGGCGCGGTCGCGCTTCTCGTCGGCGCGCGCTGCTTCATCGAGGCGGTCACGTTCACCGCGCTCCTCGCGGTCGCGCATGCCGGGTCGCAGGGTCGCGACCCGCTGCCCGTCATCCAGACGCTGCTCATGCTCTACGGCGGCTCGCTGCTGCTCGTGATGCTCCTGCGCGAGACCGGCACCGAGCGACGCAGCGCGTTCGTGCTCGTCGTCACGCTCGCGCTCGGCGTGGCGTATGGACTCTCGCTGCCGATGCACGATCCCGACGGGTTCTCGACGCTGTCCCGCATCATCCTCTTCGGGCTGCTCGCCGAGGGCTACCTCTGGCGTGTGGTCTCGATCGCGCGCGGCGCGACGCGGTGGACCGACGCGCGGAACGCGGTCCCGCTCGCCGGCTTCGCGATCGCGCTCGCGGTCCTCATACCGGGTCCCGTCGACCGCGCGCCGTTCGCGGGCCTCGCGCTCCTCATGGTCGCGGTGGCCGGTCTCGCGTTGTCGCTCGCGCGTTCCACCGAGGAGCTCGCGCTCTCTCGAGGGACCGGCGGGTCGATGCGGACGACGTCGGCGACGAGCGTCATCGTCGTCATCGGCATCGTGACGATCTTCGCCGCGATCTTCGTCCCGTACGTTCAGGGCGCTTTCGTCGCGTTCGGCGAGTTCATCGGGCCGATCGCGGGACGGGTCTTCTACCTGCTCGTGCTCCCGTTCGCATACCTCGCGGGGTACGTGGTGGAGATCCTCCGCAACTTCATCCACCCAGGGCAGTTCGTGCGACCGACACTGTTCCAGGCCACACCGGAAGAGGACGAGCTCATGCGCCGCGAGATCGAAGCCTCGCGGCCGTTCGTCTTCGGCGGCCTCGAGCTCCTCATCGTCGCGGTGGCGGCGCTCATCGCGCTCGTGCTGCTGGAACGGATGATCCGCGAAATGCGACAGGAGCTGCCCGAGGGCGTCACGCTCGAGCGCGAGCCCGTCGAAGGGATGGGACTCGGCGCCGCGCTCCGCATGCTCCGCCGTCCGCGTCGCGGCGTCCGCCGCACGCCGTCCGACGACGGCACGCCGGCGGGCGCGCTGCGGCTCCTGTACTGGCGCTTCCTTGATCTCGCCGAGCGCCGCGGCGCGGGATGGCGCGGCGTCGCCGAGACGCCCGCCGAGCACCAGCGCCGCATCGCCTCGCAGGACGGCCGCTGGCGCGACGCTGCTGGCCTCGTGCACGCGTTCGAAGATCTCCGCTACGGCGACTCGGTTCCGGACCGTGCCGAGATCGAACGAGCGCGCGAGACCCTTCATGCGCTGGAGGCGGCGACACGCCCGTCCTAGCGATCGTCGGGCCGACGGCGTCGGGAAAGAGCGCGCTGGCGCTGTCGATCGCGGAGACCTCCAGCGGTGAGATCGTCTCGGCGGACTCTCGCCAGGTGTACCGCCGGATGGACGTGGGCACGGCCAAGCCGACGCGCGAGGAGCGCGCGCGGGTGCGGCACCACCTCATCGATGTCGCCGATCCCGGCGAACGCTACGACGTGAGCCGCTACCAGAGGGAAGCGCGCGCCGCGCTGGACGATGTGAACGCGCGCGGCAAGCTCGCGGTCGTCGTCGGTGGGACCGGTCTGTACGTCCGAGCGCTGCTCGACGGGCTCGACCTCGATGCGGTCCCGACCGATCCCGAGCTGCGCGCCCGCCTCGAGGCCGAGGCCGCTGCCGGCGCCGATCTGCACGCGCGTCTTCGGTCGGTCGACCCCGACGCCGCGGCGCGCGTCGACGCTCGCAACGTCCGCCGCGTCATCCGGTACCTCGAGGCCTCGCTGCTCACCGGCGGGGTCTCGGCGCGCTGGGGCCGCGGAGAGGGCGTCGCGGCGGTGCGCGTGGGTCTCGCGCCCGATCGCGCGTGGCTGGTGGAGCGCATCGAGCGCCGTGTCGCGAGGATGGTCGACGACGGTGTCCTCGACGAGGCGCGCGCCCTGATGGATCGAGGGATCGATGCGCGGCTGCCCAGCATGAGCGCTCACGGCTACGTCCACTGGATGGCGCATCTGCGTGGCGAGCTCGACCTAGATGGTGCCGTGGCCCTCACGGTGCGCGACACGAAGGCGTACTCGCGGCGGCAGATGACGTGGTTCCGCCGTGACGAGGCGGTGCGGTGGGTCGACCCCGAGAGTGTTGATCCGGTCGCATTCGCGTCCGCCGCGCTCGCGAGCGCGGCATAGTTATCCGGTGATCGAGACAGAGGCACCGGCCGAGCGCGCGTACCTCGTCGCGCTCGACATGCCACGCTCGCGCTTCGACCCCGACGACTCGCTCGACGAGCTCGCCTCGCTCGTGCAGGCGTCGGGCACCGATGTCGTCGGCAAGACCGTGCAGCGCCGCCGCTCGCCCGACGCGAACACCTGGATGGGGAAGGGCAAGGTCGTCGAGCTCGGCACGGCGATGAAGGCCGCGAAGGCAGACCTGCTCGTGACCGACGACGAGCTCACGCCGCAGCAGCAGCGCGGCCTCGAGGCGGCGCTGAACATCCGCGTCGTCGACCGGTCGGCGGTGATCCTGGACATCTTCGCGCGGCACGCGCAGACGAAGGAGGGGCGCGTGCAGGTCGAGCTCGCGCAGCTCGAGTACCTGCGTCCGCGCCTGCGCGGCATCTGGAAGGGCCTGTCGCGGCTCGGCGGTGGCATCGGCACACGCGGACCGGGTGAGTCGCTCCTCGAGACCGATCGTCGCGTCGTCGAGCGGCGCCTGCTCGACCTGAAGGCGCGCCTCGACGAGGTGGGGAAGCAGCGCGAGCGCAGCCGCCGGTCGCGGAGTCGCGAAGGGCTGTACCTGGCCGCCCTCGTCGGATACACGAACGCCGGGAAGTCCACGCTCATGAACGCGCTCTCGGGCGCGGGCGTGCTCGTCGCGGATCAGCCGTTCGCGACGCTCGATCCGACGACGCGCCGCGTCGAGCTGCCCGGTGGCACGGTCATGCTCCTCTCCGACACCGTGGGGTTCGTGAACAAGCTGCCGCCGACGCTCGTCGCCGCTTTCCGCGCGACGCTCGAGGAGCTCAGCGACGCCGATCTCCTCGTGCACGTCATCGACGTGGGGCATCCGAACCTGCACGAGCGCATGACTGTCGTGCGCGAGACGCTGGCATCGCTCGGGCTCGGCGATCGCAAGAGCCAGATCGTGTTCAACAAGGCCGACCGTCTGACCGGAGGCGAAGGCGCCGCGCTGCGCGGGGCCCTCGCCGCGGAGTTCCCCGGTGGCGTGTTCGTGTCATCGCTCACCGGCGCCGGCATCGAGCAGGTCAGAGCCCGGTTGGTCGAGCACGCCGCGTCCGAGTGGAAGCGTGTGAAGGTGATCGTGCCGTATTCGTCCGGCGCGCTCGTGCAGCGCGTGCGCGAACGCGGCGCGCTCCACGGGACCGCGTACAGCGAAGCCGGTATCGAGATAGACGCAGACGTTCCGCCCGATCTCGCGAGCGAGCTGACGCACCGACATTCAGCCTGATCCGCGCGTTCATACTCAAGACAGTTGGGGAAGGGCATCACACGGATCGCGGTGGCGATCCTCGTCGCCATCGCGTCGCTGCCCGCGGCCGCGGGCCACAGCGCCGCGGCCGGTTGCCTCGGTAACGCACAGCCGACCCGCACCATCTACCTCCCGAACATCACGAAGACGCTGGGCGGCCCGACGGGCTGGGTGACACCGTTCATCGTGCAGAACGTCGGTGTCGCGCCCACCGACCTCGAGGTGTCGTTCTTCCGCTTCAGCGACGGCGCGCTCGTGACCTGCCGGCGCATCAGCGCGCTCCAGCCATATCGG
>DASQIF010000204.1:0-16669 GCA_035631715.1 Candidatus Acidiferrales bacterium
GGACGCCGGGCGGCATCACCGCCCGGCGTCCGATACGACCCGAGTCAGACCGCTGCGCGCTCGGTCGTCGTGGCGACCACACGCGTCTTGCGGTTGCGGAAGATGTACGCCGAGCTCGCGATGGCCCAGAGCGCTGCAATCCCGAGAGCGATGAACGACTCCGTCTGTGGGTCGCCGCCGCCAGCGAAGCCCATCGCGAAGATCGTGACGAGCATGAGGACGTTCGCGACGAGCCCGAGCAATGGGATGACGGCGTGCTTCAGGACGTTGAAGTCCGCGCGGCCGATGAAGGCGTTGAACGTGAACAGGCAGGTGAGGGCGTACAGAACGAAGGTGCCGAAGTTGGACGCCAGGGTGATGCCGGTGAGCGTCACGACCGAGAGCACGCCGACCACGCCGATGATCGCGATAAAGACGGTCATGATCATCACCGCCATGTGCGGGGTCGCGTAGCGGCCGTGGAGGAAGCCGAGCGGACCCGGCATCTCCTGGTCCTGCGCCATCGCGAACGTGATCCGAACTCCGGTGTTCACCGACGACAGCGTGGTGCCCAGGATGGCGAGGGCGACCGTCACCGCGACGACGATCATGATCGGGAACCCCAGACCGCCGAGCATCGTGTCGCCAATCTGCCTGATCAGGTCGCCGATCGGAGCGCTGGATGCCGCGGCCGCCGACAGGCCCGTTAGCGCTGAGCCGTCCGCCGCTGTGCCGGTGAGCTTATCGGACACCGCGAAGCCTGCCGCGAAGTACTCGATGACGTAGGCGAACAGACCCTGAATGACGAGGGCGAGGATCACGGCGCGCGGGATGTCACGTCTCGCGTTCTTCGCCTCAGCGCCGAAGGCTGTCGCCGACTCGAAGCCGACGAGGATGAGGATCGCGATCGTCGACTGCGCGAGCATGCCGAAGAAGCTGTGCGGGAGGACGACCGAGGCCGCGCTCGTGTGCGCGAAGGTCGCACCGTCCGGGTTGAGCAGCCGATAGGCGATCGCGACCGCGGAGAAGCCCACGAGCGTCGTGAGCTGGATGACGTTGATCACGAGCGCGGTGGTCGTCGAGCCGGTGATGCCGCGCACGGCGATGACGCCGACGAGCGCCGCGAAGAGCAGCGCGATGAACGCCTCGCCGACGACTCCCACATCGAGGCCGAACTGGCCGAGGACGAATGCGACGAGGATCGCCATCATCGAGACCATCACGCCGGAGTAGACCCAGTAGAAGAGGTGGGCGGCCCAGCCCGTGAGGAGGCGCGCGGGCCTCGCCCAGCGGTGATGCGCTTTGTTCGCTTTGTCTACGAACGAGCGGTGCGCGAAGTAGTAGGCGCTGCCGGTCCCTGCGTCGGGGTACAGGTGCGCGAGCTCGGAGTAGGAAAGGGCCGTGAGGAACGCGAGCAGGAGCGCGAACAGGATCCCCGGGAGGATGTCCAGCGACGTAGAGTCTCCGGACCCCGGTAGCGTTTGGGCCGCCTGCAGCTGGTAGGTGATCCACAGGAACGCACCGGGTGCGATGAGCGCCATCGCGTTCACGGTCACGCCCGTCAGCCCGAGCGTCTTCTTCATCTCGACACGCGCCCTCTCAGCCATGACGTCCTCCAACACGTGTTGTCCCGCAGTCAGCGAAGCCTTGGGCAGAGGCTACGGACGGGTTGCGCGCCGGTCAGTGCGTCGCGCGCTGGCGTTCGGTGTCGTCTTCGGGTCGGGTGGTGAGGTCTACGGTTGCGGTTTGGTCGTGGCCACGATGACGAAGTCGGTGAAGCTGACGGGCTCGACACAGAGCGGATAGAGCACGTCGGTGAAACGCTTCACCGCGGCGGAGTTCGAGTGGATGTCTTCCGCCTTCGCATCCCGGAACGTGAAAACGTGCACGAATTTCGTCGGGTCGTCGCGCTCCTGCAGCGAGTCGTAGCGCAGGGTGCCCGGCTCGTTCGCGCGCACGTAGTCGACGAACTCGCGGATCACCGCCACGGCCTTGTCCAGACCGTCCCGCCGCACCTGGAAGGTCGCCGTCTTGTGGATCACCGACACCATTTCAGCACGGAACCGCGACCTGCGGGCCATTTCGGCGCGGCCCGCCGATTGCTGATGCTCTTTGCCATGACCGAAGTCGTGAAATGGCGTGACCCGCTGACGAAGCACTTCCGTCCGCCCCTGCCCGAGCCGCCCCGCTACCGCCACGTGTCGAAGGTCGGCCGCCTCGCGAAGGACGCGATGGGCCGCACGCTTGAGGATTGGCTCCGCGACGTGGCCGTCTCGACGACGATCGACGCCGACTAACTGTTAACCGCGCGTCTTCTGCGCGGCCGCCGCTGCGGGATACCCCGCCGGGCGCATCGGTCCCACGGAGGGCGCCGGCGGCAGATAGGCCGACGTCCCGAAACCGACGATGCGCTTCGCGAGCTCGCCGCCAGCGGCGAGCTCCTCCATCGCCTGGCGCAGATGCGCGTCGCGGACCTTCGCCTCGCCGTCGATCGACGCGATGAGCGCGGCGCGGCGGAGCAGCTCCTTGATGTAGGCGGGGCTCGCGCCCTCGGTGCTCTCGACGTAGTCGTCAAGGCGCACCCCCTCGAGGTCGAGCCCGCGCGCGTAGAGCGCGAGCAGGCGCCGGCGTCCGTCGGCGTCCGGCACCGGTAGCTCGAGGACGAGGTCCACGCGGCCGGGCCGGGCCGCGAGTGCGGGTTCGAGGATGTCGGGTCGGTTCGTGGTGAGGATGAAGAGCACGTCGGCGTCGTCCGCCAGGCCGTCCATCTGGTTCATGAGCTCGAAGAGCAGCGGGTTCGTCTGCTGCCCCGGCAGCCCGCGCTCCTGCGCGATGAGGTCGACGTCTTCCACCACCACGGTCGCCGGCGCAAGGTCGCGCGCGATCGGCCCGATGGACGCGATACGCCCGAGGCCGAGCCCGGTCGTGAGGATCACCGTGCGCCCGGGCATCTGCGTAGCGAGATACATGATCGTCAGCGTCTTCCCGGTCCCCGGCGGGCCGTAGAGCAGGACGCCGCGGTGCAGCGACCGGCCCGCCTTCAGCAGCGCGTCGCGATGCTGCGAGAAGCCGACGGCGTGTCGTTCGATGCGCTCCAGCGCCCCGGCCGGAAGCACGATGTCGTCGCGCTTGATCTGCGGCAGCGTGTGGAACTTCACCAGCGACTGCACGCCCCACTGGCCCGGCGCGATCGAGATGACCTTGCCGCGGTAGACGTTGTGCGTGTTCATCGCGGCTTTGAACTCGCGGAGGAACTTCGCGCCGAGGTCGCGGTCGGGTGCGATGACCTCGACGCGCAGCTTCACCTGCGGACCGCCCTGCTGCTGCGGCGGACCGCCGACGTAGACGGCCAGGCGGTCCGTGCCCGACGTCACGATGAACAGGCCGTACTGGACGCAGGCGAGGACCTTATCGCCCTCGAGCTCGAAGTCGACGTAGTCCACCGGTCCCTCTTGCAGGCGACCCCACGGCCCGGTCGTGGCGAGCAGGTCGGAGAACGTCATCGTCCCCCAGCGTTTGTTCTGTACGGCGATGCCGACGAGGTCGGCGTCGCGCCCGCTGCCCTTCGCGAACAGCGCGTCGAGCGCGACCTGCACGTTGGGGTGCTCCCACGGGTCGAACTCGGCCATGACGATGGGCATCGTCTGCGGCGTCCCGCCGAGATGCGTCTCGAGGCGCTTCATGAGCGGTGTTTGCTCGCTCACCGCCCACGTGTTCATGGCGTCGATGAGGCGCTTGAAATCGCGCGCGAAGTCGCTGCGCAGCGGATCCTGTTCAGGCACCCGCCGAGGCTAGGACGGGCCGTGAGAGCAGGGAAGACTCGCCGGGCGCTCGGTCGCTAGGTGGTCGCGGCGACGCGCTGATACGAGGCGAAGAGGTCGCTGATGGCCTGGGGTAGGCGATGCGTCTCGTCCGCCTTCGGGTCGTATCCGCACACCTCGAAGCCACGGACGTCGGCGACCGAGATGAGCTGCGTCACGAGCTCGCGGAGCGAGGTGAGCGGGACACCGCCCGGCGCCGGGAACACGACCGCCGGCATCTGCGCCGGATCCACGACGTCGACGTCGATGTGCAGCCAGATCTTCCTCCGCCGGGCGAACGCGATGACCGGCGCGATGTCGGTGTGCTGGGCGTCGAACGGGATGTGCGTGACCTGCGAGCGCTCCAGGTTCTGACGTTCGCCCACATCGAGCGCGCGTCCACCGACGAGCGCGACGTGATCGTCGGCGATGCGGCGCGCGCCGGGCCAGAGGAGCGGCGCGACCGATCGTCCGCAGACGTGCGCGAGGCACATGCCGCTCACGTAATGCGACGGCGTCGTGGCGAGCGTGTTGAAGTCGCCGTGCGCGTCGACGTACACGAGCGTGAGGTCCGGCTCGACCGTGAGCGCACCCGATACCGACCCGGCGACGAGCGTGCACTCGCCGCCGAGCACCCCGCAGAGCGCGCCGGCGCGCAGCGAGGAGGCGACCGCCTCGCTCAGCGTGCGGCAGGACTCGCGTGCCGCCGAGAGCCAGCGATCGCGCGGGTTGAACGGAAGGCGCACGTGTTTCTCCGGCGCGAGGTCATGGAGGAACGACTCCGCGAGCGCCGCGGGCGCGAAGGCCAGGCCGGCGAAGCGCTGCTCCGTGACCACACCGGCGTCGAAGAGATGGAGCGGACGGGCCGACATGTGTGGGGTCGCATGGTAGCCAGAACGGCTGGCGCACAGAAGCCCTTTCTGGTGTCAGTCGGTACTAGTCGCCGAGCGACGCGAGGAGTCGGTCGAGGCCGGCGAGGCCGGCATGCAGGATGTTCGGCGGCCCGCCGAAGCCGATGCGCAGGTGCCGCTCGGTCTTGAAGTGGATCCCCGGCACGACCATCGCCGAGTAGTCGCGGATGAGCCGCTCGACGAGCGGCCACGAGTCGATGGGGAAGCGGTACGAGAAGAAACAGATCGCGCCCGCGGCCGGCGGTGTCCAGTGCAGCTCCCGCGCGTGTCTCGCAGCCCAGTCCTCGAGTGCTGGCCAGCGCTCGTTCAGGAGGAAGCGGGTCCGCTCGAGGAGCTTCGGACGGCGCTCCAGCGCGACGTCGGCGAGGATCTCGGACACCGATGCCGGCGCGATCGTCGTGTAGTCCTTCAGCGCGAGGACCGACCGCGCGATCTCGACCGGCGCGACGACCCAGCCGATCCGCAGACCCGGCAGGCCATAGGCCTTCGAGAGCCCGCCGGTCACGATGACGCGCTCGCCGCGCCCGGCGAACGACGCGCTCTCCGTCCCCTCGCGCTCCGCGCCGCGATACACCTCGTCCGAGAGGATCCACGCGCCGTGGCGCGCGGCGACGCGGGCGATCTCATCGACCTCACGCGACGAGAGCGCCTGACCGGTGGGGTTGTTCGGCGTGCAGACGCAGATGACGCGCGTCTTCGCGTTCACCGCGGCGGTGAGTGCATTGAGGTCGATCGTCCAGCCCCGCTCCTCGCGCAACCAGACCTCGCGCACGCGTGCGCCGAGCCCCTGCGCCGTGCCGTGCGCCTGCATGTAGTTCGGCATCACGACGACGACTTCGTCGCCGGCCTGCAGGAGCGCGAGCATCGCGAGGAAGTTCGCCTCGCTCGTGCCGGTCGTGATCACGACGTTCTCGGCGTTCGCGTTACGGTGGAACTGCGACACGAAGGTGCGCGTGGACTCGAGCCCGACGCCCTCGGCATAGCCGAGCTTGGTGGCGAGCAGCTCTTTGACGTCGCGCGTCGCTTCTTCGAGCGTGAGCGGCTCGACACCCGACTCGGAGAGGTCGTACTTGACCTTGTGCTCCCAGACGGACTGCATCCGCTCCATTTCGAACGTCGGGAACCTCAAGCGCTCGCGATCTCCAACAGGTCGGTCAGTATCGCGTACGCGACCTGGTCGAGGTGCGGATCGTGCAGCTGCACGGCGATCCGCCCCGCGAGGTCGGTATCGAAAACCAGTCCCATCGAGAAGCCGTCGACCGCGTACATCGGATCGAGCGGTTCGACGACGAGCGGCGCGAATGACGCTTTCACCCGTCCGTCGTGACGCGTGATCTCGATCAGCGGCCGGACGCGCGCCCCTGCCGCGGCGGCCGCGCGCGCGGCGTCACCTGCGGCGACGTCGATCGGAGTGCGGCGCACGTCCTCGGGGTTCAGATCCGCGCCCATGAGCACGTTCGCGAGGATGGTCGTCTTGGCCGCGGCGTCATGACCCTCGAGGTCATTCGCCGGGTCGGCCTCGGCGATGCCGAGGCGCTGCGCCTCGGCGAGCGCGTCCTCGAAGGTCGCGCCGTGCGCGCACGCCGAGAGGATGTGGTTGCAGGTGCTCGACACGATGCCGCGGATCGACCGGATCTCAGCGAGCGGGAGCGCCGACCGGCGCAGCGTGAAGACCGGCAGGCAGTCGGCGACCGTCGCCTCGAAGCGGAGAAGCCGGCCGTTCCTCTGGGCGAGCGCGTCGAGTTCGCGATACGCGCGCGCGATCGGCCCCTTGTTCGCCGTGACGACGTGCATGCGCGCGGAGAGCGCCTCGCGGATGTAGCCCAGTGCCGGCTCTCCCGTCCGCGGCTCGAGCGTCGTGATCTCCACGACCACGTCCGCAGGGAGCTCGCGGATCGGCGGGAGCGAGCGCCGCGGCAGGTCGGTCCCCGCCAGGATGGTCAACAGATCGATACCTTTCGCGTCGACGACCGCGCCGTGACGCGCCGTACCGATCGCGGTGACCGTGAACGGCGCCTTCGTGGCGACCAGCATGCGTGCCAGCGCTCGGCCGACGTTGCCGAAACCGACGAGCGCGATCCTCATGTTGACACCCTAGTGGCGAACGGGAACGGACCGTGCTGTGCCGCAGCCCGGGCGCAGGGTCGCCTGTCGCACTCTCGTTCTGGAGACCGGACATGCGTCGACTCGCACTTCCGATCGCGCTCGTGCTCGCGCTCGGCTCCTCTTCCGCCGCGCTCGCCGATTCGCCGGTTGCCGTCGACTGCGGCAACGGTTCCGGATTCACCGCTGCCGTCGACAGTCTCACGCTCACGTCGCTTCAGGCCTCGCTCGACGGAGTCGCGGCGAACCCCACCGGCGTGACGTGCTCTCTCGCCGTCGGCACGCTTGACCCAACGATCGGCCTCTCGACAACGTCGTCGGGGGGATTCGTCGTGGGCGGCGGTCGCTTCGATCGCGGACCGGGGCCGGGTCCGATGCAGGGCTGCGGACTCAACTTCAGCATCAGTGCGCACGCCAGCCCGAACGGCTTCAACGGAACGCAGAACTACACGATCAACAACGCTGACGGCTGCGGCGACCTGTCCCTGCATGGGCACGTCAAGGCGAACGTCACGTGCCTCGCCATCGTCGGTAACCGCGCCCAGATCAAGGGGGTGATCACCGAGATCTCCGGCGGGTTCACGACCCTTGCGTCCGCCGGCGACACGCTCGAGACCGACGTCGAGGACAACGGCAACCCGTCAGGCGGCATCCCCGACCTCATCGACGTCTTCCCCGGGACCGCCGGCACGAACCTGGTGTGCGCCGCGCCAACGACCTCACCGTTCTTCGAGGTCGAGAATGGGAACATCACCGTTCACGACCGCTGACCTCGGATCACAGCAGCGCGCGTATCCTTCTCATCGATACGCATCCGCGGGGCGTCGCCGGTAGATCCGGTGGCGCCCCTTTTCGGCGTTCACATGAAGGAGTACGGCTCTGGTCCGCCTGGCGAAGCTTTTCGAGCGTGCCGCACCGTCGCGCGTGGACACGCTCGTCGTCGGCCTCGGGAACCCGGGTGACGGCTACGCGACCACGCGCCACAACGTGGGCTTCCAGGTCGCGAATCGCCTCGCGAAGCGGGCGCGGACCGAGTTCGGCATCAAGTCGGCGGAGTCGCGCATCGCCGAGGGGTCCCTGGGCACGCAGAAGATCGCGATCGCGCGTCCGCAGACCTTCATGAACGACAGCGGGAAGGCGGTGCGCAAGCTCCTCGACCGCTACCGCATCGAGCCGTCGCAGATGATCGTGGTCTTCGACGAGGTCGACCTCCCGCTCGGCAAGCTCCGCATCCGCGAGCGCGGTGGTCCGGGGACGCACAACGGGATGCGCTCGATCGTCTCAGTAGTGGGCGAGGGGTTCCCGCGCATCCGCGTCGGGGTCGCACCCGCCGACCCGACCGCCGAGATCCCCGATCTCGCGGAGTACGTCCTCTCGCCGTTCGACGCGGACGAGCGCGGCGATGCGGAACGCGCGATGGACCGCGCGAGCGAGGCGCTCGAGGTCGCGATCCGCGACGGCGTACGTCGGGCGATGGATACGTTCAATGGCCAGTGAGGCGCCGGCGCGCACGGCCGCGCAGCTCGGCGGCATCCTCGCGCTCGCCGAGCGCAGCGACCGCTTCCACGACCTCCTCGCGCGTCTGGACGATCGGGCGTCGCTCACGATCGCCGACGCGTCCGCCGGTGCGCGCGCGTTCGCGTGGTCGGCGGTGGTCGCGGTCGGACGCCGGCCGGTGGCGCTCATCGCACCCAGCGAGGAACGCGCGCGCCGCTGGCGCGCCGAGCTGGCGGGTTGGCTGGGGGAGGAGCGTGTGCTGGCGTTCCCCGAACGCGAGACGATGCCGTTCGAGATCGGCACCGCGTCGCCGAGCGCGCTGCATCAGCGCCTTCTGACGCTGTGGCGCATCCACACCGCGAGCGAGCCCGTCGCCGTCGTGACGAGCCTCCGCGCGCTCCTCGAGCACACCATCGCTCCCGACGACCTCCGCCGCCGCGGACGCACGCTCCACGTCCGCGACCGCGTGTCGTGGAACGAGACGGCCGCGTGGCTCTTCGACCTCGGCTACGAGCCCGTGGCCGAGGTGAGCGAGCCCGGTACGTTCTCCCGCAGAGGCGGCATCCTCGACGTCTACCCCGCGTCCGCCTCGATGCCCGTGCGAGTCGAGCTCTTCGGCGACGACATCGAGACGCTGCGCTCGTTCGACCCGGTGACGCAGCGGTCGCAGGGCGAGCTCGGGTCAGTGGACGTCCTGCCCGCGCGCGAGTACTCGCTCGATCGCGCGCCCGAGCTCGCGGAACGTCTCGGCGCCGCGGGGTGGGATGGCGCGGGTCGGGAGAACGAAGAGCTCGCACCGTATGCCGCGCTGGCGGAGGCGCTGCGCGAGGGGCGTGACGCGCCGGGCCTCGACGCCTTCGCCCACGCGCTCGGCGCGACGTCCTCGCTCCTCGACCATCTCCCGGAGCGCGCCACCGTCGTGTTCGAGGACTCGATCGAGCTCGACCTCGCGCATGACGCGATCGAGGGGCAGGCCGAGGAGCGCCGAGAAGAGCTGCGCGAGCAGGGGCTGCCGGTCGGCGCGTTCCCGGCGCCGTACGTGCCGCGCGATCGCATCGAGCGCGCCGCGAAGGAGCGCGGCTCGGTGCGCGTCCGACCGGATGGAGCGGTCGTGCGCCTGGGCTGGTCGAGCATCACGTCGTACGCCGGCCGTCTCGACGCGTTCCTGCGCGAGGTCGCCGGCGACGGGCGCGACACGCGCGTCGTCGCGACGCCGCAGGCGGCGCGCCTTTCGGAGCTTCTGCTCGATCGCGAGATCACGGCCACGCCGCGTGACGAGGTGGCCGAGCCGCCCGACGCCGGCGCGCTCCTGCTCGTTCGCGTGCCGCTGGCCGAGGGCTTCCAGGTCCCCGAGCTCGGGATGCGCGTCTTCACCGACGCCGAGGTCTTCGGCTTCCGCAAGCCGCGTCATCCGGAGCGCCGCAGACGCCGCGTCGCGATGGGCTCGTTCCTGTCCGACCTCAAGCCGGGCGACCACGTCGTGCACGAGGACCACGGCATCGCGCGCTTCGAGCAGTTCGTCACGAAGGAGATCGCCGGCGTCGTGCGCGAGTACCTGGAGCTGCGCTTCGCCGGCACCGATGTCGTCGCGCTGCCGACCGAGCGCGTGGACAAGGTCACGCGCTACGTCGGGGGCACGCCGCCCGCGCTCTCCGCACTCGGCGGCCGCGAGTGGGCTGCGGCGAAGCGCAAGACGAAGAAGGCGGTCGAGGAGATCGCGCGCGAGCTCCTGAAGCTGTACGCCGCGCGCGAGACCGTGCACGCGTATGCGTTCGGCAAGGACACGCCGTGGCAGATCGAGATGGAGAACGCCTTCCCCTTCACCGAGACGCCCGACCAGCTGCAGTCGATCGACGACACCAAGCGCGACATGGAGAAGGGCCGTCCGATGGACCGCCTCATCGTCGGCGACGTCGGCTACGGCAAGACCGAGGTCGCGCTCCGCGCCGCGTTCAAGGCGGTGCAGGACGGGAAGCAGGTCGCGGTCCTCGTCCCGACGACGGTGCTCGCGCAGCAGCACTACGAGACGTTCACCGAACGCCTCGAGACGTTCCCGGTGCGCGTCGCGATGCTGTCGCGTTTCCGCACGCCGGCCGAGCAGAAAGAGGTCGTCGCGGGCATCACCTCGGGCGAGGTCGACGTCGTCATCGGAACGCACCGCCTGTTGCAGAAGGACGTGCAGTTCCGCGACCTCGGCCTCCTGGTCATCGACGAGGAGCACCGGTTCGGCGTGAAGCACAAGGAGCGACTCAAGCAGCTGCGCACCGAGGTGCACGTCCTGTCGATGACCGCAACGCCGATCCCGCGCACGCTGCACATGGCGCTCTCGGGCGTGCGCGACATCAGCGTCATCGAGACGCCGCCCGAGTCGCGGCAGCCGATCGAGACGCACGTGGTCGAGCGCACCGACGACGTGCTGCGCGAGGCGGTGCTGCGCGAGATGGACCGCGGTGGGCAGGTCTACTACGTGCACAACCGCGTGCAGGGCATCGAGCAGGAGACGCATCGACTCAAGCAGCTCGTGCCGAACGCGCGCTTCGTGGTCGCGCATGGGCAGATGGACGAGCGAAGGCTGGAGCGCGTCATGGTCGAGTTCGCGGACGCCGAGCACGACGTCCTCGTGTGTACGACGATCATCGAGTCCGGTCTCGACATCCCGAACGTCAACACCATCGTGATCAACCACGCCGGCCAGCTCGGCCTGGCGCAGCTCTATCAGCTGCGCGGCCGCGTCGGACGCAGCGCCGCGAAGGCCTACGCGTACTTGCTCTACTCGAAGCAGGAGCGTCTCTCCGAGGACGCGCGCAAGCGACTGCAGGCGGTGTTCGAGGCGAGCGAGCTCGGCGCGGGATTCAAGATCGCCATGCACGACCTCGAGATCCGCGGGGCCGGGAACATCCTCGGCGCCGAGCAGCACGGTCACGTCGCGGCGGTCGGATTCGAGCTCTACACCCAGATGCTCGAGGAGGCCGTGAACGAGCAGCGCGGCGCGCCGCGTCGTGAGGCGCTGCCGGAGGTCGTCGTCGACCTCGCGCTCTCGACCGCGATCCCGGACGACTACGTCCCCAGCCGGCAGCGCAAGCTCGAGCTCTACCGCCGCATCGCCGAGCTCCGCTCGCTCGAAGAGCTCTCCGCGCTGCGCGACGAGCTGCGCGACCGCTACGGCCCGCCGCCCGAGCCGGTGCGCAACCTGCTCTACGGCGTCGAGGTGAAGCTGCGCGCGGTCGCCGCCGGCGCGACCGAGGTTCGCGCGCGCGGGCCGGAGCTGCGTCTGGTGCTCGCGAACGACCTCACGCCCGAGCGGCGGGCGCGCGTCGCGAAGGCCTTCCCGCGCGCGCAGGCGGGCACGCGCCAGCTGCGCCTTTCGATCCTCGACACGCGCGGCGCC
The DNA here is from genome assembly GCA_035631715.1 of Candidatus Acidiferrales bacterium. Classification (GTDB taxonomy): domain Bacteria; phylum Chloroflexota; class Limnocylindria; order P2-11E; family P2-11E; genus CF-39. The sequence goes on from DASQIF010000204.1 coordinate 11,679, forward strand.
GACTGGCGCGACGCGCTCACGCGGCTCCTGGACCTGGTCGCATGAGAATTGGCGTCGATCTCGACGACGTCATCGCGGTGTGCGCCGTGCCGTACCTGCGGAAGTTCGCGCAGGAGTACAAGGTCGACCTCCCGGACGAGAAGGAGATCGGCTGGCACCTGCTGCGAGAAATGGACGACCGCGTCTCGCCGGCGGAGCGCGACCGCTTCCGCATCAAGCTCTACGACGGCACGTTCTTCAGCGAGCTCGACATCTACGAGGACTGCCCGGTCGTGCTCGAGCGTCTGGTGCAGAAGGGTCACGAGATCTTCTTCATCACCGCGCGCGCGGAGCGGCGGCGGATGATCACCGAGACCTGGCTGCGCGAGAAGCGCATCCTCGATCACGCCAAGGCCGTGCACCTGAAGCCGCACGGCGAGTTCAACCCCGACCATCCGCGCGGCCGCTACGACGCCGAGGGATCCGCCGCGTACAAGACCCGCCTCGCGCAGGAGCTCGGCATCGACGTGTTCTGCGAGGACGACACGCTCATCTCGCGGACGCTGGCCGAGGCGGGTATCCGCGTGCTGCTCTTCGATCACCCCTGGAATCGCGACGTGTCGCACGAGCGCATCACGCGCGTCAACGGGTGGGCCGAAGCCGGCGCGCTCCTCGGCGTCTGATGGCGACGACCTTCTTCTTCGTCCGTCACGGCGAGAGCGAGGCCAACGCCGCGGGCATCTTCTCCGGCCGGCGGGACAGCCCGCTCACCGAACGCGGCCGCCGTCAATCCGACGTCGTCGCCGCGGCGCTGCGCGATATCGCCTTCGATCGCATCGTGGCGACGCCGCTCTCGCGATCGCTCGACACCGCGCTCGTCGTGGCACGCACGCGCGGGATGCCGTTGTACATCGAGCGCGACCTCGTCGAGATCGACGTCGGCGAGAAGACCGGCGCGAAGTACGACGAGGTCCGCGGCCTCCCGGCGTGGAAGGACGATGGCTTCGTCGCGTGGCCCGGCGGCGAGACGCTCGAACAGGTCCTGGACCGCGCGCTCGGCGTCATCCGGCGCGTCGCGCGCGAGGTGCCGGGCGGGACCGTGCTCGTCATCGGGCACGGCGGCGTGACGCGGATCCTCGTGTCGCACTTCCTCGGCATCCTGCCGCGTCTCGATCGCTCGCCCGCGACGAACACGAACGTCACGGTGATCGTCACTGATGGCGACAGCGGCAAAGTGGAGCGCCTCTTCGAGGACGCGCACATGGCTTAACCTTCGGCCGTGGCTACGACGGCAGGCCTCACGTCCAAGATCCGCGACGTCCCCGACTTCCCGAAGCCTGGGATCCTCTTCAAGGACATCACCACGTTGCTGCGCGATGGCGAGTCGTTCCGCGCCTCGATTGACGGGCTCATGGACAAGATCGGCAAGCGCGACGTCGACGTCGTCGTCGGCATGGAGTCGCGCGGCTTCATCTTCGGTGCCCCGATCGCGTACAAGCTGGGCGTCGGCTTCGTCCCGGTGCGCAAGCTCGGCAAGCTCCCGGCCGACGTCGTCTCGGTCGAGTACGACCTCGAGTACGGATCGGCCACGCTCGAGATGCACAAGGACGCGCTCGCGCCGGGCGCCAAGGTCCTCATCGTCGACGACCTGCTCGCCACGGGCGGCACCGTGGCCGGCACGATCGAGCTGGTGAAGCAGCTGCGCGGCGAGATCGTCGCGTGCGCCTTCCTCATCGAGCTGACCGCGCTCAAGGGGCGCGACAAGCTCAAGGGTTTCGACGTCGTCACGCTGATCTCGTACTAGGCCTGCCTCCCGCGCCCCGCGCGCAGCTCGTTCAGGATCTGCGTCTGCCCCTCGTTGATCGAGTGCACTTCGACCGTGAGCCGATGGATCGCCAGGAGGGTCTTGTGGTCCGCCTCGGCGCGCGCGTCGTTGGCCAGCTGGATCACGTTCTGACCGACGATGATGATCGGCAACAGCACGAGCTGAAGGAACGTCTGCGCGACCCACGCCACGATGACGATGGTGTCGTGTGTCGCGATCGCGGCCGGCAGCGAGATGAGCGCGAGCAGCGCGAAAAGGTACGCCACCCACATCGTCCCGACGGTCCGAGTGACATGGACAGCAAGCCACGTGTTGAACCGGCCGACCGGACCGGTCCCGTGCACCGTCGCGTGCATGTCGCTGCTACGCACCATGCGCGGCCGGTGCTCGCGCGCGGCCTTGAGGTCGAGCTGTTCCATCTGTCCCTCCAAACCCGGCCGGCTCGTGACGCGGCCAGCCGTGGCGTCTAGAATCCTCTCGCACCCCAGCGACCGGCGGAGGCCCGCTTGGTCCTTTCATCTAAGGAGGACCGATGACCGCGGCCCCGCTCACGCCCGACGTTCGCATCGAGGAACAGGTCCCGGCCGAGCGGCTGCGCGCCTTCCTTGAGCGGGACCGGCTGCTCGCGGCGTACGCCCTCGCCGACCTCGACGGGAACGACATCGAGCGTTGCCGCTGGTGGCTCGCCATGCGTGGTTCCGAGAGCGTGGCCGCCGCGCTCGTCGTGGAGGCGCTGCCGTTCCGGCCCTGTTTCGCGATGGGCGAGAGCGAGGCGCTCGCGTCGCTCTTCCGCGACGGCATCCGCGAGGCGCGGCTCGTCGTCTCGACGCCGCCGGCCGGCCGGCTCGCGGTGGAAGCGGCGTTCCGCTTCGAGCGTGTCGACCGCATGCACCGCATGGCCGTGGACATCGACCGGTTCCAGCCCCGCGTCACGCATCGCGTCACGCGCCTCGAGGTCGATCACCTCGAAGACGTCATCGATCTGTACGGACACGCGTCGCGCACCTACTTCACGCCCGAGCGCATCGAGCGTGAGCTCTACTTCGGCATCTTCGTCGGATCGACGCTCGTCTCGGCCGCGGGCACGCATGTGCGATCGCGGAGCTCCGGGCTCGCCGCGGTCGGGAACGTCCTCACGCGCATCGCGTACCGAGACCGCGGCATGGCGACCTCGGTGACCTCGGCGGTCACGGCCGCGGCGCTCGAGGAGCACCGCGACGTGGTGCTCAACGTGCGCCAGGACAACGCGCCGGCCGTCGCCGTCTACGAGCGCCTGGGCTACCGCGTCCACGCACCGTTCATCGAAGGGCCGGCCGTCCGGAAATCGGCGTGGGACCGCATCCTTGGGAGGGTCAAATGACGACGAAGACACGCGACAGCGACGTCAGCGACATCGGGCTCGCCGGGGCAGGTGAGCGCCGGATCACGTGGGCGGCGCGCGAGATGCCGGTCCTCGGTCAGATCAAGGAGCGCTTCGCGAAGGAGCGCCCGCTCGCCGGCCTGCGTGTCGGCGCGTGCCTGCACGTCACGGCCGAGACCGCGAACCTCATGCTCGCGCTCAAGGCCGGCGGGGCGGAGATCGCGCTCTGCGCGTCGAACCCGCTCTCGACGCAGGACGACGTCGCCGCGGCGCTCGTCGCGAACGACGACATCAGCACGTTCGCAAAGAAGGGCGAGGACCGCGATACCTACTACTCGCACATCAACGCGGTCCTCGCCACGAAGCCACAGATGACCATGGACGATGGCGCGGACCTCGTGACCGAGCTCCACACCAAGCGGCGCGAACTCCTCAGCGAGGTCACCGGCGGGACCGAGGAGACGACGACCGGCGTGACGCGCCTGCGCGCCATGGCTTCGGAGGGCGTGCTCGCCTATCCGATCATCGCCGTGAACGACGCGCTCACGAAGCACTTCTTCGACAACCGCTACGGCACGGGCCAGTCGACGATCGACGGCGTCATTCGCGCGACCAACGCGCTGATCGCGGGCTCGACGGTGGTCGTGGTCGGCTACGGCTGGTGCGGCCGCGGCGTCGCGTCGCGCGCGAAGGGCCTGGGCGCGCACGTCGTCGTCACCGAGATCGATGCGCGCAAGGCGCTCGAAGCGAAGATGGACGGCTTCGAGGTGATGCCGATGGCGGACGCGGCGAAGATCGGCCACATCTTCATCACGGTCACCGGCAACTACCACGTGATCCGCAAAGAGCACTTCGAAGTGATGCGCGACGGCGCGATCGTGTGCAACTCGGGCCACTTCAACGACGAGCTCGACCTCGACGCGCTCGAAGCGCTGTCGACCGGCAAAGAGACGCCGCGCGACTTCGTCGAGTCGTACGCGCTGCGCAACGGGCGCACCGTGCGCGTGCTCGGCCAGGGCCGCCTCATCAACCTCGCGGCGGGCGAAGGCCACCCGGCGTCGGTGATGGACATGTCGTTCGCGAACCAGGCGATGGCTGCCGCGTACCTCGCGCAGAACTACAAGACGCTCGAAAAGAAAGTCTACTCGGTTCCCGATCACATCGACGAAGAGGTCGCGCAGCTTAAGCTCGCCGCGTTCGGCATCGAGATCGACACGCCGACAGCGGATCAGGTGAAGTACATGGCTTCTTGGAGTGAGGGCACGTAGCATGGCCTATCGCCGTTTGTTCACCTCGGAGTCGGTGACCGAGGGGCATCCCGATAAGCTCGCCGATCAGATCTCCGACGCCGTGCTCGACGCGATCCTCGCCAAGGACCCGGAAGGCCGCGTCGCGCGCGAGACGTTCGCGATCACCGGCCAGATCCACATCGCCGGCGAAATCTCGACGACGACGTACGTCGACATCCCGAAGATCGTGCGCGACACGATTCGCGAGATCGGCTACGATCGGTCCGCCGTCGGCTTCGACTACGAGACGTGCGGCGTCTCGGTGTCCGTCGACGAGCAGTCGCCCGACATCGCGATGGGCGTCGACAAGTCGCTGGAAGTCAAAGAAAGCGGCGAACGCGATCCGTTCGAGCTCACCGGCGCCGGCGACCAGGGCATGATGTTCGGGTTCGCGTGTCGCGAGACCAAACAGCTCATGCCGCTGCCGATTACGCTCGCGCACGATCTCACGCGGCTGCTCGCCGCGAAGCGCAAGAACGGCGACATCAAGTACTTGCGGCCCGACGGGAAATCGCAGGTCACCGTGGAGTACGACGGC
>DASQIF010000205.1:0-8719 GCA_035631715.1 Candidatus Acidiferrales bacterium
CGCCTTTGCGATGCGGTGGAAGGCACGTGAGAGCAGCACGCGCCCGATGCGCTCCGGACGCCCGCGGCGTACGCCGACCACGATGTCCGCATCGGCGCGCGCCGCGAGGAAGCGCATGAGTTCGCGCATGTCGATCTGACCATCTGCTGGCACGAGGAAGACCCACTCGCCGCGCGCTTGGCGGAGCGACGTGGTCATCGCCCCGGAGAAGCCGAGATTTCGAGTGTGATGCACCACCCGCACGCGCGCGTCGCGCACGGCGAGGTCGTCCGCGATCGCCCCGGTGCCGTCGCTGCTGCCGTCGTCGACTATCAGGAGCTCCCCGTTCTCGCCCGATGACGCAAGCGCGGCGAGCGCGTCCGCGGCTACGCCGGCGAGATTCGGCGCCTCGTCATACGCGGGCATCGCGATCGTGACACGCACGGGCGGAGTCTATGGTCGGCATCGGTCGTCGTCTGTCACCCTTTTGGTCTAGTACTTCCCTAGACTCCGCTCGTGCCGGATGCGTGGCCCATCCGACCCGCGCTCCTATCGCTGTTGTTCGTCGTTCTGAGAGCTGCGAGCACGCTCGTCGTTGGACAACCCGGCTACACGGACGCGTACTACTACTTCGACGTCGCGACACGGCTTGCCCGCGGCGCGGGACTCACAGCCGACTTCGTGTGGGCACCGCTGGAACTCGGCGCGCTGCCCGTCGCGAGCCATCGCTTCTGGATGCCGATCGCGAGTGTGCTGCAAGCGGCGAGCATCGCGCCGCTCGGCACGCTCATCGGAGATCTTCGGGCCGCGCAGCTCGTCCTGGTGTTTGTCGCCGCCGTGTTGCCCTTCGCCACGTACATCTGCGCACGTTCGCTCGGCGCTGGTGAGCGTTTGTCGCTCGTCGCGGCCGCCATCGTCGGGCTGGGCGGGCTCTTTGCGCCGGCGTGGGTGAGCTTCGATGGCTTCGGCGTGGCCGCGCTTCTCGGCATGGCGTTCTTCGTCGTCTTCGCGCGTGCCGCGTCCGGATCTGCGCTCGCCGGAGCCCTCGCCGGGATCCTCGTTGGGCTCCTCTACCTCACGCGCGCCGAGACCGCCCTCTTCGGTCTCGCGCTCCTCGCGCTCGCGCTACGACCCGCGACGCGCGCCGCCGGCCTCTTCGGCGCGGCGCTCGCGCTCGCGATCGGCGGCGGGTGGCTCGTACGCGATGTCGCGATCGGCACGCCGTCGCAGTACCTCGCGCGGACGGCGTTCCTCGGCCGCTATCAGGATTTCTTCGCTCTTGGTGACGTCGAGACGCTCGGCGTCGTGCCGCTGAGTGACGCGCTTGGTGCACGAGCGAGTGCGCTCGTCGCGAACGCGGGAACGTTCGTCTTCGCGTACGCGATCGTGCTCGTCGTCCCACTCGTCGCGGGTGTCCGCGCGCTTTGGACTCGCGGGCAGGTCCGCGCGTGGACGCTTCTCGCGGCACTCGTGTTCGGCGCCGAGTCACTGATCTGGACGCTGCACTCGACCCGCGGCTCGTACTTCCATTCGCTCGCCGCGTTCTACGGATTCGGCGTCGCCATCGCCGCCGTCGGCGCGGAACGTCTTCTCATGTCTCGTGGGCCGAACCTCGCCGCCGCCTGGTCGTGGGGCGCCCTCCTCCTGGTCGCGGCGATGTCCGCGGGCACCTTGCAGCAGTGGGATGCCGCGTTCAATACCGCCGAGCGCGAGCGTGCTGCTTCGCTCGACGCCATCCCGAGTGGCGCGTTCCTCGCGATCGACGCGGCAGCATGGCGTTTCATTAGCGGCCGCACCGTGCTCTTCACGCCAGCGGACGGTATCGCGGCCGCCGGGTGCGTCGCCAACGTGCCCGAACCGCACGCGACGTCGATCGTGCTCGAGGACGCGCATTTCAGTGCATATGACGAGCTGTATCGCGGCGGCCCACGGCCCGACTGGCTTGGAGCGCCGATCGAACGCGGTCGTATCAAGATCTTCCCGATCGTGAGCTCGGCGCCGTGCGCGATCGGCTTCGGACCGTGATGCGTGCGACGACGTTCACCGCGATCCTCGTCGCGGTCACGGCCGCGGCGTTCGCACTGCTCGAGGCGCCGAAGGACTCCGATCTCTTCTGGCAGCTAGCGAGTGGCCAGTGGACGCTCGATCACGGCCGTCTGCTCGATCAGGATGTCTGGTCATTCACGAGTGCCGGAGCGCTCTATTCCGTCGGCGCGTGGCTCGGTCAGGTCGCGCTCGCGGTGGCATTCCGCGTGGGCTCGTGGCTCGGCATCGACGTGCTCCGCGCCGCGCTCGTCGCCACGGCAGCGTTCTTCGTCGCCCGGACGACGCAGAGGGTCCAGCCGCACGCTGGGTGGGCGATCGTTCCGATCCTTGGGACGATCCTGGTGTCCAGCACGGTGTGGGGCGATCGACCTCAGCTATTCACCGTGGCGCTCTTCCCGCTCGTGCTCGATCTCCTCTTCATGGCGCGGCTCGATGGACGGCCGCGGTGGCTCTTCGCCGTGCCGGTCGTGTTCCTGCTGTGGGCAAATCTTCACGGCGCGTTCGCCATCGGGCTGGTCGCGATCGCGATCTTCGCCCTCGACGCGCTCCTCGAGCGCGACGAGCGCACGCGGGGGCCGCTTGTGGTCGCGCTCGTAGCAAGCGTCGTCGCGACCCAGTTCAACCCCTCGGCCGTAGGCGCGATTGGTCGTGCCGTCGCCTACGGTGCGCTCCTCCCGGGCTGGATCGTTGAAGACCGCGCACTGGACGTTCTCAGCGGCGCGGGCGTCGTCTTCGCTGTGCTGCTTCTCGCGGCGATCGCCGCCGCGATGGCCTGTGGTCGAGAAGGCGTTGCCGCGCGTCTTGGCGCGCCGTTTCTCTGGCCCTTGCTGATCGCGCCATTCGCCGTGCTGGGCCTCGCCGTACAGCGCGAGGCTCCGTACGCGTGCATGGTGCTCGCCCCGTTCGTCGCAGCAATGGTCCCGGAGGCACTGCGCCGGCCGCGCTCGGTCGCGCCCCTGTTGCGGCGGAGCGTCGGTGTCGGGATGGCTGCCGCGCTTGTCATCGCGCTCGCCGCCGAGGCCGCTCTCGCGGCGCCTCGCCAACCCGATCTGACCGCATATCCGGCCGACGCGCTCGTTGCGCTCGACGGCATCGACGGTCACGTCCTGAACGAATACGACTGGGGCGGGTTCCTTATCTGGTACGCACCCACGCATCGGACGTTCATCGACGGTCGCGGCGTCGCGCTCTTTCCGCCGGAGGTCCTCAACGACTTCGAAAGTGCAGTCTCACTCGCGCCCAATTACCGCGACGTGCTCGCCCGGTGGGACATCCGAGCGGTCCTCATTCGCCCTGACCGTCCGCTTGCCGGCGCGCTGTCGGAGGACGGATGGCGCAATGTCGCCAGCGGGGACCGATGGATCCTCCTTAGCCGTCCGTGACGCGTCCCGCGTCGCTGGCCATCATTCTCGGCGCGGCCTTCGGTGCGCTCGTGACCCTCCAGCCTGTTTCGGACAGCGACCTCTTCTGGCACATCGCGACGGGGCGCCGCACGCTCGAGCTGGCGCTGCCGCGCGTGGATGTCTTTTCGTGGACCATCACCGGCGCCCCGGTCCTCACCGACCAGTGGCTGGGTGATGCGATCCTCGCCGCGGCACGCGCGCTCGGCGACTGGCGCGGCGTCCTCGCCCTGCGGGCTCTCGCCGTCGCGGCGCTCGTCACGCTCCTCGTAGACACGGCGCTGACCGCGCGCCCGCGCGCACCTTCTGTCGCCGCCCTCGCGGCGCTGCCCGCGATCGCTCTGTCACGCTTCGCCTGGACCGACCGGCCCGAGCTCCTTGGACTCCTTTGTTTCGCCCTCCTGGTGCGGCTGCTGCGCGAGGGCGACCGCGGCCTGCTCCTCTCGATCCCGTTGCTCTTCGTCTGGGCGCAGCTGCACGGCTCGTACGCGCTCGGCCTGGCGCTCGTGCTCGCGGCATGCACCGCCCGCACGATCACCGAGCGGCGCGACCGTTGGCGCTTCGCGCCGATCGCGGCGGCCGCGCTGGTCGCAACGCTGATCACTCCCGCCGGGCTCTCGACGTGGACATCGTCCGCAGGCCACTTCTTCGCACCGCCGCGCTTCGTCGCTGAGGAGGGTGTGCCCGATCCGCGTACGCTCGCCGGCGCGCTGTTTGTGCTCGTGCTCGCGCTCGTCGTCGCGACCGCGACTCTGGGGCGGCGTGCGTCGCTCGACGAGATAGTCGCACTCGTCCCGGTGTCGTTCGTAGCGCTCACCGCGACGCGATACACGCCGCTTCTGGCGATCGCGGCCGCTCCATACTTCGCCTCACGCTGGCCGGATCCGCTCGCGCGCTGGCGCCGCAAAGCGGTGCCCTCGAGTGCATTCGTCACGCGCGCGGTCCCGGCCGTTGCGGCTCTGATCCTGGTGATCGCGATCGGGCTTGCCGATGCGAATGTGGATCAGCGCGGTTACCCGCGCGCCGCGCTCGCCGCGCTGCCTCCCGGGCCGGGCCTGCTCAACGAGTATGACTGGGGCGGCTACCTCATCGAGTACGCGCCGCGGACTCCAGTGTTCATCGACGGCCGGCTCTTCCCGTTCGTGCCCGGCGTGCTCGAGGACTACCGCGCCATCGTCGGCGCGCATCCGGGATGGGAGGACGTCGCCGCGCGTCGCGGCGTCACGGCGATGCTCGTGCGGCCGACGGACCCGATCGCGGTGCGCGCGCCGGATCGCGGGTGGCGCGTGGCGTACGCCGACGCGACCGCGGTCGTGCTCCTCCGTTGAGGCTCGCGCTCGCGCTCACCATCGGCGCGGCCGCCGGCCTCGCCGCCGCGACGCAGCCGATCAGCGACACGGATCTGTGGTGGCACCTTGCGACGGGGCGCGAGACGCTCGCGCACGGCTTCGTGCGGACCGATCTCTTCTCGTGGACGGTGCGCGGCGGTCCGGTGTCGACGGACCAGTGGCTCGGGCAGATCGCGCTCTACGGCGCGTACGCGCTCGCGAGTTGGTGGGGCATCGCGCTCGTTCGCGTGATCGCGGTGGTCGCGCTCGTCGCCCTCGTCGTGTGGAACGCATCCATCGGCGGGGTCCGCCGGCCCGCGGCGCTGGCACTCGCCGCGCTCCCCGCGCTCATCGAGACGCGCGTGCTGTGGGTGGATCGCCCCGAGCTCCTCGGCCTGGTGTGCTTCGCCGCGCTCCTCCCGCTGCTGCGCCTCGGCCGGTCCGGGAACACGCGCGCGCTGGGCGCGTGTGTCGCGCTGGTGCTGGCGTGGGCGAACGTGCACGGGTCGTTCGCGCTCGGAGCGGTGCTCGTGTGGGTGTCCTGCGCCGAGGGCGCGCTCCGCGATATCGCACGCCGTCGCGTCTATCTGACGACCGCCCTTGCGACCGCGATCGCATCCATCGTCACGCCGGCCGGCCTCGGGACGTGGACCGCGCCCGGTTTCCATTTCCTCACGCCGCCGCGCGACATACAGGAGTGGGCGCTGATCGATCCCGCGACGCCGCTCGGCGTCGCGTATCTCGTCACGCTCGCCCTCGTCGTGCTCGTCCTCTTCCGCGGACCGCGTCCGGATGCGCGCGAGCTCGTGATCCTCCTGCCGGTCGCGCTCCTGTCGCTCACCGCCGTGCGTCAGGCGCCGCTGCTCGCGATCGTCGCCGCGCCGCTCTTCGCGCGCGCCGTCGACGCGCTCCTTCCCGCGGCGGCGTCCGGGACTGCCTCGCGCGCGCGTTGGGTCTTCCTCGCGGGCGCCGCCGCCCTGTTCGTGCTGTCGCTCGGCATCCTGCCCCGAGAGCCCGACGAACGCTCGTATCCGGTCGCCGCGCTCACATCGCTACCGAACGGAGACGGCACGCTGGCGCGCTACGAGTGGGGCGGCTGGCTCATCTGGCGCGCCCCGGCGACGCCGGTCTTCATCGACGGGCGGCTCACGCCGTACCTCGGCAGCGTGCTCGACGACTACCGGCGCATCATTTCGGCCGCGCCAGGCTGGGAAGAGGCCCTCGCCCGCCGCCGTGTGCGCACGCTCCTCGTCACGCCCGAGGATCCGGTGACGGTGCGCGCGCAGGAGCTCGGATGGCGCGTGATCGCGCGCTCCGCGAGGTCCGTTCTCATCGCCGTTCCCTGACGATGCGTCCATATACTTCGCGCACGAACACGCAGCCCCGCCTCGTGAAGGATGGCGACGACCTCGAGGCCCAGTTCGACGCGATCGTCGACGCTCTGCGAAAAGACGTCCGCCGCACGCGTCAGCAGGTCGACAAGTTCGCGCGCGCGTATCAGCGAACGGCCGAGGCGCAGTCCCGCCGCTCCGACGACGGCAAACCCGACGAGGCGACGCAGAAGGCGTACCGGCGCCTGAAGCAGCTGCAGCTCGTGGTGCAGCACGTCGAGTCGAGCGCCGCGTACCTGCTCGGCTCGGGCATCGAGCCTGAGCCGAAGGGCGATCACGACGAGAACCTCGAGGTCCCGGTGCGCGTGCTCGACAGCCTCGAGGCCGAGCGCGAGCGTCTGTATCGCGACGTGCATGACGGACCGGCGCAGGTCCTCGCGAACGCGATCTTCGAGGTCGAGTACCTCGAGCGCATCGCGGAGCGCGCGCCGACCGAGGTGCGGCAGACGCTGCGCACGGAGCTCGGCACGCTGAAGGCGCAGTTCAGATCCTCGCTCGACTCGGTGCGCGCGATGATCTACGACCTCCGGCCGCCGGAGCTGACCGAGCTCGGCCTCGCGGAAGCGATGCGCAACTACACCACCGAGTGGGAGTCGCGGTGCGGCATCAAGGTCCTCTCCACGCTCGACACCACGGACACCGAGATGTCGCCGCAGCACGAGCTCGCGGTGTACCGCGTCCTGCAGGAGGCGCTGCAGAACGTGCACAAGCACGCGCACGCGACGACGGTTGGCGTGGTCTGGCAGAAGTCGGCACTGACCTGGGCGCTGCACATCACCGACGACGGCTCGGGGTTCGACCTGGTGAAGGCGGCACGGCGCGTGAAGTCCGTCGGGCTGCTCTCGATGCGCGAGCGAGCCGAGCTCATCGGTGGCTCGCTACAGGTACAGTCGATGCCCGGAAAGGGCACCGCCGTCACCCTGCTGCTCCCGGGCACCCGCGTAGAGAAGGGAAGTTCGCTTGGTCGACAAGACTGAATCGAAGGCCATCCGCGTCGTCCTCGCCGACTCAAGCCGCCTGACGGCGATGGGCATCGGGCAGGTCCTCGAGAGGGAGCCCGACATCGAGCTCGTCGCGACGGCGTCCGACGGCGAGGAGGCTGTGACGAAGACGCTCGAGCTCGAGCCCGACGTCCTCGTCATCGAGGCCGACCTGCCGCGGCTCTCCGGGCTCAAGGTGACGCAGCGCATCCGTCGCGAGCTGCCGCATGTCGGCGTCGTCGTGCTCACGGCCAAGGACGAAGAGCAGACGCTCTTCGAGGCGATCCGCGCCGGTGCCGCCGCGTATCTCAACAAGGACGTCGACCCGGTGGAGCTCGTCGACGCGATCCGCAAGGCGCGCGCCGGGCAATTCATCATCAACGACAAGGTCTTCAGCCGGCCGGCCGTCGCGTCGAAGGTGCTCGCCGAGTTCCGGGAGCTCTCCGTCTACGGTCCGGGCTCTTCGCACGTCTTCGCGCCGCTGTCGCCGCGCGAGGTCCAGATCCTCGACAACATCGCCCAGGGGATGACCAACAAGGAAGTGGCGTACGCCCTGGCCATCTCCGAGCAGACGGTGAAGAATCACATGTCGAGCATCCTGCGCAAGCTCTCGGTGAACGACCGCACGCAGGCGGTCGTGTACGCCATACGGCAGGGATGGATCAAGGGCCCGGAGATGGGGAATTGACGGTGGCGACGGACATCGCGGGTGGGCTCGCGACCGAGCAGCAACGGATCATCGCTGAGATCCGCGAGCTCGACCTGCTCATCGAATCGACGCAGACCGAGGTCACCCGCCTGAAGGCCCGCGAGGATCAGGCGAAGACGCGCGTCGAAGAGGTGCGCGCGAACCCGAGCAACTTCCAGCGCGACGAGATCTTCGGCGCGACGGACGAGCACGCGACGTCCATCGGCCGCCGCATGACGATGGAGAGCCAGCTCGCAGCGCTGCAGGGCAAGCGCAAGCTGCTCGATCGCACCAAGATCCTCATCGGGCAGGCGCAGACGCACGTGCGCGAGTCGGCGACGGCGCCCATGCCCGCGGACGCGCCGGCGGTCGTCGACGAGGGCAAGCTGCTGCAGGCCGTCGTCGACACGCAGGAGGCCGAGCGCAAGCGCATCGCGCGGCAGGTGCACGACGGTCCGGCGCAAGCCATGGCGAACGTCGTGCTGCAGTCCGAGATCAGCGAGCGTCTCTTCGAGGTCGACCCGCAGCGCTCGCGGACCGAGCTCGCCGCGCTCCGGCAGATGGTGAACAAGACCCTGCAGGAGCTGCGTGGCTTCATCTTCGAGCTGCGGCCGATGATCCTCGACGACCTCGGGCTCGTCCCCACGATGCGCCGCTACGTGCAGACGCTCATCGACAAGCACAACGTGCGCATCGACTTCTCGAGCAACGGCCGCGACCGCCGTCTCCCGTCGGACGACGAGGTCGCGATCTTCCGTCTCATCCAGGACTCCCTCGTAGAGCGCATCGAGAAGGGCGCGAGCAAGGACCTCGTCCTCGGCATGACCTGGAAGGACCAGCAGCTCGACGTGCTGCTCCAGGCCGACGGGAAGGACCTCCCACCGGACGGCGAGCTGCAGTCGGGCCT
>DASQIF010000206.1:0-14291 GCA_035631715.1 Candidatus Acidiferrales bacterium
CGCGGCCGCCGGTCTCCGCGCGGACCGCGGCGGCACCGTCGCCGGCCACCATGAGGAGCCGACGTCCGGTCTCGCGCGCGATCGGCTCGAGCCGCTCACGCGCAGCGCCCGCTCGAGGGGCATCTGTCCCATCGGGCCGGCCGCGCCGACGACGACGGTGACGCCGGCGCGCCGCAGCTCGGTGCGGTTGCGAGCCTCGCCATACGCGAGCGCGGCATCGTGCTCGGAGGTGCCGACGAACGCGGTGTAGTGATAGTGGATCCGACCGACGTCGATGTTCACGGGTCCATCAAGCGGCGCGTCGGTGACGAGATTCAGGACCCCGCGGAAGGCGAGCGCGTCCGCCGCGCGACTCACCAGCGCCGCGGATCGCGCGCCGAGCATGACGATGTCGTCGAACGGGCCCGCGGGGACGTCGTCCGACGCGCGGACGACCTCCCGCGCCTTCGCGATGACGCCGTCGATCTGGTACGGCCGCGCGTCGCCGGCGCGCGCGACGACGAGCGTGCGTCCGCCGTCGGCCGGCACGACGCGGCGCCGCTGGCTGTACGCGGCCTCGACGGTCGCCCACGGCTCGGAGAGCGCCGCGTCGGCGTACCCCATGTCGTCGGGCACCGGTATCACGTACGCGCCGTCGTCGGCCGCAAGCACCTCGCGACCGATGAGGTGGTACCCGATGAGCCCGCCGGGGATCGTGTACCCGTACGCGGTGCTGCGCCCGTTCACGTAGATGTCCGGTTGTATGACGAGGCGCTGACCCGGGCGGAACCGCGCGCGCAGCTCGTCCCCGACGGCCACGACGGTCACGGCGGCCTCGTGTCCGAGTCGCGTCGGCTCACGCTCGAGGTCGCGTCCGTAGAGCTTGGCGTGCTCGCCGCCCTGGCGGATGAGCTTGACGTCCGAGAAGCAGAGGCCGACCGCGTCGACGCGCACGAGGAGCTGATCGGGCGCGGGCGCGGCGACCGGGAACTCCTCGGGCATGCCATCGCGCCCGACGCGGTCGATGCCCTTGCCGTACACGTTCCACCCGCGCGTCGTGCGCGGCGCGGCGGGGACGTCGTGGAAGGCGTCGTACGCCGACCGCTCCGTCATTTCGCGCGCGGCAGGTCGGCGTTCTTGAGCACACGCCCGCTCGGGTCGAGGATGCCGACCTTCGTGCCGAGCGTGACCGGGCTCGCGACGAAGAGGTCGGCGGCGTTGATGACGATCCAGCGGTACCCCGAGATCGGCTTGAGGCGCTCGATGGCCGTCTTCACGTCGGCGGCGGTCGCCGCGACGTTGAGATGCCCACGCTCCGCGACGAGATCGGAGACGCCCTGCGGATCGGGTGTCGCGCGGATCGCGTCCGAGATGCTGCGAACGAGTCCGTCGCGATCGAGGCGGGCCACGCTAGTCCTCGAGCGCGCTCGTGAGGATCGCCGCCACGGCCTCGATCGCCGCCATCGCCTCGGCGCCCTGCGCGATGATGCGGACCTCGTCGCCGCCCGCGGCGCCGAGTCCGAGCAGACCCGTGATGCTGCGCGCGTCCGCCCGGCGACCGTTCGCCTCGAGCGTGACCTTTGCGTCGAAGCGGCGGGCGCGGTCGACGACCGCGCTCGCCGGACGGGCGTGCAGTCCGTGCGGGTTCGTGATCGTGAGGTTCCGCATGAGCTCGTCGACCCGTGCCGCTGGGGCAGCGGCCGCCGCCGGCGGCCCATCGTCTTGCGAGAGGGTCCGGTAGATCCAGTCGGCATCGGGCGTCACGGCCAGGCGCCGGCAGAGCGCCTCGTCGCCGAGGATGTTGGCGAGACGCGCGAGCACGCCGATGTGCTCCTCAGCGAGCGCGGCGAGCCCGATGACCAGGTACGCGCGTTCGTCGCCCCACGGCACGCCCGCAGGGAACTGGGCGACGGCGAGCCCGGTACGTCGCACCGCGCTCCGACCCTCGTTCGTGCCGTGGGGGAGCGCGATGCCGTTGCCGAGATACGTCGACACGATCTGTTCGCGCGCGCGCATCTCGTCGACGTATGCGGGCGTCACGGTGCCGTTCGCGACGAGCATGCCGCCGACGATGTCGATCGCGGCGTCGCGGTCGGCCGCGCTGGCGCCGACGCGCACAGACGAAGCCGGAAGGACCTCGGCGCTCACGCCGGGCCGTCGGCGCTCAGGTCGGAGCCGGCCTGCAGGGTCTGCACCAGCCGATCGGACGCGGTGTTGTTCATGAAGTTCTTGAACGTGAGCACGACGGCGCTCGGCGCGACCTTGCGGGCGCGCTCGGCGAGGCCCTCGTGCGCGACGACGACGTCGGCGTTCGCGGGGATCTGGTTCACCGGCGAATGGATCACCTTGATGTCGCCGCGGAGCGCGGTGAGTCGCTTCTTGAGCTGGTTCGCGCCGATGAGGCTCGAGCCCATGCCGGCCTCGCAGACGAACGCGACGAGATGGATGTCAGCCGCGTGCTTCGTGACCATGCATCACCAATCTTCCACGCCCACCGGTCCTGACGGGGACCGGTGGGCGTGTTGTCGCGATAAGGAGGGTCAGGCCGGGGCCGGCGCGGAGCCGGGGATCGTGCCGAGGCTCGACGACTGCTCGGTGTCTTCCTGCTTCACCGGGATGAACCGCAGGATCGCCGTGCCGACGACGAAGGACACGATCGCGGCGGCGAAGACGCCCAGCAGGACGTTGAAGTGCTGGCCGGGCGGGGTCACCGCGAGGTAGGCGAAGATGCTGCCGGGTGACGGCGTGGCCACGAGCCCGGCGCCTGTGAGCACCCAGATCGTGTCGGCGGTGAGGCCGCCGGCCCACAGCGCGACGATCATCACGGGGTTCGACAGCACGTACGGGAAGTAGATCTCGTGGATACCGCCGAGGAAGTGGATGATGATCGCGCCGGGAGCGGACGCCTTGGCGAGACCCTTGCCGGCGAACCAGAACGCCATGAGCAGACCGAGGCCGGGACCCGGATCGGTCTCGAGCATGAACTCGATCGCGCGGCCGTTCTTCGCGGCGTCGATGACGCCGAGCGGCGCGAGCACACCGTGGTTGATCGCGTTGTTGAGGAAGAGGACCTTCCCGACCTCGATCGGGATGTCGGCGAGCGGGAGCAGACGCGCGTCCACGAGCGTCTTCACGACACCGCCGAGGAAGTTCGAGACCGAGTCGAGCACCGGCCCGACCACGACGAGGCCGAGCACGGCGAGGATCGCGCCGAGGATGCCCGCCGAGAAGTTGTTCGTCAGCATCTCGAAGCCGCTCGGGATCTTGTCGCCGGTGGCCTCATCGAACTTCTTGATGAGGTAGCCACCGAGCGGCCCGACGATCATCGCACCGAGGAACATCGGGACGCTCGAACCGACGATGATGCCCGCCGTCACGATCGCGCCGACGACGCCGCCGCGGTGCCCGTACACGAGCTTTCCGCCCGTGTAACCGATGAGCAGCGGCAGCAGGAACGTGATCATCGGCCCGACCAGCTTCGCGAGCGTCTCGTTCGGTGTCCAGCCGGTCGGGATCACGAACGCGGTGATGAGCCCCCACGCGATGAATGCGCCGATGTTGGGTATGACCATGGAAGCGAGATTGCCGCCGAAACGTTGGATGCGCTCTTGCACAGCCACCCCCTCCAAACTGAACGAGAACGGGCGGCATCATCGAAGTCGTCCGCCCGGTCAACAACTCCCAATCTGGCGCACCGGACTTGTGACAATTCCGGCCGCCGCGCTCAATGCGTCGGCTCGCCGAAGATCCGCGCGAGCCGGCGGACATCGCGCTCCCGCAGGAGCGGGCTCACGACGATGGTCTGGACGGTCGTCGGCTCGTCCAGGGGCACCGTGCTGACCACGAAATCGGACGCCTCGGCGTCGTTCTCGGCGAAGGCGCTCTTCGAGACGACGCGCGTCACCTCGATCTGCGGGAACTCCGCCGCGAGCCGCGAGACCAAGATCCACGCGGTCGCCATCCCCGCGGGGCAGACGACGGTGACGCGCACCTTCTGACGCAGCCGATGCCGCTCCAGCGAGCCGGCGAGGTACATCGTGAGGAACCCGATCTCGCCCTGCGGCATGACGACGTCACCGCACGCGCCGAGCTCCGCCACGACGGCGCTCGCGACCGCGTGGACGTCGGGGTAGCGCTCGCGCACCTCTTCGTCCAGCGGGTTCGTGATCGGCAGTCCGTACCGCAGGCGGACCCGGAGGCGCCGGAGGTGCTCGGCGAGATTGCGTCGGAGCTGGTCGTCCTCGGCGAGCGATGGGTGCAGCCGCGCCGCCGCGAGCGTCACGATGCGCTCGATCACGGCACCGTCGTTCGGCTCGGGCGGCAGGTCCTCCTCGTCGAGCTCGGCGAAGCCGAGGATGAATTCCGTGATCGACGCGACGTCACCGTCGGTGAGCGTGAGCTCGGCGGCTTGTCCGACCGCCGCGGCGATGCGCGCCGCCGCGTCGGCGACCGGATGTTCGACGAGCGACCGCAGCTGACCGCTCTGGAAGGCGGCGTGATGCCCGCGCCGTACGCGCCGTGCGACGATCGCGATGAACAGCGTCTCGATCATCGCCATCGGCCCGTTGTCGTCGCGCTCGACGAGCTGCTCGCGCAGGATGCGCCGGTACCGCGGGAGGTCGAGTGACGCGACGAACTCCTCCACCGTCGCCTGGCCGGGGCGGGCGGTCCCCGTCAGGGACGAGCGGTCGAGGGCATCGGCGATGGCGTTCGTCGGGAGCGTCTCGAGGATGAGCGCGAGCAGCGCCTTTCGGAGCTCGGCCTCACTGCCGCGGACCGCGACACCGACGCCGGGGAGGCGCTGCACGTGGAGGTGATGCTCCTCGAGCCAGGTCTCGGTCGCGCGCACGTCCCGCCGCACGGTCGGACGCGACGCGCCGAGGTCGAGCTCCAGGTCCGCGAGCGGTACCGGCTGCGGCGATGCGTCGAGCAGGGCGGCGACCGCGCGCAGCTTGCGGTCTTCACCGGCGAGCACGCGCGGTCCGGCCGACCGATCGAGATCGACGAGCAGCCGGCGTCGCCCCTCGGCATCGCCGTCCACCCAGATGCCGACGCCGCGTCGCTTCATGACCGACAGGCCGGCCTCGCGGAGGTAGCTCTCGACCGGGGGCAGGTTGTAGCGGACGACGCGCGTCGTGAGGTTGAGCTGCTGTGCGATCGTCTCGAGGGTCGCGGGCGTGGCATCCGCGAGAAGACGACGCGCGATGCGTGCCTGGCGGCTGTCGAGCAGGACGATCGTCACGAAAAGGCTCTCCGCCAGAGCACGGGCGCAAATCTACTCCGCGACCTCCGTCGGACAGAGCCCTCGAGGCGATGCCACATGTCAACGCTCGCCTGGGCCAGCGCGTCCGACACAGCGCCGGCCTTCCCCGACGAAAGTCCTGCTTGACCGAAGGGTAACCGGCTGTGACTCTGGTCAGATGGGTGGAGCGCCGTCGGGCTCGTCGCGAGTGCTCGTCATCGACGACGATCAGATGGTCCGCGCGCTGGTGCGGGTGACGCTCAGCGCACAGGGGTGGGAGGTCCTCGAGGCAAGTACCACGGATCAGGGCATCGCCAAGGCCATCGCCGAGCGTCCTGACGTCGTGCTGCTCGATGTCACATTCGTCGGCGAGACGCGCGACGGCTTTGCCGTCTGTCGTGAGCTCCGCTCGCGCCGCGCGACGGAGCGCACCCCGATCGTGCTCTTCACTGCCCACGACGATCCGGAGAACCGCGCTCTCGCGAGTGCGGTCGGAGCGACCGCGTTCATCGCCAAGCCGTTCGGGCCGCTCGAGCTGCACGCGATGCTGCGGGTCGTCGTGGCCGGCGGGCCAGAGCCAAGCGTCGGCGTGTTCCTGATCGATGCCGGCATCATCACGGCCGCCCAGCTCGAGCGCGCCGTCGCGGAGCAGCGTCTGCGCCAAGGGGGACCGGATTCGCTGGGCCAGGCGCTCGTCGAGCTGGGGTATGCGTCGACAGAAGACGTGCGCGTCGCGCAGGCACGGCAGCAGCGTGCGCGCGAGGCCCCGCGCAGCGCTGCGGGCCTCGCCGATCTCCGCGTCGTCATCGCCGATGACAACGCGGCCGTCCGCGACGCGCTGCACGCGGCGATCGCGGATGAGGAGGGGCTGAGCGTCGTCGGTCTTGCGATTGACGGCGACGATGCGCTGCGGCTGGTGCGAACGCTCACACCAGACGTCCTCGTGCTCGACAACGACATGCCGAAGCGTCGCGGGATCGACGTCCTCCATGCCGCGCGTGCCGACGCGCCCGACACGCGGATCGTCTTCTTCACCCTCGACGAAGGGATCCGTGACGCCGCGCTCGAGGCCGGCGCCGCGGCGGTCGTCACCAAGGATCAGCCGCTGCGCGTGCTCATCGCCGAGATCCGCCGGGCCGCGGCGTCACCATCTCGCGCAGCCACCAACCGCGGCGTCGTGCTGGCGGTGCGCGCCGCGCGCGGCGCGTCCGCGGCGCTTGCGCGAACGAGACAGCGGATCGCGGTGCTCGGGATGCTCGGCGTGGCGTACGCCGGAGTCTTCTTGGTGCTCGAGCCGTTCCTCGGGGCATCGGCCTCGGTGCTCGGGCTCGTACCGGTCGGCATCGCGGGCGCGCTCTTCGGGCCGGAGATCGGTGTGCTCGCGGCACTGCTCTCCGCCGCGCTCACCGCGGCCCTGTGGCAGGGGACCGGGCATCTGCTCGGCGAGCCGATCTTCTCTGTGGGTGGGAACGGCGTCGGTGTCCTCGCGCTCATCGGCATAGGCGCGGGTTTCGGTGTGATGCGCATCATGCGCGGGCGAGTTGGTGCGACGAGCCGAAACGCGGCGGCGATCGCGGAGACCGCCGCGGCACTGGTGACGGCCGACGCCGCGGACGTCATGGGTCTGCTCGCGGACGCCGCTCTGGAGTCGGTGCGCGCCGATGCTGCCTTCCTCTATCTCACGGTCCCGGGTGGCTGCGTCGAACTTGTGGGCGCGACCGGTGCCTTTGCGCGCCTGGTCGGCGCGCGCGAGCAGGGTGAGGCGGTCCGGCGAGTCCTTGCGAGCCGTGCTGCCGCGGTCGTCGCCGCTGATCGCGCGATGATCGGCCTCGAAGCGCCGCGCATGAGATCGGCCATCATCGCGCCGCTCCTCACCGACTCGGTCAATGTCGTCGGCGTGATCATCACGCTGTCGTCGGCCCAGACGGCGTACGGACCTACCGAGGTCAGCGCGCTCGCGACCTACGGCCGCTTCGTCGGACACGTCATCGCCATGCGCACGCTCTCGACCGCGAGCGCTCCATCCGGAGCGGCAGTCGTCGAGAGTGCTCGCCGGTAGGACCGGCACACCCGCAAGACCAGTTCCTCAGCGTCCGCCGTCCCAGCGTGGTGTGCTATGGTCGTGCGTGCGTACTTACTGATCGTTTAGTAAGTTAGGAGGCGCGACGGACCGGTGGTTCGCACGGCGAAGGAAGAGACGGAGCAGGCTGCTCCCGTTCAGGAGCGGGAGATGCGGAGGCGCATCTTGACCAACTCGGCTGAGCTCTTTCTTGCGAAGGGCTACCGGGGCGTCTCGATGAAAGTGATCGCGGACGCTGTCGACGTCACATCCGCGGCGCTCTACTACCACTTCCCGGGTGGCAAAGAAGACCTCTTCACCGCCATGGTCCAGAGCGTGTTCCTGGACGAGGGCCTCGCGCGGATCGATGAGGCACTGGCGGAACCGGGAGGCCTCCGAGGACGGCTCATCCGACTCACGTCGGCACTCCTCGCCCTTCCGCTCGATGAGCGTCTGAGCCTCCTCTTGCGCGACGCCAGGGAGCATCTCGAGGACCCAGAACATCAGAAGGTGATCCTCTCTTTGCTGCACAGCGTCAGACGGCAGATCACCGACCTGTTGCAGCAGGCGCAGGACGCTGGGGAGATACAGCGTGATCTACCGGTGCACATTCTCGTCAGCCTTTACGTCGGCATGCTGCGCGAAGCCAAGGGTTCGCGGACGGACCGGGCAGCCTCGGTGGTTCGCGTGCTCTTGGATGGCGTCGCGACCCGATGAACGCCATCGAGACGCACGGTCTCACCAAGCACTTCGGCAAACGGACCGCCGTCGACGATCTGTCCATATCCATACCCGCCGGGTCCATCGCGGGCTTCATCGGCCCGAACGGAGCGGGGAAGACGACGACGCTGCGCCTCCTCCTCGGACTCGTGTGACCCAACGCCGGCAGCGCCACCGTTCTCGGCTACCCGCTGACCGAAACCGATCGCTACCTCCCGCGCGTCGGCGCGCTCATCGAAGCGCCGGCGTTCTATCCGAGTCTGTCGGGCGTACGAATCTGGAGGTGCTGGCGCGCCTCAGTGGTCAGGGCGGGTCTCGGGTGAACGAGATGCTCGAAACGGTGGATCTCTCCGCCCGGGCAGGGGACCGCGTCGGAACGTACTCCCTCGGCATGAAACAACGCCTCGGTGTCGCGATGGCCTTGCTGCCCGATCCGGAGCTCCTTGTCCTCGACGAGCCGGCCAACGGTCTCGATCCGCTGGGCACCATCGCGATGCGCGAGCTGCTCCGGGGCCTGCGCGACCAGGGGAAGACGATCGTGCTGAGCAGCCACTTGCTGGGCGAGCTCGAGCACCTCGCGGACTGGCTGGTCATGCTCCACGAGGGGAAAGCGCTGTTCTGTGGCTCGGCCAAGGACCTGCTCGCCCAGGAGACGAGCCTCGAACAACTCTTCCTCGCACTGGTGAAGGGGGAGCGCTCGTGACGTCGGTGGTCCGTGCCTTTCGCAGCGAGGTGCTGAAGTTCCGCCGCTGGACCGTGCTCGCGGGCGCGGCGGCGATGGTCGCGCTGAGTACCTTCATCGCGTACCTGACCTTTCACCAGATCACCTCCGGAGCCACCGGCTCGGAGATGAGCGGTCTCATCGCGGCGTTCCCCACGTCACAGGGACTCGTCGCGGTCATCGGCCAAGCGCGATCGGTGATCTTCGCCATCGCACTCATCCAGGTGACCGCCAATCTTGCGGCGGAATGGAGCCAGGGAACGCTGCGCAACGTGCTCGTGCGCGAGCCCCGTCGCGTGCGGTGGCTGACGGGCAAGATGCTCGCGGTCGTGCTCTTCGTGGTGCTCTCGATGCTGCTGACATTCGCTATCAGCGGCACCGTCATTCTCGTGCTGGCCCAAGGGCAGGGCGTCGACACGACGGCTTGGACCTCGGCCGAGGGGCGGCGCATCTTTGTGGAGTTCCTTGGCAATGAGGTGATCGCGATCGTCGGCGTCGGCGCGCTGGGCACGCTCATCGCGGTCCTCACGCGGTCGGTCGGCGCCGCCGTGGGGATCGGTCTGGCGTACGTCCTCGTGCTCGAGGGGATCATCGCCGTCGTCGCGCCGCAGGTGTCCCGATGGTTTCCGGGCCGCGTGTTTAACACCATCGTCGGATCGACGGTGCCGCTCGTCGGTCCGACTCCGTCGCAGGGATATCCGGACGCGATGCTCGCCAGCGTCGTATGGATCGTCGTCTTTGCCGCGGTCAGCGCGCTGGTGTTTCGTCGACAGGACGTGAAGGCATGACCAGGACTGGGGAAGGCCTTCGTAGATGAAGTTCGCCACGGTATTCCTGGCGCTCTTCATCGCGTCAGCCGCGCTCGCATCGCTCGACGCCGTGCATGTGTACCGGCGCCGGGAGCGCGATCCCGCCGTGGAGCACAACGAGCGACTCACCGCCCTGGCCGGCGCCGCACTCTACGTGCTGCTGATCGCCATTGCGCTCACCATCGTTCAGCTGCCCGAGCAGCTGCCACTGCATTACCTCGTCGGGTTTCTCTTGATCCCGCCCGTCGCGCTGAAGCTCGCGAGCACCGGCTACCGCTTCACCCGCTACTACCTCGGTGGCATGGCCCGAAGCCGTGGGGACGCGCCGCCTCCGGTGTTTCGCTTCGTCGTCGCGCCGCTCCTCGTCGGATCGACCGTGGTCGTGTTTGCGTCGGGCCTCGAGCTCTGGGCATTCGGGCTCGCGTATGGCCGCGCCTGGGCGACGGCGCACACCGTCAGCGCCGTCGTACTGGCCCTGTCGAGCAGCGCGCACGTCGCAGGCCATCTTCGGCGCTCCGCGGCGGCGGTGGTCGAAGAGGTTCGAGCGACCGCAGCGCGCGGCGCCTCCGTCCGCGGCGCGTTCGTGATCGGCAGCCTGGTCCTCGGACTCGCCCTGGCTCTTGCCTCACTCCTCTATATGAGCCCCTTCCCTCCTGATGCCGCGGGTGCGTGATGCGAATCAGTAGCGGACACCCGAACACCTGCATCGTCGTCGTCGGGCCGCGGCGGGCTGCTTTCGTAGATTCGGACGCCGAGGCGCCGGCTGAGGGCCGCCGCCCAGTGACGCTCCTCAGCGCTCTTGGCATTGACGTCGCCGATGTTGCCAAGCAGCACCATCAGCCCGGCCTGAGTTCCGATGGGCTGGCCGACCCAGAGAAGACCGATATCGGTCCCGCTGTCGTCCTGACCCGCGGTGCGCGGCAGCAGCAACGCGGGGTCGGCATCGTTGATGCCCGACTCGGTCACCGCGAGCCGGTAGGACGTCGCCGGACTCTGTGATCGCTCGGCGATCCGTGGCGCGTAGTGCCTTGGCGGCCGCCAGCTGGCTACAAATGGGTCCAGCGAGTCATGGCGATGGTCATCCTCAGCAGGGTCGCCGGCGTGCAGTCCGCGGACCGTCGCCACGTCGCGGTGATCGTCGACACTCGTGAGCAGCGGCACAGCAGTCTCGCGCCCGCCGGCCGACTCGCGGACGATGCGCGCCACGGCGCCGTCCGTGTCAGCGAGGCTCAGACGGAACTCATCGAGCACGAACAGCTGGATGGCTGGATCGGTCGACATTGAGTGCAGGCTCGCCGTCCTGAGTTCGCCCGTCATGACGAGTTCGTCACGGGCTCAGCCGATGACGGATCGGTCATGAGGTGCGCGCCAGGCTTGGCTACTGTGACGGCGTGCCCGATCTCTGGTTCTTCGCCGGCCTTGCGATGGGCGTTGTCGTCACCGGCTTCTGCGCGGTCGGTTCGTTCGACCGAGGCGTCGATAGCGTGCGTCGACGGACGTGGATGGTCGAGTTCGCAGCCCGCCAGCGCGCCCTTGTGACGTCAGGGAGCGGCCTCGACACGCTCGTAGCACGACGACACGCGCCTGACAGTGGCGTCGACCAACTCGATCGCTTGACTGGATCCATCGGTCCTCACCCATCGCCCCGTGATGCGGATCAGGAACGGCGAATGGTTGGCGGTGCCGAGGTCGGCTGAGGCGGTCGCGTAGCTGAGGGCATATCGGTATTCGGTGGTCGTTCCCGCCGCGACCAGGCGAGCTGTCTCCATCCTTCCGTCCGATGACCAGCGCACGAGCGATCCGCAGGCATTGACCGGACCGTCCGAACTCGCAGCTGCTGGCGCGGCAGGCGCGGCAGGAGCGGCCGACAGCCCGAAGGCTGAGGCGGTGAACCCGCCGATGGCAAGGCCTGCGAAGAGCAGCGCCAGGGTGCGGAGCAACGTACTGATGCGGCCGAGTCTCCATATGGCGGAGGCTGTCCGGATGACGAGACGGTCATCCGAGCGGCGAGCGCATTGAGGCCCGTGACGGATCGGTCATGACCCAAGACGCGTTGTCGTGCACGCTGACGCCATGACAACAACTACGACCACACCAAAGGACACCACGCCACCCACCCAGGTCACGACCAATGTCAACGCACCAGCGCCTCGCGCGAAGGATGCCTCGATGTGGACCACCAGCCGGATGGTGGCCCTCGTCTTCAGCGTCATCGAGGTCCTCCTGCTCGTCCGCGTCGCGTTCAAGCTGTTCGCCGCCAATGCCGAGCAGGGCTTCGTCGCCGCGATCTACGGCGTCACCGAACCGCTCGTCGCGCCGTTCCGCGGGATCTTCGGGCAACCGGACGGCACATCCGGAGTCGATGTCGCCGCGTTCCTCTCGATCGTGTTCTTCCTGCTCGTCGGCGCTCTCGTGGTCGCGCTCGTGCGTGCCTTCACCGGTAGACGCAGCGAGCACGAATCGGCGGCCTCATGAACATCCTCATCTGGATCATCGTCGGACTCGTCGCAGGCTGGATCGCCGGTCAGCTCATGAAGGGCAGCGGCTACGGGATCCTGGGCGATCTTGTCCTCGGCCTCATCGGCGCGATCGTTGGCGGATGGCTCTTCAGCGTGATCGCGCCGTCCGCGGAGCCGAGCGGCCTGCTCGGATCGATCGTCGTGGCCACGATCGGCGCGGTCGTGGTGATCTTCATCGCGAAGCTACTGGGAGGCCGACGGATGCTGCGAACGTAGCGGTCAGCCGAGTCGCCCGCTCCACATCTCTTGCGGAGCGGGGGGGTCCATGGAAGCCCACAACGTACTCGTCGTCGAAGATGATCTCGCCGTCAGCCAGCTCGTCGTCGAGGTCTTGACCGATGCGGGATATCACCCCGTCGCCGTCGCCGACCACGCGCTCATCGCGGAGACGGTCGCGCTGTGGCGGCCCAGCTGTGTGATCCTCGATGGTGAGTTGATGCCGAGTGGCGAGAGCCGCGCATGGCGAGACGCAGCCGCACTTCGTCGCGCGCATCCGACGCTCCCCGTACTGCTGTTCAGCGGCGATGAAGCGATCGTGGCCGAGGTCAGGGCCGGGCGCTCATACCGCAGCCGCGCCGCCGCTTTCGCGGGAATCATTGCCAAACCGTTCGTGATCGATGACCTCCTCGCGACGGTGCTGACCAGCGTCGAGGGATCATCGCACGCGGACCCTCTCGCGATCATCGTCCACGAGCTGCGCCAGCCGCTGACAGTGATCCGCGGCCAGATGCAGTTCGCGACCCGGTATCTGGGACAAGATGCGGTTCGAGTGCGTTCGGCGATCGACCAGACTCTGACCCAGGTGCGTCGGATGGACGATCTGGTCGACGAAGTCCTCGAGCACGCGCGCGTTGCGGCTGAGGGCTTCTCCCTCGACGTGACCCTGCTCGATCTGGTCGATACGCTCGCCCGGACCATCGCCGCGCACGAGCCCGGCGAGGCGGGGCGCATTAGCTTCATTCGGCCCGCCGGCGCTGTTCCTGTCTACGGGGACGCGGTGCGCATCGCGCAGATCGTTGACAACCTTCTGAGCAACGCGCGGAAGTACGGTCCCGCCGATGGTCCCATCGAGGTGTCGCTGAGCACAGACGGCATCAACGCGGAGGTCCACGTCGCTGATCACGGCATCGGTGTCCCGGACGATGAGGTCGCGCTCCTCTTCACGCCATTCTTCCGCACGTCGCGAGCGGGCCGAACGCGCGGAACGGGCCTCGGCCTCCATATCAGCCGGAAGCTCGCCGAGCACCACGGCGGCCGGCTCTGGCTCGACGCGACGTCGAGCGCCGGGAGCGTGTTTGCGCTCGCACTCCCGCTCGCTCGCAGCGAGGAAGCCCCCATGGCGCGACCCAGTTGATCGGGTCGCGAATTGGCATGTCGTGTCCTATATAAATCGCAGGATGTCAGACGCCCCATCCGAGACCAAGGTCGCCGCATCGCGGACGCGTGTCTTCCGCGCCCTCCTGGTCATCGGAGACCCCCCCCTTGCGAATGTCATCGACCTGACGCTGCGCCACGGGAGCTACGAGCGGAAGACGGCCAGCACCGTGAGCGAAGCGCGCGCGCTCGTCGAGGCGTGGAAGCCACACGTCCTCCTCGTCAACATCGACGTCGAGGGCGGTCGTGCCATGCAGCTCATGGAACGCACGGGCGAGCAGCACCCTGCGGTGATCGCGCTCACGCGCCGAGCTGATCTGCGCGGAAAGTTGGACGCATTCGAGCGTGGCGCGGACGACTACATCACCGTGCCGTTCGTGCCTGACGACCTCATCGCGCGCATGCGCGCGGTGCTGCGCCGGACGCATGGGGATCCCGGCAGCATCGTCCCGCGGCTACGCGTCGGGGATCTCGAGATCGACGTCCTGAACCGCCGCGTGTCCGCCGGCGACCATGACCTTCACCTCACGTCGCTCGAGCAGGCGCTGCTGTATCTCCTGGCGGCGAACGCCGGCACGGTCCTGACGCGCGAGCAGATCCTCGACGCCCTCTGGGGCACCGACTTCGTCATCGAGAGCAACGTGGTCGACCGGCACGTGCGGGCGCTGCGCGCAAAGCTCCAGAACAACTGGCATAAGCCCCGGTATATCGAGACGGTCGTCGGCGCCGGCTACCGATTCGTTCCGACGAACGAGCCGAACTGAAGGGACGGGCCGGCCGCGGCCTGCACGCATGACGCCTTGGTAATGGCGGTCCGCCTGCGTTCGGCGACAGTGACTGACATGGAACCCATCACCTGGATCGTCAT
>DASQIF010000207.1:0-2219 GCA_035631715.1 Candidatus Acidiferrales bacterium
GTGCAGATGGCGCGGCTCACCTTCGCCGACAAGCTCGGGGACAGTCTCTATGACGACTACCTCGGGAGCGGTCGGGTCATCGTCGCGCTGTATCAGCTCATGCCGAACAAGGGGAGCCAGTGGTTCACCGAGCTCGGCGACACCGCCGTCACCGGGCGAGACGCGGTCGCGGGCGCGGCGGTGGACGCGGCGGCGAAGGACCTGGTGAAGCTCCTCGGCAGCGATATGACCAAGTGGCGATGGGGCGACATCCACGCGATCTCTTTCGACCACCCGCTCGCCGCGGTGAAGCCGCTCGACCTGATCTTCCGCATCGGGCCGGTCCGCCGCGCGGGCGACGGCTACTCGCCGAACAACGGCGCGTACGCGGTGAAGAAGCCGTTCGCGCTCACGACCCAGCCCTCGGAGCGGCAGATCGTCGACCTCGGGGACATCGACGCCTCGCTGTCGATCATCCCGGTGGGTCAGAGTGGCCAGCCGTACTCGCGGCACTGGGGCGATCAGACGCAGCTCTGGGCGAGCGGTCAGTACAAGTCCATGGCGCTCACGCGCGAGCGCATCGGACAACTCGAGGGGAAGCTCGTCCTGCGGCCGCGCTGAGCCGTAGCATCGACTGATGCCGGAGCGACCGCGCGCGAAGGATCGCAAGCCCTTCGCGACGACATACGGCGCGCCGACCAAGGATGCGTACGGGCCGGCGGACGCACCGTCGACCGACGGCGAGTTCCCCGGCGCGCCGCCCTTCACCCGCGGCGTGCAGCCCACGATGTACCGCGGACGCCTCTGGACGATGCGCCAGTACGCCGGCTTCGGCTCGGCCGAGGACACCAACGCGCGCTTCCGCTCGCTCCTCGCGCACGGGCAGACCGGCCTCTCGACGGCCTTCGACCTGCCGACGCAGATGGGCTACGACCCCGACGACCCGCACGTCGCCGGCGAAGTGGGGAAGGTCGGCGTGTCCATCGCCACCGTCGACGACCTGCGTCTCCTGTTCAAGGACATCCCGCTCGCCGATGTGACGACGTCGATGACCATCAACGCGACCGCGCCGATCCTGCTCGCGCTCTACGTCGTCGTGGGCGAGGAGCAGGGCGTCGATGCGTCGAAGCTCGGCGGCACGACGCAGAACGACATCCTGAAGGAGTACATCGCGCGCGGCACGTACATCTTCCCGCCGCGTCCGTCGATGCGCCTCGCGACCGATCTCATCGCGCACTGCGCCGCCCACATGCCGCGCTGGAATCCGATCTCCATTAGCGGCTACCACATCCGCGAGGCGGGGGCGAGCGCGGTGCAGGAGCTGGCGTTCACGTTCGCGGACGCCATCGCCTACGTCGACAGCGCCAAGGCGCGCGGCCTCGCGGTCGAATCCTTCGCGCCGCAGCTGTCCTTCTTCTTCGCGGCGAACGCGACCATGATCGAGGAGGTCGCGAAGTTCCGCGCGGCCCGCCGCATCTGGGCCGCCATCCTGCGCGACCGCTACGGCGTGACGGATCCCGACGCGCTCGCGCTCCGCTTCCACACCCAGACGATGGGCTCGACGCTGACCGCGCAGCAGCCGCTCAACAACATCGTGCGGACCGCGATCGAGGCGCTCGCCGCCGTGCTGGGCGGCACGCAGTCGCTGCACACCAACGCCTACGACGAGGCGCTCGCGCTGCCCACCGAGGAGTCGGCGCGGATCGCGCTCCGCACGCAGCAGCTCATCGCCGAGGAGTCCGGCGTCGCCGACACCATCGACCCGCTCGGCGGCGCCTATGCCGTTGAGGCGCTCACCGCCGACATCGAGCGCCGCACGCACGAGGAGATCGCCAAGATCGATGCGCTCGGAGGCGCGCTCTCGGGCATCGAGCGCGGCTACCAGATGCGGGAGATCGAGGAGTCGGCGTACCGGCAGCAGCGCGCCGTCGAGAGCGGCGAGCAGGTCGTGGTCGGTGTGAACGCGTATCGCGCGGAGGGTGACGAGCCCGAGGTGCCGATACTGCGCGTCGATGAGAAGCTCACGCAGCGGCGCATCGAGACGATCCGCGCCTTCCGCGAGCGGCGCGACGCGGCCGGCGCGGATCGGGCGCGCGCCGACCTGGTGACCGCCGCGCGCGGCACCGCGAACCTGGTCCCGCCCATCGTGGCGGCGGTCCGCGCGGCCGTGACGCTGGGGGAGATCTGCGCGGACCTGCGGGCCGTCTTCGGCACGTACGAGCCGCGCGCGCGGTGAACGG
>DASQIF010000208.1:0-4385 GCA_035631715.1 Candidatus Acidiferrales bacterium
GCGGCACCGTCCAGCCACGCTTCGTCGCGTGTCGGACGTCTGGCCGCGTTCTCTAACGCGCTCCTCAACGAATACAACAGCGGTCAGTACGGAAAGCAGCGCATCGACGACCGGATGCCGAGCCTGCTCATGCGCGTCGACGAGCAGGCCGATCCGATCGATCGCCCGCTGCCGGTGCTCGACGACCGTCTCGACGTGGAATCGGTGGACCGCATCGCGCTCCCCGACGAACAGGCCGCGCCGTACCTCGCGACACTCGTGACCACGATCTACGGCGACGCCGAGAAGGCGTTCGGCAAGGACAAGGCGAAGAAGGGGTACAAGGCCGCGCAGCAGCAGGTCTTCGCGGGCGACATGTCATCGCTCGCCGGGCCCGACCTCGCCGGCAAGCTGCCCAAGGTCTGAGCGCGCAGCCCTACCTCGGCATCGATCTCGGCGGCACGCAGATCCGCAGCGTCCTCGCCATGCTCGAGGACGGCGCCGTTCCGAAGATCGTGGCACGCAACGATCGACGCACACCGCGCGAGAGCGGTGATGCCGTCATCGCGGAGATCGTGGCGAGCGGCCGCGAGGTGCTGCGCAAGGCCGGCGTCGACGCGCGCGAGGTGGTCGCCGGCGGTTGTTCGTCACCCGGACCGCTCGATCACAAGACCGGCGTCGTGATCCAGACGCAGAACATCGTCGGTTTCACGAACATGCCGGTGGCGCGGCGGCTCACCGAGGGTCTCGGCGTGGCGATCTTCCTCGACCGTGACACCTGCATGGCCGCGATAGGCGAAGCGCTCGTCGGCGCCGCGCAGGGCGCGAAAGACTTCGTGTACATCACCGTGTCGACCGGCGTCGGCGGCGCGATCGTGAGCGGCGGGCGAATGGTCCGCGGCGCGTCGAACACGGCGGGGGAGCTCGGGCACTTTCCGGTCGCGTTCCAATTGGACGCGGGGCGACCGGCCGACGCCGACATCCCGCGCTGCGGCTGCGGCTCGTTCGGCCACGTCGAATCTTTCGCGGGCGGCGCCAATCTCGCCGAGCAATTCGCGGCCCGTGACGCGGGCGACGTGTACGCCGCGGCCGGTCGCGGCGAAGCGCGCGCCGCGCAGCTCGTGACGCGCGCCGAGCGTGCATTGGCGCAGCTCGCCGTCGGAGTGGTGAACGCGCTCAACCCCGCCCTTATCGTGGTCGGCGGTTCGATCGCCGAACATCAGCCGGCGCACGTGCTCGAACCGATGCGCCGCGCGATCTCAGAACGGGCGTTCCGTGCGCCGGCGTCCGCGGTGCGCGTCATCCCCGCGGCGCTTGGCGCCGACGTCGGTATGCACGGTGCTGTGCTGGAGGCTCGTGAGCGCGCCGCGCGACGCGGCGACTGGTTCCTTTAGGCTTTCACTGATCCAGCGCAAGGGGGTTCAAGACATATGAGCGCTCGTATCGCCATCAACGGGTTCGGCCGCATCGGCCGTCAGTTCCTCAAAGCGGCTCTCGAGCGCCATCCGGACCTCGAGATCGTGGCGATCAACGATCTCGCCGATCCGAAGATGAACGCCCTGCTCTTCAAGCACGACTCGACGTACGGGACGTTCAAGGGCGATGTGTCCGCGACGGCAGATTCCATCCTTATCGACGGACGCCAGATCAAGATCCTCCAGGAGCGCGACCCGGCCAAGCTGCCGTGGAAGGACCTCGACATCGACATCGTCATCGAGTCGACGGGGTTCTTCACCGACGCGACGAAAGCGAAGGCCCACCGCGATGCTGGCGCGAAGAAGGTCATCATCTCCGCCCCCGCGAAGAACGAGGACAAGACCGTCGTGCTCGGCGTGAACGAGGAGACCTACGACCCCGAGAGCCACAACATCATCAGCAACGCCTCGTGCACGACCAACGGCCTCGCGCCGGTGGCGAAGGTGCTGAACGACACGTTCGGCATCGACAAGGGCATCCTCACGACGATCCACTCCAAGACGCTCTCGCAGAAGCTGCTCGACACCGTCGCGAGCGACCCGCGCGACGCGCGCGCCGCGTCCGAGAACATCGTGCCTGCCGCGACCGGCGCGGCGAAGGCCGTGGCGCTCGTGATCCCCGAGCTGCAGGGGCGCTTCACCGGCATCTCGTTCCGTGTGCCGACGCCGACCGTGTCGGTGGTCGACTTCACCGCGATGCTCAAGCGCGAGGTCACCAAGGACGAGGTGAACGCCGCGTTCAAGACGGCGTCCGAGGGCGACCTCAAGGGGATCATGGCCTACACCGAGGAGCCGCTCGTCTCGATGGACTTCAAGGGCGACGAGCACTCGACCATCGTGAGCGGGCTCGACACGATCGTGCTCGGCAACATGGTGAAGGTCGTGTCCTGGTACGACAACGAGTGGGGCTACGCCTGCCGCCTCGCGGACATCACCGCGTTCGTCTCGTCGAAGATGCGAGTCCCCGCCGGCGTTCGGTAGAGGTCATTGCCCGGTTTCAAGAAGCGGACCATCCGGGACGTCGATCCGTCCGGGAAGAAGGTCCTCGTGCGGGTCGACTTCAACGTCCCGCTCGAGAACGGTGAGGTCGCCGACGACACGCGCATCCGTGCCGCGCTGCCGACGATCGCGTGGCTGCGCGAGCGCGGGGCCGCTCTGGCGCTCTGCTCGCACCTGGGCCGCCCGAAGGGCAAGGACCCGAAGCAGAGCCTCGCGCCCGTCGCCAAGCGCCTGAGCGACATTCTCGGAACGAACGTGCGCCTCCTGCCCGACTGCGTCGGGCCCGACGTTCGCGCCGCGGTCGGGAAGCTGCGCCGCGGCGACGTGGTGCTGCTGGAGAACACGCGCTTCCATCCCGAAGAGGAGAAGAACGATCCGGCGTTCGCGAAGGAGCTCGCGAGCGGCTTCGACCTGTACGTGAACGACGCGTTCGGCGCCGCGCACCGCGCGCACGCATCCACCGAGGGTGTCGCGCGCGTCCTCCCCGCGTACGCGGGCCTGCTGCTCGAGCGCGAGCTGGTCGCGCTCGGGGGGCTGCTGTCCGACCCCAAGCACCCGTTCCTCGCGATCATCGGCGGCGCGAAGGTGTCGTCGAAGATCGACGTCCTGCGCGCGCTCGTGTCGAAGGTCGACGCGCTCGCGGTCGGCGGCGGGATGGCCAACACGTTCCTGCTCGCGACCGGCCACAAGGTCGGCACGTCGCTCGTGGAGGCGGACCGCACCGGCGAGGCCACGCGCATCATCGCGGCGGTCGAGGGCGCGAAGAAACGGATGCTCCTGCCCGTCGACGTGCTCTGCGCACCGAGCCTCGACGCCGACGGGGCGCAGCGCGCCATGACCTACGACGTGGACCAGGTGCCCGACGGCCTGTCCATCGTCGACATCGGCCCGCGCACCGTCGCGCTGTACCGCGACGTGATCCGCGATGCGCGCACCGTCTTCTGGAACGGGCCGGTCGGCGTGTTCGAGATCGACGCCTTCGCGAACGGCACGCGCCAGGTCGCGCAGTTCATGGCCAACAACCCGCTGGCCACGACGGTCGTGGGCGGCGGCGAGTCGGTGCAGGCGGTGACCGAGGCCGGGCTCGCCGACAAGATGACGCACGTCTCGACCGGCGGGGGCGCGTCGCTCGAGCTCATCGAGGGGAAGTCGCTCCCCGGGGTGGAGGCCATACCCGATGCCTGACACGACGATCGAGCTCATGCGCGCGCGCGAGGTCCTCGACAGCCGCGGCGACCCGACCGTCGCGGTCGACGTGATCCTCGCGGGCGGCTCGCGCGGCACGGCGATGGTGCCGTCGGGCGCGTCGACCGGCGCGCACGAGGCGGTCGAGCTGCGCGACGGCGACAAGAACAGGTATCGCGGCAGGGGCGTGCGCAAGGCGGTCTCCAACGTCGACGACGTCATCGCGCCCGAGCTCATCGGCGAGGACGCCGCGGATCAGGGCGCGATCGACAAGATCCTCCTCGAGCTCGATGGCACGCCGAACAAAGCACGTCTCGGTGCGAACGCGCTGCTCGGCGTGTCGCTGGCCTGCGCGCGCGCCGCCGCGAACGCCGTCGGTCTGCCGCTGTACCGCTACCTCGGCGGTCCGCTTGCGCGAACGTTGCCGGTCCCGATGTTCAACGTGCTGAACGGCGGCAAGCACGCGACGGACTCCGCCGACATGCAGGAGTACATGCTCGTGCCGATCGGCGCGGCGAGCTTCCGCGAGGCGATCCGCGCCGGGTCCGAGGTCTTCCACGCCCTGAAGGACATCCTCCACGAGAAGGGGATGGGCACCGGCGTCGGCGACGAGGGCGGGTTCGCGCCCAGCGGCCTCGTGTCGAACGAACAGCCGATCGAGCTCATCCTCAGCTCCATCGAAGCCGCGGGGTACCGCGCCGGTGCGGACTGCGCGCTCGCGCTCGACCCGGCGTCGACGGAGTTCTT
>DASQIF010000209.1:0-21387 GCA_035631715.1 Candidatus Acidiferrales bacterium
GACATCCTTACCGTGCTCCTGCTCCACCGCGACGAACCCGCGCTAGAGCTCGGCGACGACGGGCGCATCGTGCGCGAGGTCGCGACGTACCTGCAGGGCGGCACGCACACCAGCGCGCAGACGCTGGTGAACGCGCTCGACATCGTCTTCGCGCGCGCCGATGCGGACGCGCTGCTCGCGCGCCTCGCGGACGACGTGGCGTATGCGCAGCGCGTCGTGCTCGAGACGCTGCGCCTGCGGCCGACGACGCCGAAGGCGAGGCGCCGGGCCGAGGCCGACACCGAGGTCGCCGGCGTGCGCATCCCGAAGGACGCCGCCGTGGTCCTGGATCTCGCGCAGGGGAACCGCGACCGCGCCGTGTTCGGCGCCGACGCCGACGAGTTCGATCCGGACCGCGTGCTCGCGCCCACGGTGCCGCGCTGGGGCCTCTCGTTCGGCGGCGGGCCGCATCAGTGCCCGGGGCGCTCGGTGGGCGGCGGCTTCGCCGTGCCGGCCGACATGCTCGTCGACGACGACCACGTCTTCGGTCTCGTCGCGCTCGAGCTGCAGGCGGTCGCGCGTCGCGGGGTGCGCCCGGATCCCGACCATGCGCCGGAGCGCGACGGACGCACCGCGCGCTTCACGCGCTGGCTGCGCTATCCGGTCCGCTTCGAGAGGCGCGCGGCCGCGGTCTAGTGCGCCGCGGTCCACTGCAGGAGCAGCTCCGCGGTGCGCTCGGGGTGCGACCAGAAGAAACCGTGCGCCGCGCCCTCGATGACGCGCTTGGTCGCGCCCGCGATGTGCGCGAGCAGATAGTCCGACTGCTCGGTGTGCACGCCCGTGCCCATCGCAGCGGTGTCGCGGTCGCCGATGAGCACGAGCGTCGGAACGCGGATCTCACCCAGGCGGTCGGCGGTCTGATGACCCTGACGCGCGACCACGTGCTTCAGGTAGTTCTCGACGTCCGGCCGCGCGCCCCAGTACGCCTGATGGAGCCACGCGATGCGCTCCGGATGGGCCACGCGGAACTCCGGCGCGAAGAACGTCTCGGCGATGTGCTCGCGCATGTACAGCTCGTACCCGAGCTCGATCATCGCCTTGGCCGTGTGCACGGGAACGCCGCGCGTGACCGGCCGGTCGTCGCGGAACTGACCCGGGCCGCTCGCGGCGAGGATGAGCGTCCGGATGCGCTCCGGTCGATCGAGCGCCATCCACTGCGCGACGCGCCCGCCCATCGAGTGACCGAGCACGTGCGCGGGCTCGAGGCCGAGCGCGTCGAGGAGACCGCGCGCGTCCGCGGCGAAGAGACGCGTCGTGTACGGCTCCGGCGACGGCGGCGTCCTGCCGGTGCCGCGGTGGTCGAAGGTGAGCACGGTGTGACGTTTCGCGAGCGCTGCCACGAGGTCCGGCGGCCACGTGGCGCCGGGATAACCGGTGCCCGCGATGAGGACGAGCGGAGTGCCGCTGCCGACGAGTTCGTACGCGATCGGGTGTCCGTTCGCGTCCGCCGAGCGCATCTGATTCGGTCCAAAGTGTAGACGATGTATCTGACAAGGTTTACATTCCGCGCGGGTCACACGACCGACCATCAACGGGTGCGGGGAGGAATTCGATGACACGCAGCAAGCTTGCAGCTCTTGTCGTGACGCTCGGGATGCTCGCGGTCGCCTGTGGTGGTACCGCAGCGCCCTCGGCCGCGCCCGCGACAGCCGCCGCGTCCGCGGCCGCCACAGCCGCCACGTTCACGCTGCCGACGCCGGAGCTCACGACCGTTCGCATCGGACTCAGCGCTCCGACGGAGCCGGTGCAGTTCGCGGAGAAGCTCGCCGATGTCCTCGGCTACTACAAAGAGAACGGCATCACCACGGTGAACATCACCGGCTTCGAGGGTGACGGCAAGGCGCTCCAGGCGCTCGTCGCCGGTCAGCTCGACTTCTTCGTCGGGGGCTCGTCGACCGCGATCACGTCGCAGACGAGCGACACGCCGCTCAAGGTCATCTCGATGAACAGCGTCCTGAACACCGACGGCATCTACTGCAAGGCCGCGATCAAGACCGCCGCCGACGTGAAGGGAAAGTCCATCGCCATCTCGACGTTCGGCGGCACCTCCCACGGCTCGGTGCTCATCGCCCTGCAGCAGCTCGGCCTGACGCCGAAGGACGTGACCATCCGTGAGGTCGGCAACGAGGGAACGCGTATCGCCGCGCTCAAGGCCGGATCCGTCGACTGCGCCGACATCAGCCTCCAGCAGGATCAGGCCATGAAGGACGCGGGCCTGAACCAGGTGGCGGACGTCACCAAGGGCGGCGGCCAGTGGGGCCGGAGCGGCCTCATGACGCGCGCCGACTTCCTCCAGAAGAACCCCAACACCGCGCTCGACATCGTCGCGGCCGTGGTGCGCGCACAGAACTACATGTGGACGAACAACGCCGATGCGACGAAGCCGTTCGCCGACTTCACGCAGATGAAGATGGCCGACGCGCAGAACGCGATGAGCCAGTTCCCGAGCTACGGGCTGCGCAACATGGTGCCGACGGTCGAGGCGTTCAAGGCCCCGCAGCAGACGCTCGGAACGATCAACGCGTCCGTCCTCGGCGTCGACCTGACGAAGTGCTTCGACTCGAGCTTCCTCCAGAAGCTCATCGACAACGGCTACTACGCGAAGTACGGCGTCCCCACGAAGTAACGCGGTGAGGGATGTCCCCGGTCAACGCGGCCGGGGACATCCTCCCGCAGCCCATATCAGAAGGAGAGACCGCTCATGACGCGCTTCGGCTTGCTCGTCCCGCACTTCGGGCTGGAGGCCGATCAGGACCTCCTCATCGAGGGCGCGCGTCTCGCGGAGCGGTCCGGCTTCGACTCGCTGTGGGTGCGTGACCACCTCGTCTTCCACCCGCACGGCATGGAGGGCACCGACCGCACGTTCATCGAGCCGTTCGTCACGCTCACCTATCTCGCCGGCGTCACCGAGAAGATCAATCTCGGCGCGGCGACGATCATCCCGTTCCGGCACCCCATCCTCATGGCCTACAGCGTCGCCTCGATGTCGTGGATCACGCGCCGGCGGTTCGACCTGGGCATCGGCGCCGGCACATTCGACCACGAGTTCGAGGTCATCGGGCAGGGGACCGAGGACCGCGTGCAGATGATGAAGGAGCAGGTGCTCATCGCGCGGAAGCTCTGGGCGGGCGAGACGGTCGAGTGGAAGAGCGACCGCTACAGCTTCAGCGACGTCGACCTCAAGCCGCAGCCGCTGCACCCCGTACCGGTGTGGTGGGGCGGCGCAACGCCGGCCGCGGCGCGTCTCGCGGTCGACTTCTGCGAGGGCTGGCTGCCGGGCCGCATCACCTTCCCGACGTACAAGGTGCGCGTGAACAAGATCCGCGAGATGGCCGCCGAGCAGGGCAAGCCGATGATCATGACCGGCGCCGTGCCGGTGACGAGCATCGACGACTCGTACGAGAGCGCCACGAAGCGCATGAACGTCCCCGGGCTCATCAAGAACGCGAACGCGCAGAAGTTCTGGATCAAGCCGAAGTCGGGCGAGTTCACGAAGATCGACGAGCTCGACGGCTCGATCCTCGCGGGCACGCCCGACGACATCGTGAAAGGCGTGCAGCGCTACCAGGAGCTCGGCTGCGATCTCCTGGTCTTCGACTTCCGCATGCGCTTCCCGGACTACCTGCGGCAGATCGAGATCCTCGCGAAGGAAGTGCTCCCGCGCGTGATGAAGGAGCCGGCGGCGTCGCGATGAAGACCGTCACCACGACGCAGACCACGCACTACGAGATCCAGAAGAAGCGGCGCGAGTCGCTCCTCGACGAGTGGAAGCGCTACCACAAGACGGTCCTGCATCGGAAGGACGTCGTCATGCAGGACGTGCCGAGCCGGCGCATGCGCCGCGGCGTGTTCGCGGGACGCGATGGCGACCGCCCGACGATGAACCTCGACGCGACGGTCCACGAGATCGCGCCGCACACGACGACGACGATCCATCGACACGCCTGGGACGCGATCGAGTTCATCGAGTCCGGTAAGGGCTGGACCGAGATCGACGGGCAGCGCCTCGACTGGAAGCCGTGGGACACCCTGCATCTGCCGTCGTGGGCGTGGCACCGTCACGGGAACGACGCGAACACGCCGGCGGTGTTCCACACCTGGAGCGTGCAGCCGATGCTCGAGCAGTTCGGTGTCGCGCTCCTCGAGGACGGTGGCGACACGCCGGTGAAGGACCTGCCGCCGCGCCCGACTCAGACGCGCGCGCTCGCGGGCGACGACCCGTACGCGCGCCGCACGCAGCGCCTCGCCCGCCAGGCGCAGGGCAGCGATACCGCGCGCCTCATCACGCGCTTCGACGACGTCCGCGGTCTCGTGACCAAGCGCGGCGCGCGCAGCATGTTCCTCGTCGACAAGGCCATCGGCTATCACACCGCCGGCCTCTCCGCGGTGATGCACGAGCTCGCGCCCGGCCTGTACCAGTCGCGCCACCGGCACGGCGGCGAGGCCTGGCTTTATGTCGTGTCGGGCAACGGCTACAGCGAGATGGACGGCGAGCGCTTCGAGTGGTCCCAGGGCGACCTCATCGTCGTCGACCACTGGGCATGGCACCAGCACTTCAACGGCTCGAAGGACCGCACCGCACGCCTCATCCGCGTGCACAACTTCGACGCGCTGTACGACATGATCCGCATCCTGCTCGATCCGCTGAACCTGTTCGAGGAGCTGCCCGAGCTCGACGCGCCCGACCTCTCCGGCGTGGTCTGGCCCGCCCACTTCGAGGGCCGACCAAAGGCCTAGATGCCCGCGCTGCAGGTGCCGCCGGGCGTCGAGGGCATCGCGTCGCTCGTCGAGCTGCCCGACCCGGCGTGGGAGTCGCGCTGGACGCGCATCGTCGCGCCGGCCGGTCTGAAGGAGCGCCTCCTCAACTTCGCGCTCTTCTCGCTGCGCCACCGCGCGCGCATCGACGCCGTCGGCCTTCCGCTCCACGGCCTCGTCGTCCTCGCCGGGCCGCCCGGCACGGGGAAGACGACGCTCGCCGGCGGTCTCGCCGATCGCACGGCGCGCGATCTCGGCGCCACGGTCCTGTGCGCGGACATCAACCCGCACGCGTTCCCGAGCCAGCTCCTCGGGGAGAGCCAGCGCGCCGTCGCGCGGCTCTTCGAGCGCACCCTGCCGGATCTCGCATCGCGCGGGAAGCCAATGGTGGTGCTGCTCGACGAGGTCGAGTCGCTCGCGGTCAACCGTGGCGGCGCGTCGCTCGAGACGAACCCGGTCGACGTGCACCGCGCGACCGACGCCGTGCTCGCGGGCATCGACGCCGTCGCGCGCGCGCACCCGAACGTCTTCTTCATCGCGACGACGAACCACGACGTCGGCGTCGACCCGGCGTTCCTGTCGCGCGCGGACGTGGTGGAGCGCATGGGCCTCCCGAACGCCGAGGCGATCATGCAGATCCTGCGCGACACGATGCGCGAGCTCGCGGAGCAGGACGGCGCCGACCCGAAGGAGCTCGCCGCGCTCGCAGTCGCGTGCGCCGACGCATCCCTCGACGCGCGGCAGGTGCGCAAGCTCGTCCTGCGTGCGCTCGTGTCGCGGCGCGAGCTGGCCGATGACCCGTCGCGCCTCCGGATCGCGGACATCGCGATCGCGCTGAACGCGGGGCGCGCGTGACCGAGAACAAGATCCCGCTCGAGTCGTACCTGCTTGGCGTTGTCGTGTTCCTCGTGATCGCGGCGACGAACATCATGACCCCGCTCCTGCCGGACGTCCGCAGCGACTTCGGCATCTCGATCGCGACCGCCGGCGTGGTCGTCGGCTCGTATGGCTTCGCGCGCCTCGTCACCGACCTGCCGGCGGGCTTCGTCATCGACGCGCTCGGCCACCGCGTCGTCGCGGCGGTCGGCGTCGTCGTGCTCATCCTCGCGTCGCTCGTCGGCCTCAACGCGAGCAGCGTCGAGATGCTCGTCGCCGCGCGCGTCGGCTCCGGCTTTGCGGTCGCGCTGCTCACGACCGTCGGTCTGGCGGCGCTCGGCGCGAGCGCGACCAGCGCGAACCGCGGCAAGGTCATGAGCTTCTTCCACGTCGCGAACAACACCGGCATCGCGTTCTACCCGCTGCTCGGCGGCCTCATCGGCGCGGCGCTCGGCTGGCGCGCGACGTTCGGCGTCACGATTGGCCTCGCCATCCTCGCGGGCGTGATCCTCGTCCCGGTCCTCATCCGCGTCCGGGTGCGCGAGAGCGGCGGCGCGCGGGCAGGGAAGGGCGACGAGCGCGTGCTGCGCGGACGCGAACGGACCGTCGCGCTCGCCGCGACGAACTACGGCGTCGTCGCGAACATGATCAACCGCCACGGTTTCCGCAACACCGTGCTGCCGCTGTACGCCGCGACGTCGCTCGGGCTCGGGGGCGTGTCGATCGCCTCGGGCATCGCGCTCATGTCCATCACCGGGCTCCTGGTCGCGACACCCGGCGGGATGATGGGCGACCGCATCGGACGGCGGCGCGTCATCATGACCGGCCTCGTCGCGATCGCCGTCGGCGATCTCATGTTCCTGCTCACGCACGACCTCGTGACCTTCCTCGTGTTCGCCGGCCTCATCGGCTTCGGCGACTTCTTCTCGTCCTCGCAGACCGCGCTGCTCTCGGAGATCGTCCCAGGCCAGCACCGCACCAAGGTGCTCGCGGGCTACCGCTTCTCGTCCGACCTCGGCGCGTTCCTCGGTCCGGTCGTGCTCGCCGCACTCATGGATCTGGTGAACGCGCAGGCCGCGATCGTCCTCGCGGCGGCGATCCTCGTGACCGCGTCGCTCGCGGAGCGCTTCGGCGTCCCCGCGCGCGTCGACGAGCGCGCCGCGCTCGCGCCGGCCATGGCCGCGGGGGCTGTCGATGCCGACTGAGCGCAAAGGCCCCGGTCCCGAGCGCGCCGTCACCGTCGACGACGTCCTCGCGAAGATCGACCCGAAGGAGGTCGTCGAGCTCGCGCTCGCGCTCGGGAACATCGACAGCCCGACCGGGAGCGAGGGGCCTGCGGGTCAGTTCGTCTACGACTGGCTCGAGCAGAACGGCTTCGCGCCGAAGAAGTACGCGCTCATCCCCGAGCGCTTCAACGTCGCCGCGACGCTCCCCGGCACTGGCGGCGGCTACAGCCTCATCTTCAACGCGCACCTCGACACGACGCTCCGGCCCGACGCGGTGTGGTCGGCGCGCGATCCGATGGACCCGCTCTACCACTCGGCCTGGGTCGAGGGCGACTCGATCTTCGGCGACGGGGTGGTGAACGACAAGGGGCCGATGGCCGCGTACCTCGTCGCGGCGAAGGCGATCCGCGACGCAGGCTATCCGCTGAAGGGCGACCTCATCGTCACCGCCGTCGCCGGCGAGATCTCGCGCGAGCCGATCGACGAGTGGCAGGGGCCGATGTACCTGTCGAAGGACCTCGGCGTGCGCTTCATGGTGACGCACGGCGTGGTCGCGGACTTCGCCCTTGTGGGTGAGGGGACCGGCTTCGGGATCGTCGGCATCGAGCCGGGCAAGGCGCACTTCAAGGTCACCGTGTATTCCGACGGCCCGCGCTACTACACCCCGTACCTGCCGCGGCCGACGAGCCTGTCGGAATCGCCGAACGCGATCGTGCGCGCGGCCGCGGTCATCGCGAGGTTCGAGCAGTGGGCGCTCGACTATCAGCATCGGAACACGTACCGCGGCGAGATGGGGACGATCGTCCCGAAGGCGAGCGTGAACGCGATCCGCTCGGGCTATCCATTCAACGTGACGAGCGCGCCGCAGGTCTGCTCGTTCTACGTGGACACGCGCATCCTGCCCGGCGCGAACCCGATGGACGTGCGCGAGGAGCTGCGGGGTGTGCTGCGCTCGCTGAACGTGTCAGGCGAGGTCGAGCTGTATCTCTACCGACCGGGCTACGAGGCGAAGGGCGCCGAGCTGCTCATCGAGACGATCAAACGCTGCCACGCGCAGACTTTCCCGACGCCGCCCGCGATCGTCGCCGACGCCGTGACCTCGATGTGGCGCGACACGAACGCCTTCAACGAGCTCGGCATCCCCGCGATCTCCTACGCACCGCGCTCTCAGAGCCACGCGTCGACGAAGTCGTTCAAGGTGAAGGACCTCACTGACGCCGCGCTCGTCTACGCGCGCATCGCGATGGACTTGTGCACGCGGGAACGGCCGGACACCGTTCCGCTCGGCGCGCACGTCAACCGCGAAATCGCCTCGTCCAGGGCGGGCGAGCGCCTTCGCTCGTAACGGCGTAGAACACCGGGGCGCGAGATGGCACCCGAGCTGATCGAATGGCGTGAATTCTTCGTTACGACGGCAACTGTCGCCGGCGCGCTCGTGGGGCTTCTCTTCGTTGCCATCTCGGTGCACTTGCGTTTGCTGAGCGACGAACGTTCCGAGGATCTGCGTCAAGATGCCAGGAACATTCTGTTCAGTTACATCGCCGCGATGACGTTGTCCTTATTTCCGCTCATTCCGCAAGCGCTCGCGACCCTCGGTGAAGAG
Source organism: Candidatus Acidiferrales bacterium (assembly GCA_035631715.1). Taxonomy (GTDB): domain Bacteria; phylum Chloroflexota; class Limnocylindria; order P2-11E; family P2-11E; genus CF-39. The sequence continues at coordinate 8,500 of DASQIF010000209.1, forward strand.
ATCCTCGTGGTCTTCCTCTTCATCGTTGTCGCAACGGCGCGCACGGTGCCGCGACTCTTTCGCTCGAGTCGGGTCTACGGTCGCGTGAACCGCTGGCTCCGCGTTGCCTGGTTCGTGGCGTGGGCTGCCGGCACGGTCGCGGCGGGGCTTGCCCTCGTGGCTGGGCAGGCGTGGCCGGTGCCGGTGTTAGCGCTCGGCGTGCTCCTACTCATCGTCGTCTCGGTCTTTCGCACTTGGGACATCGTCTTCCGCGCCGCGGGCGTTCGCCGGCCTCCCGGCGCCTAGCCCAGCTCCGGTGATTCAGCTCTAGCGCAGCTCGAGCCATGTCCGCATGGCGTCCACGCGTCTCGGCCACGCCTCGGTGTCATACGAAACGAGGGTCGGTAGCCGCTGCTCGCCGACAAATGCGCGGCACGTTGCCGTGAAGCCCTCGTAGACCGCGATCAAGCCATCTAGCCCCGATAGCGCTCGAGTCTGTGCGTAGGGCGCCTTTAGCTTCCAGCCCACCTGGTAGTCGATCCACCGCTGACCGCGCACGTTTGCCGTGGCCCGAAGAGACGCCGCGATGTCAGTTTGATCGAGGTAGATCAGGGACGGCTCCATTACAGCGATGGCGCTCAGCACACCGTCGAGATAGCGGGACAGCTCGTCGTATGAAGCATCAGCGAGGAACAAGTCGGTCATGTTTCCGTGGAATAACAGCCCATCGCTCACGAAGACGACGTGGCTGGTGCTCTCTGCTGTGAACCGCGCCCACGCGAGTCGGCAAAGTTCGATGTACTGGTCAATGGTCGTCGTTGACCATGGCGCAAAGGGCTCCGTGAGGCTCCGGGCGACGCGGAGCTTCGGATCACCTTCCGCGATGGCACTCGCAGCGATGCGCCGCTCGCCGAGCTCCGCTGCTAGGCGTTGGACTGTGGCTGTCTTGCCAGCGCCGATGACGCCCTCAACGAATACGAGACGAGTTCGTCGCATCTTGGCCCTCGAAGCATAAGGAGGATCCACGCGATCTCTGCGACGTAATGGTTCCGTGGACCATTGGTCTGCCCGTCTAGAAGGGTCCCGCCGACTGCAGAGTCGAAAGCGATCTGGCCTAACGGTCCGTCATCGTGACCGTCTCACTCCGTGACCTCCGCGATGAGTACCCACGCGCTCCACATCTGCGAGCCGAACATCAGGACCATCGCGATCGCAAGCAGGTCGAGCCCATTCGCAGATTGAGCGATCAGCTCCAAGCTGCTTCCGACCAGCGCGAAGACCCACACGAGCCATACGCCCCATTCCATCGCCCAGCGCGTTAGCGGCCGGCGGGATTCATAGGCCCGGCTCCGCTGGCGCCTGCTGTTGCTACGGATGTATGGGATTGCCCATATCGTTCGCCCGAGCCAGAACGCCGCGGCGATCCCGACCTCAGTGCCGAGCGCAACCGCGGACTGATGCGGAACGAGCACGGCTGCTGCGATGAACACCTGGGTCAGGAGCGCGATGATGGCCGCGAACGCCCGGTCTCGATATAGCGGGTGAGCCATGATCGCCCTGGCATGCAGCGACAGCGCCACCACCACGAGGCCCGTCAGCGCAGCAGCGGCACCGCCGGTCATGACGTAGAAGTCGTGCCATCCAACAACTTCGAGGTCCATGGCGCGCAGCGTATTCCGCGACCACGTCCTGCGAGTGTGAGTCGGCTCAGTTGCTGGCGTCCACGATTCCGGGTTCCAACGAATCGTTCGTAGACCACACTTAGACGCGATTTCGACCACGCCGCCCGGGCCGGTGGGCTCGGCCGCGCGGAGCCGAGACCGGTGATGGGCGCACCGCCTTCGTCGGCAGCTCTTTCGTTGCGTCGACGAGCGCCCGCAACTCGTCGCCACCCATTTCAAGCAGCACCGGTGGAGGCGCGAAGAGTTTCGACAGCAGTTCCCGTTTCGTTCTTGCGCCCTGAGGTGTCAGCAGGATGAGACGGAGCCGCCGGTCTCCCGGCACGGCGCGTCGCGCCACGAGACCGCGATCCGCGAGCCGCGCGACCATCCACGTCGCCGTGGACGCGTCGCAGTCCCACTCGTCCGCGAGCGACCGCATCGTGCGCCCGTCGCGGACATCCAGACTCAGGAGCACCCGGCTGTCACCCGGCGTGAGATCGAGTCGCTCGAGGACGCGGTCGCGGCTATCGACCGTGGCTACCACGAAGCTGAAGATGTGCCGCCATGCCTGCGCGGCGAGCGTTCGCTTCTCGCGCTGTGCCACTCCCATCGTCCTCCTGGTCAAGGAGCCCGCGCGTCGGGCGCCTGTGATTTGATTAATCCCATAATTTGATAAATCCAATCATATCGTGCATGGTAACCCGATGGGGAGCGCGATCTGGTGAAGCTCGGCCTGAATATCGCCTCGACGAGCTGGGACGGCGGCCCGCGGCGCCTTGGCGCCAAGCTGGTCGAGATCGCTCAGGCCGCTGAGGCAGCCGGTTTCGATCTCATAAGCGTGCCCGATCACGTCTGGCAGCACCCCTTGATGGGCGGGGCGGAGCAAAGCGAGCTCGAGGCATACACGACCCTCGCGTACATCGCCGCGCACACGCGGACAGTCCGCCTCCTGAGCCTCGCCACAGCGGCGACGTATCGACCTCCGGGGCTGCTCGCGAAGATCGTGACGACGCTCGATGTGCTCTCGGGCGGACGCGCCATGCTCGGGATCGGCGCGGGCGACTACCCGGAAGAGGCTGAGGGCCTCGGTCTGCCGTTCCCCGCTCTTTCGAAGCGGTTCGAGGTCCTCGAGGAGACCGTCCGCGTCTGCCTCGAGATGTGGTCGGGCGAGTCGGGCTCCGGCCGGTCGTTCCCCGGGCAGCATGTTCGGATCGGACGAGCGCTCAACGTGCCCCAAAGCCTGAGTCGGCCGCATCCGCCGATCCTCATCGCCGGCAGCGGTGAGCGTAGGACGCTGCCGCTCGTCGCGAAGTACGGAGACGCATGCAACATCCGGCCGAGCCCGGACATAACGCGCCAGCTCGAGCTGCTCCGTCAACGCTGTGCGGAAGCCGGCCGCGACTACGACGCGATCGAGAAGACGGCGCCGTTCCTCTTCGATGTCGGCGCTGATGGATCGAAGATCGGTGAGCTCCTTGGCCGCTTGCGCTGGCTCGCGGACATGGGCATCGAGACCGTGTTCGGGTGGGTCGTCGACGTCGATCAGATCAAACCGCTCGAGATCATGGGTCGAGACGTGATCCCCGCGGTCGCTGAGATCGCACCACGGCGAACAACATTCGTCTCGGAGGGGACCGGGTAGGGAGGTCGCGACGATGGACTTAGGACCATGGCTCCATTTCGCGCATATCACCGCAGCGGTCGTCTGGGTCGGCGGCGGCATCGTCCTGAGCGTGATCGCCAGACGCGTCCATCGGAGCGCCGACGTGACGGTCCTGGCGGAGTTCGCACGGACGCTCTCCTACGTCGGTCTTCGTGTCTTCACGCCCGCGGTCCTCGTGGTCCTCGCGACCGGCGTCTGGCTCGTCTTCGCCGAGCAGTCTGGCAACTTCGCGCAGCTCTGGGTCGTGCTCGCGCTCGCCGCCTTCATCGTCGCGTTCCTCGTCGGTGCGGTCTACCTCAGCCGGAGCGCCATCCGGCTCGAGCGTGTCATGAGCGAAGCCAAGCCCGACATCGGCGCGGGACGCGCTGCTCTCGCCCAATGGATCTTCGGCTATGGGGTGGTCTTGGCTGTCCTGGTATTCGCCCTGTGGGACATGGTCTTCAAACCCGGCTCCTGATAGACGCGCCCGACGGGCTCAGTCGTTCAGCGCAAGGCCGTCAGGTGTTTCAGGTGCGATGCTGCACGCGTGGATGATCCGAAGGCCCTCGTGCGGCGCGGATATGACCTCGTCTCGCGCACGTATCGCACCGATGACGCCAGCGACGGCGAGTACGCAGCATGGCTCGACATCCTCGAGCAACGCGTTACTGCCGATGCCTCGATCCTCGACCTCGGTTGCGGCTGCGGAGTCCCCGTCGCGCGGCGCCTCGCCCGCCCATACACCGTTACCGGCGTGGACCTCTCGCCGGTGCAGATCGAGCGGGCCCGCGCACTCGTGCCCGGCGCCACGTTCATTTGCGCAGACATGAGCACGCTGCAGTTCCCACGTGAGAGCTTCGATGCGGTGACCTGTTTCTACGCGCTCATCCACCTCCCCCTTGTCGAGCAACCGCCGCTGTTGCGCGCGGTGGCGGGCTGGCTTCGGTCTGGCGGGATCTTCATGGCCACGGTTGGCCACGGGGCATGGACCGGCGTTGAGAAGGACTGGCTCGGCGTGCGAGGCGGCGACATGTGGTGGAGTCACGCCGATACGGGCACATACCTAGAGTGGCTGGCTGACGCCGGCATGCGCGTCGAGCAAGCGACCTTCGTCCCGGAGGGTGTGGGCGGGCACACCTTCGTATTGGCGACGCGCTAGACGCCATCGTCGAAACGACACTTAGGTCGGTGAAGCGTGTGCTCATCACTGGAATGTCCGGCGTCGGAAAGTCGACTGTCATTGCGCACCTTGCGTCGCGCGGCTTCAAGGCCGTCGACTTGGACCAGACACCGTTTGCGGACGGTCCTGAATGGAATGTCCCAGAGGTGCAGCGGCTCCTCGATACCGAAGACGCGCCGGTGCTGTTTGTTGCGGGGACGTCAGAACGTCAGGTCGCGCTCTATCCGCGCTTCGACCACATCGTCCTGCTCTCGCTGCCCGACGACGTCATGCGGCAGCGAATCGAGGACCGTACCAACAACCCGTACGGCAAGGATCCGGCTGACATCGCCCGCCAGCTCGAACTCAAGACGTGGGTCGAGCCTGCTCTTCGTAGCGCGGCGACGATCGAGATCGACTCGCGGATGCCTCTCGACCAAATCGTCGAGCGAATTGTGAGGCTGGTTTCATGAGCCGCGCTCCTCGCAACGCCATGGTTTGCACGACCATGGCTCCGTCGTTTCGGCCGGCGGCTTAGCGCTCCGAGAACACCAGGCTCTTTACGACCACCGGCACGACACCTTTGTCGGGCACGACCTGGCCGATGTCGATGAAGTCGAGATCCGAAAGCTGGATCTGGTCGACGCACACGAGCGGCGAGCGGATCCCCATCTCATCCTGCAGCGCCTGACCGACGATCCCGGCCACGTCCGCATCGATGACGACGACGAGCGGGCGCCCGTCGTGAAGCGTCTCGCGCACGCCCTCGTGGATGCCGTGACAGAGCTCGGTCAGCGCGCTATACGCGGGCCCGTGATCCCAGCGCACCGCGATCGCGAACTTGCCGTCGTCGCGATCGAGCCGTTCGATCCCTGACCGCACCGCGCGTGCGATCGCAGCGGCGTCCGCGCTATCGGGATGGATCGCGATCGCGGCGAGATCGCGGAGGGGAAGCATCTCGGGGCGCGTGAGGAACAGCGTGTCCCCGCTCACCTGGATCGTGTACTGCGACGCACCGATGCATGTCGCGCGGATCGACTCGACCGCGCGGACGACCTGGCGACCGGCGAGGCGCTTCGCGATCGCCGCGCCGATGAGCTTGCCGAGGTCGCCGAACTCGCGCGTCTCGTTCCGGTTCACGTACTCGCCGACGCCGCCGGAGATGACGAGCGTCTTGAACGGCCCGCGCTCGCGGAGTGGCTCCGTGAGCCAGAGGCTCGGCTCCCGGAGCGGCACGCCGTCCGCGATGCGCATGATCTCGTCGACGATGAGGCTCGCGGTCCGCTCGAGCCTGCCCTGATCGGGGCGCGCCGCCGGGTCCGCCCAGCGGATGCGCCGCGCGCCGAGGTCGATGGCGGCCGTCTCGGTGACGTGGCCACCGCGGCAGATGGCGAACTTCGTCGTGCCGCCGCCGATATCGATGTTGAGGACGAGGCCGGCGGTCCGGCTCTGGGGGACGGGGCCGGAGCCATGCGCGGCGAGGAGCGCCTCGAGGTGGTGGCCGGCCGTCGCGCAGACGAAACGCCCGCCCTGCCCGGAGAAGAGCGCGACGATGTTCGCGGCGTTCTCCTTGCGCGCGGCCTCGCCGGTCGCGATGACCGCGCCGGTGTCGATCATGTCGCGCGTCCAGCCAGCCGCGGCGTACGCCGTGTCGACGTAGGCGGCGAGCGCGTCGGTGTCGATGCGCTTCGGCGATGCGTACGGCGTCAGCCGCACCTCGGAACGCGAGACGACCTTCCGCTCGACGACGGTGTACGCGCTCGAGAGGCGGATGCCCTGCCGCTCGAGGGTCAGCTCCGAGAAGATGAGGTGCGAGGTCGTCGTGCCGATGTCGATGCCGACGGTGCGGAGGCGCAGGCGCTCGGACGCGACGTTGCCCGCGTCGTCGTGCTCGTCGAGCCCGAGGCCGGCGTCCGCGTGATGGCCGTGGTGGTGCGGCGAGGCGTCCTTAGACGCGGACGTTGAACTCGTCCATCTTCACCTGCACGCCGCTCGCCGCGCAGCGCTCGACGTAGGTGCGATGGATCGCCGGGTCCTGGTCCTTGTACTCGATCTGGTTGCCGCCCATCTTCACGTCCTCGTCGACGCCCTGGTTGTCCAGGTACGCCGCGAGCTTCCACTTGTTGCCGCCCCAGCGGATCGCGAGATAGCGCGCCGGTTCGTTGCCGGTGTTGAAGTGCTGGTGCCACCACTTGCCCGGCGGCACGAAGAGCGTGCCGGTCTTCCAGTTCACCTCGGTCCAGTCTTCCTTCGGCGTCTCGGCGTCGCCGGGCCACATGTACGAGTAGCCCTCGCCGCCGAGGAGGATGACGTGATAGCCGGGCCCGTGGCGGTGGCACTTCTTGTACGTGCCGACCGGGAACTCGCTGACGTGCGACACCATCGTGTTGTTCGCGAACTCGAAGCGAATGTTCTTGCCGCCGGCGCCGCGCTCCTTCCATTCCTTGAGCTGGAAGCGGCGGATGTCGGCGACGAAGTTCGTCTCCCACACGCGCCCGGTGTACAGCGTGCCCGCGCCGTCGAAGTACTCCTTGCGCCCGTCGTAGCGGTCGGTGAACACGTAGGGGCAGCCGAACATGAACTCGGTGTTGTGGAGGAGATTCATCATGATCGGCATCGTCGTGACGGCGAGCACGCGCGCCGGCAGCGACCCCGAGCCGTTGTGCAGCCGGTGCAGCGTGTTCAGCGGTACCGAGAAGAGCGAGCCCTCCTGCCACTCGAAGGAGGTCGGCTTCTCGCCCTCGTTCCACACCTCGCAGGTACCGCGACCCGTGAGCACGAAGAAGTACTCCTCGAAGAGGTGCTTCTCCGGTGCGGTCGACTTGCCCTTGTCGAGCTCGAGCAGGTACGCGTTGTCGGTGTCCTCGGCGCCGACGAGGCGGATGTACGCGCCCTTCGCGTCGAGGCGCGCCCACTTGCGGACCTCCGCGGTGCGTAGATCCTGGACGGCGACGCCGGTGTGGATCGGGATGCCTTCGCTCTCGATGAAGAGCTCATAGGCGCCCTTGCCCCAGAACGACGGGCGCTGGGTCTCCGTGGCGGTGGACGGCGTCGTCTCGCTCATGGCTTCACTCCATCTAATGAGGTGGGAGAGACGGCCATCGTACGCCGAATTTGTATCCACTTCAGACCGGATGGGATACTCGCCGCGCCCCATGTTCCAGGACGTCACACGGACCGTGCGCGTCACCGCATCACCGGAGACGGCGTGGTCCACGATCCTCGACTTCCCGAAGGTCGCGTCGTGGCTCTCGGTCGTGCGCGACCTCAAGGAGGTGGAGCGGATGACGCGGTACACGACCGTGCTCGAGGACCGCGTCGGTCCGTTCGCGATGCGCGCCGACCTCGCGATCGACGTCGTGGCGGATGAGGCGCATAGGACGCTGAAGGTCTCGGGGTCGGGCGAGGACCGGCAGATCGCCTCGCGCATCTCGGCCGCGCTCGAACTCGCGGTCGTGCCGCAGGATGGCGCGACCGATGTGGTGGTGACCGGCCGCTACGAGATCACCGGCAAGATCGCGACGCTCGGCGCGGGCGCGATCCGCAAGAAGGGCGACAAGGTGCTCGAGGACTTCTTCGCGAACCTGACCAGGGAGCTCGGCGCGGCCTAGAACCGCCAGCGCGTCGCGCCGTGGGGCTCCGCGCCCGCGACGGCAACGACCGTCTCGAGCACGAACCGGTAGACGTAGTAGGGTGGCTTCCCCGCGCTCGGCGCGCTGTACGGCGCCGTGAACGTGTCGCGTTCGACGGTCACCGGCCATCCGAGGTCGCGGTAGCGCGCCGCGATGCGTTCGAGCGTCTTCGTGTCGGTCACGCGTGTCGCCGTGCCGTCCAGGGTCACGTCGATCCCCGAGAGCGCGACCGCGATCGAGCACTTCGCGTTCGCCGCGAGATCCCGCGACTTCTTCGTGCCGGGGCCGCTCACGATGTAAATGTCGCCCTCGTCCCAGATCGCGCCCGTGCCGGCCACGTGCGCGCGTCCGTTCGCGCCGACCGTCGCCAGGAAGAACGGCCGGTGATCCTGTCCGGCGGCGAGCGCGTGCCGGACACGCTCCCACCGGAGCGGACCTTCGCCGTAGATGGTCAGGTTCTTCGTCGATACCGGTTCACGCTCGCTCATCACGTACCTCCGTCATGCACTTGGACGGTGCAGGGCGCCCGAAGTCATCGGTCCTACCAGTCCGGCGCGTTCACCCAGGAGCCGTCGAGCTCGCTGACCGACTTACAGCCGAGCAGCTTCATCGTGCGGGTGAGCTCCGTCCGGAGGATGTCGATTGCGCGGGCCACGCCCGGCTCGCCACCTGCGGCGAGCCCGTAGGCGTATGCGCGTCCGACGAGCACGGCCTTCGCGCCGAGGCAGAGCGCCTTCGCGATGTCGCTGCCGCGACGGATGCCGCCGTCCATCAGCACCTCGGTGCGCCCGCCGACCGCGCGCACGATCTCAGGGAGGACGCGCAGCGTCGCGGGCGCGCCGTCGAGCTGCCGGCCGCCGTGGTTCGACACGACGATCCCGTCGGCGCCTTCATCGACCGCGCGGCGCGCGTCCTCGGCGGTGAGCATGCCCTTCACCACGATCGACCCGCGCCAGGCCTCGCGGATCCACTTGAGGTCTGGCCACGACACGACGGCCGTCTCGAGCGCCGCGCCGACCTCGGCGTACGGCATCGGCCCCTCGGGCAGCACGACGTTCGGGAAGCGCATGAGCCCGCCGTCCGCGAGGAAGCCGCGCAGCCAGGCCGGTCGCGCCAGGAACTGCCCGATGAACGGAAGCATCGCGAGCGGCCGGCGCGACACGATCTGCACCGTGCCGTTGCGTATGTCGCGCTCGCGCAGACCGGCGACGGGCGTGTCGACGGTGACGAGGAGCGCCGTGAAGCCGGCCGCGGTCGCGCGCGCGAGCGCGGCCTCCGCGACCGCGCGGCCGCCGACGACGTAGAGCTGGTACCAGAGCGTGCCGGTCGCGGTGCGCCGCACCTCCTCGATCGTCGTGCCCGAGAGCGTGGAGAGCGTGTACGCGGTCCCCGCCGTGGTCGCGGCGCGCGCCGCGAGCGCCTCGCCACGCGGGTACATGAGGCGCGTGCTCCCGACCGGCGCGAGGATGAACGGGAGCGCGAGCTTCGCGCCGAGCACGGTCGTCGAGAGATCGACGCTCGGCGTGACCACCGCGGTGCGCGGACGGAACGTGACGTCGTCGAAGATGCGCTCGTTCTCGCGCAGCGTGACCTCGTCGTCGGCGCCGCCGTCGATGTAGTCGAAGACGACGCGCGGCACGCGCCCGCGGGCGAGCCGCCGCAGGTCGGCGATGTTGATGACGTCATGCCGGTAGAACCGTCCCATCAGGCCTCGTAGGCGCGGTCGAGCAGGTCCATGAGGTGCACGACGGGCATTGTGGAGCCGGCGGCGCGAAGCCCGGCCTCGATCTGCATCTGGCAGCCGGGGTTCGCGGTGACGACCATGTCCGCCTTCGTCGCCAGGACGTTCGCGACCTTGCGGTCGAGCAGCGACTTCGACAGCGCTGGCTGGGTCACGTTGTACGTGCCGGCCGACCCGCAGCACATGTCCGCCTCCACCAGCGGCAGCTGCGTGAGGCCGGGGATCGCCGCGAGCAGCGCGCGCGGCTGCGCGCTGATGCGCTGACCATGCAGCAGGTGGCAGGGGTCGTCGTACGCGACGCGCGCCGTCATGCCGCGCGGCGGCGCGACCATGCCGACCGCCGCCAGGTACTCGCCGGCGTCCTTGACCCGCGCCGCGAAGCGCGCGGCTCGCTCGCGCCACGCCGGATCCTCGCGCAGCAGCCAGCCGTACTCCTTTAGATGCGCGCCGCAGCCGGCGGCGTTCACGATGAACGCGTCGACGTCGAGCGCCTCGAGGTCGGCGATGTTGCGCTTCGCGAGCTCCATCGCGTCGCCTCGCACGCCGGCGTGCGCATGCAAGGCGCCGCAGCAGGTCTGCGTCGCGGGCACGATGACCTCGATGCCGTTGCGCGCGAGCACGCGCGCGGTCGCGGCGTTCGTGTCCGCGAACGCGGCGCGCATGACGCATCCCGTGAAGAGCGCGACGCGCCCGCGCTTCGTGCCCTCGGCCGCGAACGACGCGGGGAGCACCGAGGACGAGACGCGCGCGGGGACGAGCGCGAGGAGGCCGCCGAGGCGTCGCAGGCCGATAGCGCGCAGCACGTGGTGCGCGCCGAGCCGCTTCGCGAGCCACGAGAAGCGCGCGAAGAGCGCCAGCCACGAAGGCGACGGGATGAGCGTGCGGAACGCGATGCGGCGGATAAGCGTGGTGACCGGACCGGCCGGACGCGTCGTCACGATCTGCGCGCGCGCCGCCTCGACCAGCTTGCCGTACTCGACCCCCGACGGGCACGCGGTCTCGCACGCGCGACAATCGAGGCACTGCCCGATGTGTGTCGCGAACTCCGCGCCGTCGACGGCGATGCGCCCGTCGAGCACGGACTGCATGAGCCGGATGCGGCCGCGCGGCGAGTCCATCTCCACGCCGAGCACCGCGTACGTCGGGCAGGTCGGCAGACAGAAGCCGCAGTGCACGCAGCGCTGCAGGAGCTCGCGGCTCGGCGCCTCGACGCGATCGCTGTACGCGTTCATCGCACCGGACCGCGCCCGGGCTCGAGGATCCCTTTCGGGTCGAACTCGGCGCGCAGGCGCCGCATGAGGAAGAGACCGGGCAGGTCGCCGTCGCCCCAGGCCGGGATGCGCGTCCGGAGCCTGTCCGCGCGTCGCTCGACGCGCGCGGCGCCGCCCACGGCGCGCGCCGCTGCGAGGAGCGCGTCGGCCGCCGCGATCGCGTCGTCGTCGTCACCGCGGGTGTGCACGCGCACGACGCCGCTCGCCGCGTCGGCCACCAGGCGCGTGAAGCCGTCGAGCCGCAGCGCCGTGTCGGCGAACGCGAGCTGCGCGGCCGGCGGGAGCGAGGCGCGGACGATCGCGCCGGTGCTGTCGTTCACGATGTCGCGCAGCGGCGCGAGGGCGGTCTCGGGATCGTCGACGCGCTCGATCTTCGCCTGACCGGCGGCGTCGCTCGCGATCTTCAGGGTGCGCTCGACCGCGGCGGGGTCGCCGGCCGCTTCGACGACGACGGACCACTCCCGCGGTCCGCGCCCCTCGAGGGCGAGCGCGGCGGGCCGTGCCGACGTCCGCGCCACCGCGTCGCAGAGCGCGAACGCGTCGGCGGCGGACGCGAAGCGCGCGCGCAGCACCGCGGTCGCGGCCGGCAGCGGGAGGACCTTGAACGTGCATTCGACGATGAGCGCGAGCGTGCCGAGCGATCCGATGAGGATCTTGTTGAGGTCATAGCCGGCGACGTTCTTGACCACGCGTCCGCCGGCGCGGGCGACGCTGCCGTCGGCGAGCACGTACGTCGTCCCGATGAGCAGGTCGCGCACGCCGCCGTACCGCGCTCGCCGGAACCCGCTGCTGTTCGCGGCCACGATCCCGCCGATGGTCGCCGCGTCGTCGTGCGGCGGGTCGAGCGGGAGCATCTGGCCCGCGTTCGCCAGCGCGGCGCGCACGTCGCGGAGGCGCGTGCCCGCGCGGACCGTGACCGTGAGGTCCGCGGGCACGTGCGCGACGATCCCCGCGAGCGCGGTCGTCTCGACGACCGTGTCCGTCGCGACAAGGTCGCCCAGATACTCCTTCGTCCCGGCGCCGCGGATACGCACGGTGCGCCCCTTCGCGTTCGCCTCCGCCAGCGCGGCCGCGCACTCTTCGACCGACGCCGGGCGGGTCGGGCTCAGCGTCGGGCTCAACGGACCGCGGCGAGCTGGAACTCGCGGCAGCGCCCCGGCGTGGGGAAGATCTTCCCGGGGTTCGCGAGGCCGGCCGGGTCGAACGCGTCCTTCAGGTGGCGCATCGCCTTGAGGTCGGGCGGCGCGAATTGCAGCGGCATGTAGCAGTTCTTCTCCATGCCCACGCCGTGCTCGCCGGTGATGGAGCCGCCCGCCTCGACGCACGCGGTGAGGATCTCGAGGCCGGCCTCGTGCACGCGGGGCAGCTCCGACATCTCGGCAAACAGGATGAGCGGATGCAGGTTGCCGTCGCCGGCGTGGAACACGTTCGCGACGCGCACGCCGTGGCGCGCGCCGATCTCCTCGACCGCGCGCAGCACCTCGGGCAGCCGGGTGCGCGGGATGACGCCGTCCTGCACGTAGTACGCGGGCGCGAGACGACCCATTGCCGCGAACGCGCCCTTGCGTCCGGCCCAGAGGCGCTCGCGCTCGAGCGCGGTCTTCGCGAGGCGCAGCGTCGTCGCGCCCTCCTCGCGGCAGATCGTCTCGATGCGGGCGATCGCGCCGTCGAGGCCCTCGCGCAATCCGTCGACCTCGACGAGCAGGATGCCGCCGGCGTCGAGCGGATAGCCTGCGCCGACCGCGGCCTCGACCGCCTGCGTCGCGAGGTTGTCCATCATCTCGATCGCCGCGGGGACGATGC
>DASQIF010000210.1:0-6642 GCA_035631715.1 Candidatus Acidiferrales bacterium
GCCCGGCTGGACAACCTCGTCGCGCGGTTGAAGACCCGCTAAAGCGCTTCGCGTCCGGCGCCGTAAAGTTGACGGTGCATGGATGACAAGCGCCTGACCCCGCGCGCGAGCATCTTCTCGTTCGTGGCGACGTCCGCGATCGCCACGCTCGCGGCGACCGGGATGTTCGTCCTGCTCGACCCGCGAGCGCAGGCATTCTGGGGTCAGCGGTTCGGTGATCTGGTGTCCGCGGTGCGCGCCTTCTTCGGCGCGCGGTAGCGCTAGGCCGCGAGCTCCATCGGCTCCGGCGCGGGCGCCTCGGCCACGACGGCCAGCGACGCCTCCTGAGCGGCGGTGATCCGCTGCGCGCGCGTGTCGCGCACGATCGACAGCGCGGTCACGACGAGACCGGTCGCGGTCACGAGAAGGATCCCTGGATCAGAGGTCAGAAGCTCGATCATTGCCGCACGTCATAGGCACGCCGCGTGCCAATCAAGCGTGGGCCGAATCGTTACCCCTTCGTCACATTCACGAAGCGGTCGCAACGCGACGGGAGCGCGACCGCTGCACGCGGACCTGCGACACCCGCCGGCCGTCGACGTTCGTGACCTCGAAGCGATAGCCCTCGACGTCGACGCTGTCGCCGACCTCAGCGAGCCGCCCGAGACGGCCGAAGACGAGTCCGCCGACGGTGTCGTACGGCTCCTCCTCGAGCTCCAGCCCCAGCTTCTCGCGCAGGTCGCTCAGAGACACCAGGCCGTCGATCAGGTACGTCCCCGGTGCCTCCTCCTTTATCCGCTGGACGTCGCCCTGCTCGAACTCGTCGCGCACCTCGCCCACGAGCTCCTCCAGGATGTCCTCGAGCGTCACCAGCCCGGCGGTGCCGCCGAACTCGTCGATGACGACGGCGAGCCCCGCGCGCTGGCGGCGGAACTCCGCCAGCGCCTGATCCAGGCGCAGCGTCTCGGGGATGGCGGGGACCTTGCGCATGAGGTCGCGCGCCGTCGCGTGGGAGGTGCGGTCCACGCCGACGAGGTCCTTGACGTGCGCGACGCCGACGATGTGGTCGAGGTCGTCGCGATACACCGGGAACCGCGAGAAGCGCGTCTGCCGGGCGATGGCGATCAGGCCGGCCAGATCGGTGTCCTCCGGCACGGCCATGATCTCGGTGCGCGGGACCATGACCTGGCGCACGACGGTGTCGGCGAAATCGAGGGCGTTGCCGACGATGACCCGCTCGCTCTCCTGCAGCACGCCCTGCTTCGCGGAGGCTGCGACGAGCATCTTCAGCTCCTCGTCGCTGTGCACGTCGAGGTCGCTCGTCGGCTTGAGACCGAAGGCGCGCAGCACGCCCGCGGCGCTGCGGTTCATGAGCCAGATGAAGGGATACGCGAAGCGATAGGTGTAGTGGAGGGGGTACGCCGCCCACAGCGCGACGCGGAGCGCGCGCTGGATCGCGAGATATTTCGGCGCGAGCTCGCCGAGCACGACGGTCACGTACGTGACGAGCGCGAACGCGATGAGGAACGAGACGACGTGATACGCCGTGTCCGATACGTCACGCAGGCCTCCCAGGACCGGCTCCACGAGGCGCGCCACGGCCGGCTCGCCGAGAAGGCCGACGCCCAGCGACGCGAGCGTCACGCCGAGCTGCACGGTCGAGATGTACGGCTCGATGTCATCCGAGATGTGGGCCGCGAGCTTGGCCGCGCCGTTCCCCGTCTTCGCGAGCTCCTCGAGCTGCGTGCCGCGGACGCGGACGAACGAATACTCGGCCGCGACGAAGAAGCCGTTCACCAAAACGAGGATGAGCGTGACGATGATGGCCGCGCCCGCGTCCATTCGCCCTCATTCTGGCACTGAATACACTCCGACCATGCGCGTGGTGGTCCGCCTGTTCGCCTCGTATCGCGAGGCCGCGGGCATGGGCCGCATCGAGCTCGAGCTCCAGCCCGGCGCCACGGTCAAGGACGCGATCGCCGAGATCGTCCGCCGTTTCCCGCTCGTCGCCGAGGGACGGAAGGTCGTCATCGCGAAGAACCGCGAATACGTTGACGCGAGCGAGCCGCTCGCGGACGGCGATGAGGTCGCGCTCATCCCGCCGGTCTCGGGTGGCGCGACCAGCATCGCGCCGATCATGGTGTCGGCCACGACGCTCTCGCTCGACGACGCACTCGAGGCGGTGCGCGACCCGGGCTACGGCGGGGTCGTCCTCTTCCTCGGCACGGTGCGCGACCGCAGCCGCGGCAAGCGCGTGACGCATCTCGAGTACGAGGCCTATGCCGAGATGGCCGAGGGGAAGATGCGGGAGATCGCGAAGGAGCTCGAGAGCAAGTACGCGCCGTCGCGCGTCGTGATGCACCACCGCGTCGGCGACCTGGCCATCGGCGACGTCGCGGTGATCGTCGCCGTCGGCGCGCCCCATCGCGACGCCGCGTTCGCCGCGGCGCGCGAGGCGATCGACACGCTGAAGACCATCGTGCCGATCTGGAAGAAAGAGTTCTCGGACGACGGAGCGGTCTGGATCGAAGAGCACGCCTAGCTCGCTCGTCAGCGAGCTCATCGCGATCTGCGGGGACGCGAACGTGTTCTGGCGTCCCGAGGACACGATCGTGTTCGAGTACGACGCGGGATTCGACAAGCGGCCGCCGCTCGCGGTCGCGGTCCCGGCGAACACGGACGAGATCGCGCGCTGCGTGCGCGCGGCGCGCGATGCGGGGGTGGCGATCGTTCCGCGCGGCGCGGGGACCGGCCTCTCCGGCGGGACGATCGCCTGCGACGACGCCGTGGTGATCGCCACGTCGCGCCTCCGCACCATCCACGAGATCGATCCGGTCGCGCGGGTCGCGGTCGTCGACCCCGGCGTGCCCAACCTCGAGGTGAGCGCGGTCGCCCGCGCCCACGGGCTGTTCTTCGCGCCCGATCCGGCGAGCCAGCGCGTCTCGACCATCGGCGGGAACATCGGAACGAACGCCGGCGGTCCGCACGCGCTGCGCTACGGCTCGATCGTCGATCACGTCCTCGCGGTCGAGATGGTGCTGCCGGATGGCGAGGTCCGATCTTCGGCGGCGTCGCGCCGGACCTTCCGGGGTACGACTGCGTGCCGCTCATCGTCGGCAGCGAGGGGACGCTCGGCATCGTCACGAAGGCCTGGCTGCGCATGCTTCCCCTCCCCGAGGACGTGCGGACGTTCCTGGCGGAGTTCCCCGACGTCCGCTCGGGGGCGCGCGCGGCGAGCGCAATCATCGCGCGCGGCATCGTGCCGGCCGCGATGGAGATGCTCGACCGCAACACCATCAAGGCGGTGAACGCGGCGTTCGACGTGCACCTCTCGGAGGACGCCGGCTCGATGCTGCTCGTGGAGGTCGAGGGGCTGCGCGAGGAGACGCGAGCGGCGGCCGACGCGATCGTCGCGCTCTGCGAGGCCGACGGCGCGCGCGGCGTGCGTGTGGCCGAGACGCCGGCGGAGCGCGATCTCCTCTGGAAGGCGCGCAAGCTCGGGTATCCCGCGCTCGCCAGACTCAAGCCGAACAACTACATCCACGACGCGGTCGTGCCGCGTTCCAAGGTGCCGGACGTGCTCGACGCGGTGAACGCGATCGCCGATCGCCACGGCTACATGGTCGCGAACATGTTCCACATCGGCGACGGCAACCTGCACCCGCTGCTCCTCTTCGACGCGCGGACCGACTCGATCGAGGGCGTGATGAAGGCGAGCGCGGAGATCCTCAAGGTCGCGATCGATGCCGGCGGCGCGCTCTCCGGCGAGCACGGCATCGGGCTCGAGAAGAACCATTTCATGTTCTGGGTCTACGGTCCGGAGGACCTCGAGGCGATGCAGCGCGCGCGCAGCGCCTTCGATCCCGACGGCGTCATGAATCCGGGCAAGATCTTCCCCGGTGGAGACACCTGCGCCGCGATCCCCACGGAACGGATCAAGCGCGCGCTCGCGGACGGCATGTGGATCTGAGCCGCTACGCGATCCACGGCGTCATGCCGACCGAGGCGGCGCGCCCGACCTCGACCGAGGCGCTCGCGGAGACGGTCCGCGCAGCGCACGACGCGCGTCGCGCGGTCGTGCTCTGGGGCGGCGGGCCGCGCATGGCCATCGGCGAGCCGCCGTCCCGCTATGACCTCGCGGTCGACCTCGCGGGTCTCAGCGGCGTGGTGGAGCACTCCGCCGCGGATCTCGTCTGCACGGTGCGTGCGGGCACCACCCTCGCCGACCTTGCCGACGCGCTCGCACCCGCCCGCCAGCGCTGGCCGGTCGAGGTGGGCGATCCGCGGCGCGCGACGGTCGGCGGCACGATCGCCAGCGCCGCGCCGAGCGCGTCGCGTCTGCGTTTCCAGCATCCGCGCGACTGGGTCATCGGCTGCACCGCGGTGCTGGGCGACGGCACGACCGCGCGCGCCGGCGGACGCGTGGTGAAGAACGTGACCGGGTACGACCTCACACGTCTGTACAGCGGGAGCTACGGGACGCTCGTGGCGCTCGCCGAAGTCAGCCTCAAGCTCGTCGCGCTCGACGAGGCGACGGCGACCGTGTCGCTGCGCGACGCCGACGCCGCGCGTCTGCGTGACATCGCGCTGCGGGTGCGCGCCCATCCGGTCGAGGCCATCGTCCTCGCCGTCGGGGCGCCCGCGGACGGCGGCGCCGTGCTGCACGTGCGTCTGGCCGGCTCGATCGCCGCGGTGTCGCGTCTGCGGAGCGATCTTGCGCGGATCGCGCCGTTCGCCGATGCCGACGGCGATCCGATCGCGGAGATCGCGCGCGGCGCCGAGTCATCGCGCCACATCGCCCGGCTGGCCGTGGCACCGGGTCACGAGGCCGACCACCTGCGCACCGCGCTGATCGCGTACATCGGCGCGGGCGTCGCATACACCGGTGGCGACGTCGAGTCGCTGCGCGGCCTTCGCGCGACCGTGGAGGCCGCCGGTGGCGCGCTGGTGCTGGAGCGCGCGAGCCTCGAGGAGAAGCGCGCGCTCGGCGTGTGGGGACGGTCGCGCGTGCCGGGGTCGGTCGCGCGTGCGCTGAAGTCGCGCTTCGATCCGCGCGATGTGCTCGCGCCCGGCCGCATGCCCGCCTAGCCTTAGAGCGTGACGATCGCGCCACTCTCCTTTGACATCGAGCCGGCCGTCGGCTGCATCCACTGCGGCATCTGCCTCGAGTCATGCCCGACGTACGTGCTCACGCGCCTGGAGACCGAGTCGCCGCGCGGCCGCATCCACCTCATGCAGGAGATCGCCGCGGGACGCATCGCGCCGACGGACACTGCCCGCGCGCACCTCGATCGCTGTCTCGCGTGCCGCGCCTGCGAGGCCGTATGCCCGTCGGGCGTCGGGTACGGCGCGCTCATCGAGAACGCGCGCGCGTCGTTCGAGGAGCGGAGGATCGTCGCGCGATCCGGTCTGGTCCGCTGGCTGCGCGGCGCGCTGCTGTCGCTCATCGCCGATACCGCGCGGCTCGAACGGGCCGCCGGTCTTTTCGCGCTCTACGAGCGCACCGGGCTCCGGCGTCTCGTCCGCACGACGCGCCTGCGCGCGCTGCTCCCGCCGCGGCTCCGCCGGCTCGAAGGGCTCTACCCGCCGCTCACGCGGCCGCGCTATCGGCGGTCGCCGGCGCCCGCGACGCCGCGTGCGCGCGTCGCGCTCCTGCTGGGGTGCGTGATGCGCGTCGCGTACGGCGACGTGCACACCGCTGCCGCCCGCGTCCTCACGCGGCTGGGCGTCGAGGTGGTCGAGGTCCCCGCGCAGCTCTGCTGCGGCGCGCTGCACGCGCACGCCGGCGAGCGAGGCGGCGCGACCCGGCTTGCGAAGAAGAACATCGCCGCGTTCGAGGCCGCCGGAGTCGATGCCGTCGTCGTCGACGCCGCGGGTTGCGGCGCGCACATGAAGGGCTATGGCCATGTGCTCGCCGACGATCCGGATTGGTCGGCGCGCGCCGAGGCGTTCAGTGCGAAGGTCCGCGACGTGACCGAATACCTCGCGTCGCTCGGCACGCAGCCCTTCGGTCACCTCGCGCTGCGCGTCACTTACCAGTCGCCCTGCCACCTCGGACACGCGCAGCGCATCACCGAGCAGCCGCGCGCGCTCCTGCGTCGCGTCGAAGGACTCGAGCTCGTGGAGATGGCCGAGGCCGAGATGTGCTGCGGCAGCGCCGGCTCGTACAACATCCAGCAGCCGGAGCTCGCAGACGCGCTGCTCGCGCGCAAGATCGCGGCGATCGAGTCGACCGGCGCCGACGCCGTCGTCAGCGCGAACCCGGGGTGCATGCTGCAGGTGCAGAGCGGTCTGGCCGAGCGTGGCCGCGACATCCCGGTGCTGCACCTCGTCGAGGTCCTCGACCGGGCGATGCGATGAACCGGGCCGCCACCATCGCGGCGTCGGTCGTCGCCACGATCGTCGCCGTCTTGGCGCTGCTGTTCATCCCGCTCTCGATCGCGGTCGGCAACTACCGCAACGTCCCCGTCGAGGTGGTCCTGCTCGTGGTGTGCGTCTGGTACGTCGCTCGTGTGATGCGCGCCGACCGCCGCGCACGCCTCGCCCGCGAGGCGACGTTGCCGCCGGAGCGGCGGCCGCAGCGGCGTCAGCCGCGCCGGCGGAACACCTTCCAGCTGCGCGAGACGCTGGTCACGTTCGCCATCTGGTTCGTGATCATCTTCG
>DASQIF010000211.1:0-3519 GCA_035631715.1 Candidatus Acidiferrales bacterium
CCTCACACGCGGGTCGGCGCCGTTCCTCGCGGTCGGCGCGCCGGGCGGACGCAAGATCATGAGCGCGGTCGCGCAGTCGATCGTGAACGTGGTCGACTTCGGCGACGGCGCGCAGGACGCGGTGAACCGGCCGCGCGT
Organism: Candidatus Acidiferrales bacterium; assembly: GCA_035631715.1. Lineage (GTDB taxonomy): Bacteria > Chloroflexota > Limnocylindria > P2-11E > P2-11E > CF-39. The sequence goes on from DASQIF010000211.1 coordinate 139, forward strand.
GCATGACGAGGGCGAGGGACTGCTCGTGGATTCGCGCGTGCCCGAGAGCGTGCGCGATGCGCTGGCCGACCTCGGCCACACCGTGCAGGTGAGAGATGAGACGCTCATGTCGGCGTGGTTCGCGCGCCCACAGGCGATCCTCGTCGCGCCCGAGGGCGGCGATCTCCACGGCGGTGTCGACGCCCTCAAGCCCGCGGTCGCCGTCGGGTACTAGCGGCTAGGCTTCAGCGCGATGGCGCGTTTCATCGTCGAGGGTGGTGTGCCGCTGCGCGGAAGCATCACGCCGGCGGGCAACAAGAACGAAGCGCTCCCTCTCATCGCCGCCGCGCTCCTGACTGACCAGACCGTCACGTTGCGCAATCTGCCGAAGATCCGCGACGTGAAGAACATGCTCGACATCGCGTCGACGCTCGGCGCGACCGTGGAGCAGCCGGATGCGCACACCGCGCGCATCACCGCGAAGGACCTCACGACCGACGAGCTCCCGGCCGCGCTCGCACGCGAGATCCGCCCATCGCTGCTCTTCGCCGCGCCGCTGCTCGCGCGCCGCAAGCGCGCTCGCCTCGGTCAGCCTGGCGGCGACGTCATCGGCCGGCGCCGCGTCGACAGTCACTTCCTCGTGCTCAGGGAGCTCGGTGTCACGCTCGATCCGGCGGAAGGCCTCACGGTCACGACCACCGGTCTGAAGGGTGCGGACGTCATCCTGGACGAAGCGTCGGTGACCGCGACGGAGAATGCGGTGCTCGCCGCGAGCGTCGCGAAGGGCCGCACCACGCTTCGCAACGCGGCCAGCGAGCCGCACGTGCAGCAGCTGTGCACGTGCCTCGTCGCGATGGGCGCGAAGATCAGCGGCATCGGAACGAACACGCTCGTCATCGACGGCGTCGAGAGACTTCAGGGGACCGATCACACCGTGCTCAGCGATCACATGGAGATCGGCTCGCTGATGGCGACCGCTGCGATGACCCACGGCGAGATCACGATCCGCAACGCGGTGCCCGAGCACCTGCGGATGACGCGCTTTGTTTTCGAGCGGCTCGGTATCGCGAGCGAGGTGCGCGGCGAGGACCTGTTCGTCCCGGCTCGCGACCGTTACCAGATCCAGACGGAGATCGGTGACGCGATCCTCGAGGTGAAGCCGAACATCTGGCCGGGCTTCCCGACCGATCTCACGAGCATGGCCGTCGCGTACGCCACTCAGGCCGAGGGCGTCGTGATCATCCACGAGTGGATGTTCGACGGCCGGCTCTACTTCGTGGACACGCTCACGCGCGAGTTCGGAGCGCGCATCGTCCTCGCCGACCCGTACCGCGCCGTCGTCATGGGCCCGTCGAAGCTGCGCGGCGCAGAGGTCCGCAGCCCCGACATCCGGGCCGGCATGGCGATGCTCGCCGCGGCGCTCTCCGCCACGGGCCGGAGCGTCATCAACAACATCGAGCAGATCGATCGTGGGTACGAGGCGCTCGACGAACGCCTCCGGACGCTCGGCGCGAAGATCGAACGCGCGGCATGACGTCGTTCGCGACCCATCTCGAGTGCGCCCGCTGCAACGAGTTCTTCCAGCTCGACACCATCCAGCAGACCTGCACGAACGACGGCGGTCCGCTCCTCGTGCGGTACGACCTGCGTCGCGTACACGACGCCGTCGAGGCCGAGGAGATGCGCATGCGCCCGGCCACCTTGTGGCGCTACCGGGAGCTGCTGCCGGTCGAACAGGACGCGAACATCGTGACGCTCGGCGAGACGACCACGCCGCTGCTCGACGCGCCTCGTCTCGGCAAGGAGCTGGACGTCGCGCTGCTGGTCAAGGACGAGGGACTCCTGCCGACGGGCACGTTCAAGGCGCGTGGCGCGGCCGTCGGCGTGACCCGGGCGAAGGAGCTCGGCGTGAAGGTCATCGCGCTGCCGACGGCGGGGAACGCCGGTGCGGCGTGGGCCGCGTACGGCGCGCGCGCCGGGATCCGCGTGGTCGTCGTGATGCCCGAGACGACGCCGCAGGTCATCCAGCGCGAGACCGCGTCATACGGCGCCGACGTGTGGCTCGTGCCGGGTTCGATCGCCGACGCCGGCGCGGTCGTGAAGCGGGCCTGTGCCGAGCGCGGCTGGTACGACGCGTCGACGCTGAAGGAGCCGTACCGCATCGAGGGCAAGAAGACGATGGGCTTCGAGCTCGCGGATCAGCTCGGATGGCGCCTTCCCGACGTGATCGTCTATCCGACCGGGGGCGGCGTGGGGCTCATCGGCATGTGGAAGGCGTTCATGGAGCTGCGCGAGATCGGCTGGCTGCGCGCCGATGTGAAGACGCGCTTCGTGTCCACGCAGTCGACGGGATGCGCGCCGATCGTGCGCGCGTTCGAGGAGGGCGCCGACGAGTCGAAGCCGTGGCCGGACCCCAAGACGTTCGCCGCCGGCATCCGCGTGCCGAAGGCACTCGGTGACTTCATCGTGCTCCGCGCGCTGCGCGAGAGCGGTGGGATCGCCGTCGCGGTCACCGACGAGGACATCGCCGCGCACATGCGTCTCGCCGGTGAGCGCGAGGGCATGCTGGTCTGCCCCGAGGGCGCGGCCGCGCTCGCCGCGACGGCGAGGCTGCGTCGCGATGGGTGGATCCGCGACGGTGAGCGCGTCGTCGTGTTCAACACCGGAAGCGGTCTCAAATACGCGGAGTCGCTTCAGGGTCGCGAGCCGCGCGCGCTCCCTCCGAACACGATCCCGAACTGACGCGCGACGCCGCTAGACTGCCGCACGCGATGCAGTCTGCGCTGCCACGCGCTCCAGGACGAGGCATCCTCGGTGGCTCGGTGCTCATCGCCGTCGGCGCGCCGTTCCTTCTTCAGGCGCTGGGGATGTCGAACGCGAGCGCCTATCTCTTTCTCGCGCTCGGTCTCGCCTTCGGGGCGGCCTGGTTCGTCGGCACGAGGCAGTACGTGTACCTGGTGCCGGCCGCCTCACTCATCACGTTCGGGCTGGGTCTCGTGATCCCCACGTGGTTCTCGCTCTCGAGCGATCTGGCCGCGCCGATCTTCCTCGGCGCGCTGGCGGTCGGGTTCTTCATCGTCTACGTGGTCGATCCGCAGCGGCCCGCGCCACTGGTGCCTGCCATCCTGCTCGCGCTCGTCGCGCTGCTCACGCTGTACGGACGCGGCGACATTCTTCCGGGCTGGTTCCAGCCGATGTTCGTGCCCCTGCTGTTCATCGCGCTCGGCGTCTACCTGCTCGTCGAACGCCGACCCACCTGATCTAGGTCCCATAGCCCGACGTCAAGCGTGGCGGTTCTGGTGTGAAGTCGTGCTCGCCATGCCAGACGCCCCAGACCAGCGCGAGCGCCTTCTTCATGCAGTGGCCGAGGGCGTTCATCTTCGTCTTGCCCTCGGCGCGCTT
>DASQIF010000212.1:0-4334 GCA_035631715.1 Candidatus Acidiferrales bacterium
GCGCGATCGCCACACGCGAGGCTCATGCGCGCGAGGAGTCGCCCGCGCTCGCCGCCGACCTGAACGCGCTCGCGACCATCGCATCGCGCACCGGGAGGAGCGACGAGGCCGAGACTGGATACCTTCGAGCGCTCGCCATTCGCGAGCGTGTCCTCGGCCCGCAGCATCCCGATGTCGCGACAACCCTCGCTGGACTGGCGATCCTGAACCAGGATCGCGGTGACGGAGCGCGCGCCGAGGCGCTCGCCCGACGGGCCCTCGGCGTGCGCGAGCTCGCCCTCGGACCGGATCATCGGGATGTCGCTCGCAGCCTGCACGAGCTCGCGACGATGGTCGATGGCACCGGACGGAGCGACGAGGCCGAGACGCTCTACCGGCGCGCGCTCAGCATCCGCACCCGCTGGCATGGTCCCGATTCGCCTGAGGTCGATCAAACGTCGATGCGTCTGGCCGCGCTGCTTCGCGCCCGCGGCGAGCTCGCCGAGGCGCGCGATCTCTACGCGAGGGTCGTCGTGGCGCGGCGCCGTGCACTCGGCGACGACGATCCCGCGGTGGCGGAGGCGATGCACGAGCTCGGTCGGACGAAGCGTTTGGCAGGAGATCAGGAAGACGCTGAGCGCGACCTTGTGGCCGCGCTGCGTATCCGAAAGCTCGCGCTGGATCCGCACGATGTGCGTATCGCGGAAACATCGCGTGAGGTCGGTCTCGTGCTGCTGGCCCGCGGAAGCGCCGACGAGGCCGCTGAAGCGTTGGAGATCGCGCACGTCGGGCTCGAACGTGCGCGCGGTGCGGACAGCGAGGCCGCCGGCGGGGCACTCACGGATCTCGCGCTCGCACGCACCGCGCAGGGACGCACCGACGATGCGAAGGCCTTGTTCGAGCGCGCGGTGTCGCTGCGTGGGCTGCAGACCAACGAGCCGCGAATGCTCGTCGCGCTCGACGGCCTCGCCGAGGTCTTGCGCGCGCGTGGTGAACTCATCGAGGCGTGCGCCGCGCTCGAGCGCGCGCTCGAGATCCGCGAACGCGGGAACGATCGCTCCGGCATCGCCAGCACGCTCGTGCGCCTCGGCGCCGCACGCCGCGAGCTGCGTCAGCACACCGAGGCCGAGCGGCTGCTTCGGAGATCAGTGGATCTGCGTCGCGCCATCTCGGGCTTCGACGATCTCGAGGTCGCCGATGCGCTCGAGGAGCTCGGGACCGTGTATCGCGCCGATTGGCGTCTGGCCGAAGCCGAGGAGCTCTATCTCCACGTGCTCGAGATCCGCGAGCAAGCCCTCGGGCCCACGCATCCGTCTGTCGCCCCGACGCTTCGTCATCTTGAACGGACGTACCTCGCGCTCGGACGTCACGGCGAGGCCGACCGCTTTCAGCGTCGCGCGGCGGGCATCGCGCACGAGACGGCCGTGAGCGGCGCCGTCAAGCCGTGAGTCAGGCCTGGGCGCGGTCGCGAGTCTCCGTCGCGCGGCGTCTGCGGGTCGGCGGGGTGCGCGGACATCTGCTCGGCCTGGTGCTTCGTCTCCGTCTGCGGAACGCGGGCATTCTCGTGGTGATGGGCGGCTGGCATCTACCCGAGATCGACGATCGCGGGGGCGAGATCACGGTGGGGAACTGCGCGTTCTTCCCCGGTGTGCGGCTGGAGTGCTGGAAGGGCGCGCGCATCACGATCGGTGACGGCACCTATCTCAATCGCAATACCGAGATCGTCGCGGCCGGCGCGGTGACGATCGGACGAGACTGCAAGATCGGGCGCGACGTCCTGATCATGGACACCGATCAGCATCCCTTCCCGAACGCGCCGCTCGAGGTGCGCCCGGTCATCGTCGAAGATCGCGTGTGGATCGGCGCGCGCGCGATCATCCTCAAGGGCGTGCGCATCGGCCACGACAGCGTCATCGGCGCGGGCGCGATCGTGACGCGGGATATCCCGCCTCTGTCGATCTCCGTCGGTCAGCCGGCGCGCGTCATCCGCTCGATCGGTTAGCGGAGCCGCCTGACGCGCGTCGCTTCGTCGCGACGCGATGTCCTCAGCTCGCCCAGTGCGTGGCGGCCCTGCTGAGCGCCTCGCGCAACATGAGGTACGCGGCTTCGCGCGTCCTGCGGTAGACGCGCTCTCCAGCGAAAGAGGGCACTTCGTCGCCGCCGAAGCTCCGCAGAAAGCGCGCGATGCTCTGGAGCTTCGGGTCACGCGCCCCGACCGGATTCTCCACATGACCGACCTCGTAGGCCTCGAAGTTCATGTCATGCACCCATTGCAGCGCGCGCCATTGGAGCAGGTTGTTCGCTCCGAGGTGCAGCGCGGCCTCCTCCGACGCGCTCGCGAAGAACTGGGCGCGACCCGCGTATGCAGCGACGACGACGGTGGCGACCCGCCGACCTTCATGCTCGGCGAAGAACGTCCGTGTGTACGGGGTGTCGAAGAGCACCTCGAAGAGCTGTCGCGGCTGCGGCGCGGCCCCGGTCCGACGGTAGGTCGCGAGATGGAGCGGATAGAACGACGCCAGCGCGTCAGCGCCGGTCGCGACCGTCACCGTGACACCGGCTCGCTCGGCCTTACGCACCTTCGTTCGGGCTCTTCCCTCCATGGATGCCCAGATGGCTTCGGGCGCCCGCCCCGCGACAGGGATCACGAGCGCCGTGGAAGAGCGATCGATGAAACCGGGGTACGCCGTCGCCGGCCGGCGGTGCGAGAGGTTGGATCTCGGAAGTGTCGGCAGACTCAGGACGAGCTTGTCGGCGTGATCGCGCCGGGCCTGTGCGTCGCTCGCCTCGAACACCAGGCGCGTCGCCTCGTCACGAACACACGGCTCGACCTCGTTCGCGAGCGCGAGCCCTCCACCGGACCAGTGATTCGAGTAGAGGATGCGGCGTGCGATCGGACCGCGGCGTTCGACGTGCAGGTGTAGTGGGAAGATACCGATGACGCGTCCCTGGTACTGGACAACGAGGCTTCGCCGCGCGCCAAGCCGCACGCCCTCTTCGACACGCGTGTTCCAGTCCCAGCTATGACTGAGCCACGCGTCGTCCGACGTCTCGGCGATCCGCTCCCAGGTCATGCGGGCGTCGTCGACGACCGGCCGGACTTCCACGGCGCTCTCGCTCACGGTCCCGATGGTGACGCATGCGCACCCGTCCACGGTGGTGGGTCCGAAGAGAGGCGATTGAGGTACGGTTGAGCAACTCGCTTGGCCGGTGGTCGGACCAGCGTGGAGGCGGCGCACCGCGTGACGCACCGGCCACGTACCGTAATGGCATGCATGCACGACGCGCCATCGCGTTGTGGTCCGTCGCGGCGATGGTCCTCGCGAGCCTGCTATTCACCGGCACGACGCTCGTGAGTGCGGCGCCCTCGGGCGCGGTCCTCGGCGATGACGCGATCGAGCCGGTGAACGACGCGTCGCCGCAGGGCACCGCGGAGGCGAATCAGTTCACGGCCACGGCTGCGGCGACGGTGAGCTCGCTCTGGATCTACGTCGACGCGACGGACCAGGCCACGAGCATCGGCCTTGCGCTGTATGCCGACGCCGCGGGCGTGCCGGGTGGGCTCATCGCCCAGGGCAGCACAAGCGCGGTGCAGCGCGGCGCCTGGAACACCGTGGCCATCACCCCGACGGCGCTCGCCGCCGCCACCCCCTACTGGATCGCGCGTCTGTCGCTCGCCGGCGGCGAGCTGGTCACGCGCGTCGATCCGGCGGCGGCCAATCCCGATCGCACCGACACCCGCACGCTCACGGGCTTTCCCGCGAGCTGGAGCGCAGGTGAGAGCTGGCCGCATCGCACCTCGATGTACGCCGCCGGCGCCGCCGCGCCCACGCCGACACCCAGCGCCACCGCCGCGCCCACCCCGACACCCAGCGCGAGCCCCACGCCGACACCGACGGCGAGCCCCACCCCGACACCGACTGCGAGCCCGGCGCCGACGCCCACGCCCACAGCACCCCCAACCCCGTCGCCGTCGCCGTCACCGAGCCAAACCACGGTGACGTTCGACGATCTCGCAAGCCCGGATCGGGCCCTCGACGGCGTCTATGCCGGCATCGACTGGGGATCGGGTGCCTGGTACCTCTCTGGTCCCTGGGGCCTCTTCGCGACGAACAGCATCTCGTACCCGGCGGCTGGCCCGACGAGCGCCGCGTTCGCGTTCGTCGCGCCGCACGTCCTACTGAGCGTGACGGCGTACAACGGCGGCTCGGCGCCATCGACCATCTCGCTGGCCTGCGCGGGCAACCCAAGTGCGGGCCTCACGCTCGCGCCGGGGTCGCGCGCGGTCATCAACACCGGGTGGACCGCGACCTGTACGACCGTCACCGTCGGCAGCACCAACGGCTGGGACACGA
>DASQIF010000213.1:0-1931 GCA_035631715.1 Candidatus Acidiferrales bacterium
GGTGAGGTCGCGCACCTCGCTCGGCGGGCGCCCCGCGACCTCGCGCACGATGCGCTTGGCGGCGTTCACCGCGTTCGGGCCGCCCGCGAGGATGGCGTCGACGTACAGCGCGACCTTTGCATCGAGCTGGTCGGCCGGCTCCACGGCCTCCACCAGGCCGATCTCGTACGCGCGGCGCGCATTGAAACGCATGCCGCTCACGAACAGGGCGGTCGCGTGCGCGGGTCCGATCTTGCGGACGACGTACGGCGACACGACCGCGGGGATGATCCCGAGCCGCACCTCGGTGAAGCCGAAGGTCGCCTCGACCGACGCGACCGCGATGTCGGCCGTCGCCACCAGGCCCGCGCCGCCGCCGAGGGCCGCGCCCTGCACGCGCGCCACAAGAGGCATCGAGAGGCCGTCGAGCGCGCGGAACATCTCCGCGAGGGTGCGCGAATCGGCGAGGTTCTGTTCGAGGCCGTAGTCGACCATGCCCTTCATCCAGTTGAGGTCGGCGCCCGCGCAGAAGGCGTCGCCTTCGCTGCGCAGGATGACCGCTCGCGTCGCGAGGTCGATCTGTCCGAGCGCGTCCACGATCCCCGCGATGACCTCGGCGTCGAAGGCGTTGCGGCGCTCGGGGCGCGCGAGGGTGATCGTCGCGACGCCGCGATCGTCGGCCGCGAAACGCACCACCGGCGCGCGCATGTGCGGAGTGTGCCGCGTACGCTCGCGTGGCGCCGGAACGGTCAGCGCGGGTCGCGGAGGAGAACGACGAGCTCGCTGTCGGCGACGGCCACGCCGTCCTGGCGCGCGACCGTCGCCGCGAGCGTGATGATCGGCTTGTCCGCGCGGACCTTCGCCACCACGAGCGTCGCGGTGATCGTGTCGCCCGGCCGGACCGGCGCGAGGAAGCGCACGCGCTGTTCCAGGAAGACGCTGCCCGGTCCGGGCAGGTCCATGCCGAGCACGGCCGAGAGGAGCGATGCCGTCACGGCGCCGTGCGCGATGTGGCCCTCGAAGCCGATGCGGCGTGCGAAGGCGTCGTCGAAGTGCACCGGGTTGCGGTCGCCGGAGAGGCGCGCGAAGGCTTCGATGTGCTCGTCGCTCACCGTCATGGCGCGGGTGGCGCGTTCGCCGACGCTCGGGATGCGCATCGGCGCAGCCTACCGAAGTGCTAGGCCGCGCCCGTCCTCAGCGCGCCGAACGCCGCGACGGCGTTCTCGATGACGTTGCCTGGCAGCTCCTTGGAGAGCTCGTAGCGCACGACGTTCCCCTGGCGCGTGGCCAAGACGATGTCCAGCTCGCGCAAAACCTTCAGGTGCTGGCTCGTGGCCGAACGGCTCCGACCGATCACATGTGCCAGGTCACCCGCGGCAAGCGGGGTCTGCGCCGAGAGCGCCTGCACGATCTTCACGCGCGTCGCGTCGCAGAGCGCCTCGAGCATCTCTTTCATGCGGCGCTCGTCGCGCGGCGGCAAGAGGTTCGCCGATGCGGACCGGACCGCCTCGGGATCGAGTGGTCGGTCCGGGATGCCGTTCTGCATGCTCGCCCTCCAGACGCACATAGGGCGTGCGCCGTGGAACGAGGTTGCACGTCCCGTGCCCAACAAAGCGGTAACGCCCGTCACCCCGCGTTTACATGCGGAAGACGCCGTAGCTCGGCTCGTCGATCGGCGCGTGCCGTGACGCGGCGATGCCGAGCGCGAGGACGGTACGCGTGTCGAGCGGGTCGATGACGCCGTCATCCCAGAGCCGCGCGGTCGAGTAGTAGGGAGAGCCCTGCGCCTCGTACTGCTCGCGGATCTTTCCCTTGAAGCGCTCCCGCTCCTGGTCGCTCTCGAACGTGCCGACCATCGAGAGCACCGTCGCGGCCTGCTCGCCGCCCATGACGCTGATGCGCGCGTTCGGCCACATCCAGAGCTGGCGCGGCTGGTAGGCGCGTCCGTTCAT
>DASQIF010000214.1:0-4625 GCA_035631715.1 Candidatus Acidiferrales bacterium
ATCGCCATCAATCCCTCGACGAATCACGCGCTGCTGGGGTGCAGCAACAAGGCATCGAACACGGCCATCGAGTGGGACATGGCGGCCGGCAAGGTCGTCCAGCAGTTCGACCAGGCTGGGGCCGGTGACGCCGTCTCTTACAGCGCCAAGGCCGACCGGTTCTTCTTCGGCGCATCGAACTTCAATCGCGGTGCGGTGATGGCCGTCTTCAGCGGCAACCCGATCAAGTTCATCACCGCGATCCCCACGGCCGTCGGCAGCCATGCCGTGGCCTACGACGAGACGAACGGCATCATCTACACGCAGGACCAGAACCCGAACGAGGGCGCGCTCTTCAGCTTTCCCGCGCCGAAGTGACCTCGCGCTGAGACCGGAGCGGCGGGCTCTCGCGCGCCGCTCCACCCGTCGGAGGCGCCGCTAGGACTTCGGCGGGAGCTTCCCGGTCGTGGGGCCGCCGATCTGCTTCGAGAACATGATCGCCTTGGGCGACTGGCTCGCGTCGTCCGTCCACACAGCGTTGGCGTTGCCGTTGCCGTCCACGGTCACGCTGATGAAGTCCGCGAGGTCGCGATTGCCGCCGAAGATGTCGCAGTTGAGCCCGCGGTTGCAGATGTCGCCGCGATGCATGACCTGCGTGCTGATCTGACCGATGGAGAAGCGTGGCGATGCCGCGCTGGCGTTGCGCGACTGGCCGAAGAAGATGTTCCACTGATTCGAGGGATCGCTGACATCCGCGCCGGGTGTGTCGATCCAGATGAGGTCGACGCGCCCGTTGTCACCGGCGGCGATGGCCGGGAACACCGCGCTGTGATCCGCGGCGTTCACGCGAAGCGCGCTCGACCACGTCGTGCCGCGATCGGTCGACGTCGTCACGTACACGCCCATCGCCTGGCCCGGCAGCTGCGTCGAGAAGGCCGCGTAGACGTTGCCGCCGTGATCGACGGCGAGCACCGGGAACAGATTCTGGATGCTCGTGCCGAGCGGTCCGGCGTACGCGAGATGGCTCGTCCAGGTCGCACCGCCGTCGGCGGAGCGGCTCACGACGAGCAGCCGGCTCGTGGCGTTGGTGGCGTCCTGGATGGCCTGCGTGGCCCAGGCGATGTAGATCGCGCCGCTGACCTGGTCGACGGCGAGCTTGGCCTCGACCGCGCCCTGCACGGCCTGATCGGCGGTGTACCCGAGCGCGGCCAGGTCGTTCGCGCCGACGACGCTGACCGGAAGGAAGGTCTGGCCGTCGTCGACCGAGCGCCAGAACTGCAGGAGCGCACCGGGTGCGCAGATGCCCGAGTTCTGCGTCTCGTAAATCGTCAGCGGACCCGTCGGTGCGTTCGGGCCGCCCCACGCGATCCATTCGCGGTCGGAGCAGGGGCCGAGGTCCGTCCCAGTCCAGGTGTTGCCCTGGTCAATGGAGCGCCACACGCCGGTGTCTGCGAGCGAGCGCAGGTCCGCGGCGAAGACGTGGCTCAGGCCGTCATGGATGACATCGCTGTCGCCGCCGCCGAGCGGATGCAGGAACGCGTTCGGCGCGGGTTGCACGAACGACGTGCCCTTGTCGGTCGAGCGCCAGAAGACGATGCATTCGGCGTTCGACGCTCCGCACGGGATACCGGTGGGCGAGGTGACGTAGATGTTGTCGTTCGCCGCGTCGACGTCGACGGACGGCTCGCCGATGTTGCCCTGGTCGGCTCCCGCCGGGAACGGGAGGGCCATCGGTGCGCTGAACGCGAACTTCGACACTTGGAATTGCGGCGGTGGCGGCACCGGCAAGCCGCTCTGATACGTGAACGTGAGATTCGCGCCAGCGTTCGTATAGACGATGGCGTGATCGCCGCACACGACGCCCGCGGCACCCGGAGCGCCGTCGAACGTGCTGCAGGTGACGCCGTTCGCCATATCGGTGTAGAACGCGATGCTGGGCGCGCCGACGCCGGCGTTCGTCGTCGCCGGATTGATCGTGAAGTACGTGCCGACCTCACCGGGGAGCAGCGTGATGACGTAGCCGTTGACCCCGTTGATCGCGCCATTCGAGGCCGTCCACTCGCGACGGGCCACGCCGCCTCCGTTCGACGCGAGCAGCACCGTGGCGGTGACGGTCTGGCCGGCGGCACGCGCCACCGTTCCACCGATCGCGAGCGATGCGAGGATGAGCGCGAGGCCGAGGGACCACGCGAGCGTCCTGGGCTTGGACATGTTCCAGCGGACCTCCTTTTATCGGGCGCCGCATGCCCCAGCAGGAGGGGTACCGACGAGGCGGCCGCGCGCATGCCGGCCGGGTAAACGTTTAGGCAAAATCGTCCTGTGAAATGGCTCTTGCTCGCGCTCGCGCTCACGAGCTGCGGCACGTCGCAGACGCAGAGCGGCGCGCGGAACGCGACACTCGACCCGAGCGCCCAGGCCTCGATCTGCATCGCGGCGCACCACCTCACTGCACGGAGCGACTCGCAGACGGCTATCGGGAGCGCGCCCGTACGCAATACGACGACGTTCCGAGCCTGCGCCTGGCCGCCGCCGGCCTTCGCGGCCGCCGATGGGTACAGCGAGATCGTCGTGACGACGTACGCCTGGGCCGACCATCCCGAGGTGACCGGTGCGAGCGCGCCCGACGTCGTGCGCTCGACCTGCGCGGCGCTCGAGCTCACGTACACGTTCCAGAAGCAAAGCCCGGCAAGCACGACCCCACCGCTCAGCCTCACACCGGGCGCCGTCGTGGACATCTTCGGCAAGCCGTGGCCGCCGCCGGGGAGCAGCGAGACGATCCCCTTCGCGCATGGCGCGGCCGACGCGGTCGTGGTGCACAACCTCAGCTACGAGGTCGCGAGCGCGCGCTGCGTGCGCTAGGCGGGCTCGGCCTCTTCGAACGGCGAGGACGGCACGAAGCGCAGCGTCGCGATGCGCACGCCCATGAGGATCACGGCGCCGCCGACCAACTCCAGCAGCGCGGGCTGCTCGCCGAGGATGAAGACCGCCTGCGCGACCGCGAAGATGGGCACGAGGTAGCTGACCATCGACGCCATCCCCGCGCCGAAACGCTGGACGGCCCAGTAGAAGAGGACGAAGCCGACGGTGGTCGCGAAGACCACGAGGTACGCGATGTCGAGCCACGCGCCGAGCGGCCATGACGGTACGTCGGCGTAGCTCTTCTCGAGGAACCCGAGCGGGAAGAGCATCGCCGCACCGACCAGCGACGCGACCGCGGTGACGCCGAGGGGTGAGCCGGACCGCGTGAGGATCGCACCGAGCGTGGCGTACACCGCCCACGCCGCGGCGCACAACAGATAGAGCAGGTCCGCGCCGAGCCGCTGACCGGAGAAGGTCATGCCCGTCGCGCCGGCGATGAGCAGCGCCGCGCCGCCAGTCGCGAGCACGAGGCCGGCGATCTTGTTCCGCGTGAGCGGCTCGCCGATGGCCGTCGCGAGGAGCGCGATGAGGATCGGGTTGAGCGTCGGCACGACGAGCGCGCCGTCCGACGCGGGCGCCATCGTGAGGGCGACGAAGACGAGCGCGTTGTAGAACGCGATGCCGACGGCGCCCGCGACGACGATGAGGCGCCAGCGCGCGAGGCCGAGCGGCGCATGCACAGCGAGCGCGATCGCGAGCATGAGGACGCCGGCGAGGGCGAAGCGGATCGCCGCGAGCTCGAAGGGTGGCACGTCGGCGACAGCGAGCTTGCCGAAGGTCCAGAAACCGCTCCAGCACAGGGCGACGACGACGAACGCGCCGACGGTGAGGAGCGGGCTACGCGACGCGGGCACCGGCCTGGTAGACCGCCCAGACGCGCCACAGGGCGCGCGCATCCGACAGCGGGTCGCCGTGCACCAGCACGAGGTCCGCGGGCATACCCTCGTCAATGCGTCCGGCGTGATCCACGCCGTAGAGCGAGCCGCCGTTGCGCGTCGCCGCAGCGAGCGCTTCGTATGGCTCAAGGCCGGCCCCGATCAGCAGCTCGACCTCCCATGCGAGGTGGCCGGCGCGCACCGATCCGCCGCCGAAGTCGGAACCGGTCGCGATGCGCACGCCGGCGCGCCGCGCCGCCTGCAGCGCGGCGACCGTGCCATCTCTGCGCTTTGCGACGCGCTCGCGCCCCTCGCGCGTGGTGAATCGGTCGATGGTCGTGGTCGTGACGAACGTCTCCCAGGACGCGAACACCGAGAGCGTCGACACGAGCGTGACGTCGTTCTGCTTCATGATCCGCGCGGTCGCGTCGTCGATCTCCATGCCGTGCTCGATGCTGTCGACGCCGGCCTCCGCCGCGACGCGCGCGCCGTCGAAGTAGCCCGAGTGCGCCGCGACCTTCGCGCCGCGCGCGTGCACCGCGTCGACCGCGGCTTTGAGGTCGGGGACGCTGAAGGGCGACGAGCGATCTCCGGCCGGCGCGTCCATGTACACCTTCACCAGGTCCGTGCCGAGGTCGAGCTGGTGCAGCGCCGCGGCCGCCAGGTCCGGACCGTCGACCGTGACGAACAGGCCTGGGTAGCCCTTCTTCCCGATCCACGTCCCCGCGACGCGCGCGCCGTCGAAGTAGCCCGAGTGCGCCGCGACCATCGCGCCGCGCGCGTGCACCGCGTCGACCGCGGCTTTGAGGTCGGGGACGCTGAAGGGCGACGAGCGATCTCCGGCCGGCGCGT
>DASQIF010000215.1:0-4438 GCA_035631715.1 Candidatus Acidiferrales bacterium
GCCCGATGGCGGCCTGATCCTCGTGACGCTCACCAAGATGCAGGACTCCAAGACCGGCGAGGACCTCAACGGACCGGGCAAGGGCGTCGTGCCCGACAAGATCGTCGAAGACGACACCAAGACCCCGAACGTGGACGAGGCCATCCAGGCGGCGGTCGACTTCATTCACTCGCACGGCTAGTCGCTAGGACTGCAGCCCGAGCGCTACCAGGCCCGCGACCAGCACCGCCACTCCAACGTATTGATTCGGCGCGAGCCGCTCGCGTAACACGAGGATCGCGAGCACCGCGGGGATGATCGGATACGCGCCGCTGCCGGTCATGACGAAGGACGCGAAGCCCGACTCGACACCGAGCATGAGCAGCACGTTGGCGCCGGTGTCGAGGACGCCGACGAGCGCGACGATCGCGAGCGTCGAGCGAATCGCGAGCGGCGCGAGCGGCGTGCGGCGCCACGCGATGAAGAGCGCGACCAGCGCGATGCCGAAGAGGCGCCAGATGATCACGAGCGCGAACGGCTCGTTCACGCGCGTCGCGGCGGCGAGGATGGTGCCCCAGATGCCGAAGCCGATCGTCGCGAGCACGCCGATCCGGACTCCCTCGACGGGTCTCCCGAGCGTGCGACGCAACTCGCGCACATCCGTCGACGCGATGACGACGCCGACGAAGGTGACCGCGATCGCGACGACCTGACCCGCGGTGAGACGCTCGCCGAGGAACAGGACGATGCCGACGACGCTCAGCGCGGCGTAGCTCGCGACGACCGGGCTCACGACGGCGATCGGCCCGAGGGCGAACGCGCGGTAGAGCGCCGCGAGCGAAAGCGTGCCGACCAGCGCGAGCACGAACGCCCAGGGCACCTGCGTCATGGAGAACGCCGGCCACCGACCCAGCACGAGCAGAACGACCGCGAACGCGACGACGCCGAGCACCTGCATGCCGAGCGCGGTGAGCGCGACCCCCGCCCGGCGCGAGGCCATCGCCGCGGCGTAATCCCCGAATCCGAACGCGACCGCGGCGCCGACGCCGAAGAGGAGCGCTTCGATGGCTAGACGATCAGCTGACGCGGGGCGCGCGTGAGGTTGAACGAGCCGGTCTCGGTGATGACCAGGCAGTCCTCGAGGCGGACGCCGCCGATCTCGGGTTCGTAGATCCCCGGCTCGACCGTGACAACATCGCCGGCGGCGAGCGGCTTCGTGCCGCCGCGTCCGACGCTCGGCGACTCGTGGATCTCCAGGCCGACCCCGTGTCCGGTGCCGTGGATGAATCCGCGCGGCAGGTCGCCGCTGCGGTCCTCGCGCTGGTGCCCGGGCCGCAGCGTCTCGTATCCCGCGGCCCAGATGATGTCCTCCACCATCTCGTGCACCTCGCGGCCGGTGATGCCTGGACGCAGCGCCTTGATGCCCTCGTCCTGGGCGTGCTTCACGACCTCGTACATCTTCTTGATCTCGTCGCCGGGGTCGCCCTTCGAGATCGTGCGCGTCATGTCCGCGAAGTACCGCGTGGTCTTGTTCTGCGGGAAGATGTCCATGACGATCGCCTGCTTCGCGCGCAGTGGCCCGGTCCCGATCATGTGCGGGTCCGCGGCCTGCGGTCCGGGCGCGATGATCGCGCCCTCCGAGGTGCAGCCCAGCTCCAGCAGCCGGCCCTCGACGACCGAGCGCAGCCGCTCCGCGGTGAAGACCTGGCCGTCCAGCTCCAGCGTGCCGTCGCCACGCACCGTCGCGCGCTTCACCGCGTCGACGCCGCGCGCCCAGGCATCCTCCGTCGAGCGCTGCACGTCCTGAAGCGCGTCGATCTCGTCCTTGCGCTTCGTGCGGCGGCGGTCCGCGATGTCAGCGGCGACGGTGACCTCGACGCCGAGAGCGCGAAGGCGTTCGGCCATGCCGAGCGGGAAATACGGCGCCACGGCGACGCGCCGCGTCTTTCGCGACTCGAGGAGGTGGGCGATCACGTTCGCGTCGAGCTCCTCGCGGCCCATGCCGGCGGCCATGAGCTCCTTCGCGCCGAACGCGTCGATGTTGAAGACCGCGGTCGCGCGCGACTGCTTGCGGACCCGGCCTTCTTCGAGCGAGTTCGCCACGATGACGATCTCGCTGCCGTCCTCGAGCGCGATGATCGGGTCGGGCGAGAGGAAGCGCGTCAGGTGGTAGACGTCGGGGAACTTGTAGCCGTCGGCATAGAAGAGGAGCGGCGCGGCAGGGGCCATGATCCGCCAAATCTAGCGCGATTCGGCACGCCGGCTGTCGGCACATCCCCGCCTCGGGGGAGCCCGCGCCGCCGCCAGGCGCTCAGGCTGTGTGCATGCGCCAAACGCTCGCGATCGCGTTCCTCGTGGTCAGCGGCCTCGCTCTCGGCCTCGCCACCGTTCGGATCGCGCCGCGGCTCGACGCGCGGTGGCATGCGCTGGACAGCTCGTCCGTCCTCTTCGTGCCCGACTCGGTCTCGCGTGACCCGTCACGCGCCGCGCGCATCGTGCTCGTGCTGCCGGGGCTCGGCGGGGTCGGCCGCGACCTCGGCGACGCGTTCACCGACGCTGCCGAGGCGAATCGCTGGCTCCTCGTGGCGCCGTCGCCGGTCTACGACCCCCTGGGCGGCGAGACGCTCGAGTACGCCGATCTGCGTGTCGACAACGAACTGCTCGATCTCGTCGACCGTGCCACCCGGCGCTCGCCCGCGCCGCTGACGACTGGCATCGGCGTGGTGGGGTTCTCACGAGGCGCTCAGCAGGCACATCGGTTCGCATTGCGCCACAGCGATCGGGTGACCGCGCTCGCGTCGCTCTCGGCTGGTACGTACACGATGCCGAACAGCCAGAGCCCGTATCCGATCGGCATCGGCGGCTTCGAGCAGTGGGATGGCGGTCGCCCGTTCGACGCGGCCGGGCTCCGACGCGTGAACGTGCTCGTCGGCGTCGGCGCGCTCGACGAGAACCCGGCCGACGTGGTGAGGGCGTGGGATGCCGTCGGAGGCACGACGCGCGTCGAACGTGCCGTCCGGTTCGCCCACGCGCTCACGGATCTGGAGGTGACGGTGCGGTTCCAGCTCTATCCCAAGACCGGTCACGTGTTCACACCCGCGATGCGCGACGACGCGGTGGCGCTGCTCCGCGCGACCTAACGCACGCTCGCCGCCGAACGGTCGCGCCTACCGCTGCTTCGCGACCAGCGCGATCTCGAGACGGATGTCGTCGCTCACCGACACGACCTGCGTCACGGCGGCCTGCGGCTTTCCGACGCCGAAATCCGCCCATTGGATCGTGAGCTTCGCGTTCGCCGTGAGATCCGGACCGGACCGCTGGGCGGTGGCGTCCCACGTCATCGGCTTGGTCACGCCGTGGATCGTGAGGTCACCCTCGATGGTGAATGGCCACGATCCGGTCGACGGCAGCGGTGTGGGGAGCCCGACGGCGCGCTTCGGCGTGAACGTCGAGGTGCGGAAGCGGTTCGTCTCTATACCGAAGAGGTGGATCCACGTGTCGCGCAGCTCCTGATCGCTCTTCAGCTTCGTCATGTCGACGGTGATCTGGGAATCGGACGTGAACGTGCCATCGGGCAGCAGTGTGAGGGCGCCGGTCACGCCGTCGGTCGTGAGGACCGCGTCGGTGTTGATCTTGGTGAGGATCTTCTCAGAGCCGGGGGCCGAGATGTCGATGATGGCGACCATGCTGTCGTTCGTCGTCGTGAACACCTTGTTGACGTTCTTGGCGACGACGACGCCGTTCGTGCCCGATCCGAGGTCGATCGTCTTCACGTATTTCGCGCACGCGGTCGACACGTCGAAGATGTCGAGCCCGTTGTCCGTGCGATCGGTCACGTACAGCACGTGCGCGGCCTGGTCGATCTCCATGATGTCGATCGACGCCGTCTTTCCGACGATGGGCGGGATCGCGATGCGGGTGATCGGCACGGTCGTGAGGTTCGCTGTGACCGCGGGCAGCAAGGTCGGGGCGGGTGTCGCGCCGACCGGCAGGCTCGCCTGCGCCGGGCCGGTGAGCACGGTCGCGCCCGTGCACGGCGTCGGCGTTGGAGCGACGGTCGCCGTCGCGGTCGAGACGGCCGGCGATGCGGTGGTCGTGGTCGCGCTCGGCGTGGAACACGAGACGGCGATGGCGGAGGTGATGAGGAATGCGACTGCGATGCGCGCTGATGGTCCCATCTGCTGCGCCTCCCTGAAGTTTCGCGGGCTAGTCTCTCGCGCCGCACGTGCACCGCAAGGCGTCCCGCTCTGCTTGCTCGCCCGTCGGTGAGGATGGCGACCCAGCCAGCCGCCGCTCCGCCAGAAGGTCGTTGAACAGCCAGGCACGATCGCAGGTAGGTGTGGTGATGCTCCGTCCCCTCGCCGCGTTGGCTCTGGTGGTGTCCGCCTGCGGCGGCGCGCCGGCCGCCGGCCCCTCCCCGACCGTCGCGCCGTCAGCGACGGTCGCGCCACCGTCGGCG
>DASQIF010000216.1:0-3984 GCA_035631715.1 Candidatus Acidiferrales bacterium
ACGAGGTCGTAGTTCTGCTGCGCGAAGGTCGTGAGGTTCGGGACGTAGTCCTCTTGCTTCTTGGACTCGATGACCGACGTGGTCACGCCGAGCTGGCTCTGCGCGTCGAGGCGGCCCTGGTTGGCGAGAGCGTTGAAGCTCTTGTCGTTCAGGCCACCGATGTCCGTGACGAGCCCGATCTTTATGGACGAGCCACCCACGCCGAGCGCACCGCAGCTGGTCGACGCGAGGATCGTGAAGATGAATGCGAGCGTGTAGAGACGCTTCATGTGCTGGTCTCGACCTCCCTCAATGTGCGGGGCGGAAGCGCTCCCGCGTCGGACGGATTCTAGGCACGCCGCCCCCGCCGTGCCCCTACGCGAGCACCGACCAGAGGATGTAACCGAGGAACACGACATACAGGCTCCCGCCGAACATGAGCGCTGATACCGGAAGCGCGTTCTCCTTGGCCCGCAGGCGCAGCTGCACCCAGATGATCGCCGCCGACACGAGGGCGAACACCGCGGCGACCGTTCCGAACTGGCCGAGCTGCCACGGCGTGAGGAGGACGCCGAGCGTCACCGGGATCGTGGACTGGAAGACCATCGCCCCGGCGACGTTCCCGAGCGCGATGACGTCCTTGCCCTCGCGCGTCCAGATCAGGCTGTTCGCCGCCTCCGGCAGCTCGGTCGCGAGCGGCGCGAGGATCAGCGCGACGAGAAGCGTGTTGAAGCCCATGGCGTGCGAGAAATGCTCGACGAAGTCGGCGAAGAAGCGCGCGCCGAGGAGGATCGCGCCGAACGAGACGAGCACCTGCGTGAGCACGAGCCAGAAGGGCGGCCGCGTCGGCGCGACGCGCACGCCGAGACGCCGGAGGTAGCTCGCGAAGTTCAGCTCCTCGAACGCCTCGGCCTCCTCGGCGGCCTCCTCCACGTCTGCGGCGGATCCGCTCGGCGTCCGAAGCACGAGGTACAGGTAGACGAAGTACGAGGGCAGGAAGATCCACCCGAGGTAGCCCTTGAGGAAACGAAGCTCGGCGGGTGCGACGGCGAGCGCGAGGGCGAGGGTGTAGAGGACGAGGAAGAAGGAGAGGTCGCGTGTCGCGTGCGCCGCGTCGACCCGCAGCGTGTCGCGGCCGCGCTGCTTGCGCAGCAGGAACGCGACCAGCCCGATCAGGAGCATGACCAGCGTCCCGAGCATGAACGGCGCGCCGAGGATCGCGCCGACGCCGATCTCGTCCGCGTCCGCCGAGTTCGTGAACAGGATCGCGATCACGGGGATCAGCGTCTCGGGTGTCGCCGTGCCGATCGCCGCGAGGATGCTCCCGGTCGCGCCCTCGCTCATATGCAGCATCCGGCCGAGCCACTCGACGCCGTCGGTGAACGCCTCGGCACCGATGAGGATGAGCGCGAACGCCGCGACGATCAGGACGATGTCGAGCGGGCTCATCGCGACCTCGTGCGTGCCGGCGACAACGCCGTCTAGTCTGCGGCCGCTGGCGGCGCGACCGGTACGCCGCGCATCCGCGCGCGGACCGTTCGCAGGATCGGGAGCGCGATCACCACGACGGACATGACGAGCAACAGCGTGGACAGCGGGCTGAAGAAGAAGATCGACGGATTGCCCGCGCCGGCGATGAGGCTCTTGCGCAGCTCGCGCTCCGCGGAATCCCCGAGGACGAGCGCGACGACGAGCGGCGCGAGCGGGTATTTCATCTTGCGCAGCCAGTACCCGATCAGTCCGAAGATGATCGTCCAGGCCACGTCGAGCATCGAGTTGTTGAGCGAGTAGGAGCCGATGATCGAGATGACCACGATGAAGGGCGTGATCACCGCGTAGGGGACGCGCATGATCGCCGCGAGCAGCGGCACCGCGAGCAGGCAGATGATGAACGTGAGCAAATGACCGAGGTAGATGCTCGCGATGAGGCCCCACACGAACTCTTTGTGCTCGGTGAAGAGGAGTGGCCCCGGCTGCAGTCCCCAGACGAAGAGGCCGGCCATGATCACGGCGGAGGTCGGTGACCCGGGAACGCCGAGGGTGACCATGGGCACGAGGGACGCGACGCCCGCGGCGTCGGCGGTTGCCTGTGGACCCATGATCCCGCTGATCTCGCCCTTTCCGAAGTCCTCCTTGTTCTTCGCGTACTGCCGCGCGAGGCCGTAGCCGAGGAACGACGCCGCCGTCGCGCCGTGGCCCGGGAGGACGCCGAAGAGGAATCCGATCACGGCGTTCGACACCACCAGGCGCAGACGCTGGCGGAGCGCGGCGAAGGCGTCGACGAGGTCCTTGAAGCCGAGCTTCGCGCTGATCTGCTCCATGTAGCCGATGCCCTGCTCCTCGGCCGATGCCAGGATCTCGCCGATCCCGAAGAGCCCGATGGTGACCGGGACGAACCCGATGCCAGCGAGCATGTTGATCTGGAAGCTCCGGATGGCCTCGTTGTCCACACCGGCGAGCGGGATGAGCCGCTGCGATCCGGTGATCGTGTCGAAGCCGACGGCCGCAAGGAGGAGCCCGAGCGCCAGCATGGCGAGCGCCTTGAACGGCGACTCCGCCCCGAGGCCGACGAGCGTCGCGAACGACAGCACGAAGACCGCGAAGCGCTCCGGCGGCCCGAACGACAACGCGCGCTCCGCGATCCACTGCGCGAAGAAGGTGAACATCAAGGTCGCGATGAACGCGCCCACGAATGACGAGAGGAACGACGACGTGAGCGCGAGCCCCGGTTTCCCCTTCTTCTTCGCGAGCGGGAAGCCGTCGAACAGCAGCACGACCGACCACGGCTCGCCTGGGATGTTGAAGAGGATCGACGTGATCACGCCGCCGAACAGCGCGCCCCAGTAGATGCCCGCGAGCAGAATGACCGCGGTCGTCGAGTTGGCGCCGGCGATGTCGCCGCGGGCGATGACCACGCTGATCGGAAGGAGGATCGCGACGCCACTCGTGCCGCCGAGGCCCGGCAACACGCCGATCACAAGCCCGAGCGTGACGCCGAGCAGCAGGAACGCGATGTTGATCGGTTGGAGCGCGGTCGCGAAGCCACCGGCGAGGTTGCCGAGGACCTCCATCAGAACGGAATGCCGGGGTAGAAGACGCTCTTCGGCAGGCTGAGCTTGAAGCCGACCTCGAACATCAGGTAGATCGCGAGCGGCGTGATGACCGCGCTCGCGAGCGACCAGAACCACTTGTACCGGCCGAGGAACGCCGCGAATCCACCCATGTACAACGCCGTGGCGAGGTAGAAGCCGAGCCACGCGAACGAGATCGCGTACGCGACCATCGGCACCACGAGCTTGAGGACCGCGATGAGGCTACCCGCGCTTGCGAAGACACCCTCCTTCGCCTGCGGGACCACGAACGCTTGGTACGCCACGAAGACGCAGGAGACGCCCATGATCGTCGCGGCCCAGAACGGGTACCACGCCGCGCCGACATCGCCAGGTGCGGTGCCGGCGGCGGGGGACCAGGCCGCACGGGAGTCGAACATGGCAGCGGCGGCGATCAGAACGATCGCCGCCGCTGTTCCTACCTGATAGGGCCTCACGAAGTCGCTATTGGACCCACTTGAACTTCGTCGCGATGTCCTGGTGGAGCTGTTGGTACTGGCTGAGGAACTGACGGAACTCGACGCCCGTCCGGAAGTCAGGCTGAAGGACGTTGTCGTCCATGAACTTCTTCCATTCGGCCGAGTCGTACACCTTCTTGAACACGTCGACCCAGAACGCCTGCTGAGCCGCGCTGAGTCCCGGCGACGCGACGATCGCCCGCATGATGAAGTAGTCGTCGATCGGGATGCCCTGCGACTTGCAGGTGGCGAGGCCGGTGTAAATGCCGGTCTTCGGGCTGTCCGCCAGGAACGCGCACAGCGGTCGCATCTTGTTGTCGGCGCCGTCGTAGAAGCGAAGCCCCTCGCTCGGGTTGTTCACCGACGCGACGACACCGCGCTGATGACCCGCGACGGCGGCTGCGACGGCCGCGCCGGACTGCGATGGCCCGTAGGTG
>DASQIF010000217.1:0-4908 GCA_035631715.1 Candidatus Acidiferrales bacterium
CATCGATGGGCGCTGGGTCGACTCGGCGTCCGGCGACGCGTTCGAGGATCTCGACCCGGCGACGGGCGAGCTCATCGCGACGGCGACGAAGTCGAGCGCGGCCGACGTGGACAAGGCCATCGACGCCGCGCATCGCGCGGCCGACATGTGGCGGCTCTTTCCCGCGCCGAAGCGGGGCGAGATCCTCTACAAGGCCGGCGAGATCATGCTCCGCCGCAAGGACGACCTCGCGCGCGAGATGACCAGCGAGATGGGCAAGGTGCTCGCCGAGGCGCGCGGCGATGTCCAAGAGGGCATCGACATGACCTACTACATCGCCGGCGAGGGCCGCCGCCAGTTCGGCGACGTGGTCCCCGCGGAGCTCCCGAACAAGTGGGCGATGAGCATGCGGCATCCGCATGGCGTCGTCGCCGCGATCACGCCATGGAACTTCCCGTTCGCGATCCCGACGTGGAAGATCATGCCCGCGCTCGTCCTCGGCAACACCGTCGTGTTCAAGCCGGCGTCCTACACGCCGATGCTCGCGGTGCGCCTCGTCGAGATCCTCGAGGAGGCCGGGCTGCCGAAGGGCGTGCTCAATCTCGTCCTCGGCCCGGGCGGCGAGATCGGCGACCACCTCGTCACGCATCCGCAGGTGGACCTCGTCTCGTTCACCGGGTCGAGCGAGGCCGGCGCGCATCTCTCGGAGATCGCGGGCCGCATGCTGAAGCGCGTCTCCTGCGAGCTCGGCGGGAAGAACGCGATCGTCGTGCTCGACGACGCCGACGTCGACCTCTCGATCGAGGGCATCCTCTGGTCGGCCTTCGGCACGTCGGGCCAGCGCTGCACCGCCGCGTCGCGTGTCATCGCGCACAAGGGCGTTGCGAACGACGTCATCGACAAGCTCGTCGGCCGCGCGAAGAAGATGAAGATGGGCCACGGGCTCGACGCGGGCACCGATCTCGGACCGGTCGTGTCCCGGCAGGCGCAGGAGAAGGTCGCGTCGTACATGCCCATCGCCGAGAAAGAGGGCGCGACGATCGCGACCGGCGGACGCATCCCGAAGGAGGGCGCGCTCGCGAAGGGGTTCTTCCACGAGCCCACCGTGCTGGTGGACGTGAAGCCGAACATGCGCGTCGCGCAGGAGGAGATCTTCGGCCCGGTCACCGCGGTGATCGAGGTGAACGGCATCGACGAGGCGATCAAGGTGCTGAACTCGACGAAGTACGGCCTCTCGTGCTCCGTCTACACGAAGAACGTGAACAACGCGTTCCGCTTCATGCGCGACGCCGAGACCGGCCTCGTGTACGTGAACGCGGGGACGATCGGCGCGGAGATCCAGCTGCCGTTCGGCGGCATGAAGTCGACCGGCAACGGCCACCGCGAGGCCGGCCGCGCCGCGCTCGACGTGTACTCAGAGTGGAAGTCCATCTACGTCGACTTCTCCGGCAAGCTGCAGCGCGCGCAGATGGACACGGAGATCGAGAAGGCCCCTTAGGCGGCGGCGCGCGGCACGCTGAAGCGGATCGTCGTGCCCAGGCCGGGCACGCTCTGGGCGGTGATCGTGCCGCCGTGCGCGGTCACGAGGCTCTTGGCGATCGCGAGGCCGAGACCGGCGCCGGGTGATTCGGGAGACCGCGTGAACCGGTCGAAGACGTTGGGCAGGACGTCGGCGGCGATGCCCGGACCGGTGTCGTGCACGGCCACCGAGATGTCGCTGTCGAACGGCGTGACGGTGACCTCGATGCTCCCGTCGCGCGGGGTGTAGCGGAGCGCGTTCGCGAGGATGTTCGAGAGGATCTCGCGAACGCGGATCGGGTCCACCTCGGCCACGACGTTCCCCATGGACACCTTCGTGTCGAGGCGCAGGCCCTGCGTCGTCGCCGCGGGCTCGAACGAGGTCACGACGTCGCGGACCAGCTCCGCCATATCCGTCCGCTCACGATGGAGCGCGAGCGCCCCGGATTCGGCCATCGAGATGATGCGCAGATCGTCGATGAGCCGCGAGAGCACGTGCGTCTCATCGAGGATCGCGCGAAAGTGCGCCTCGTCCGCGGGATGCACGCCGTCGATGAGCGCCTCGATGTTGCCCTGGATGACCGTGAGCGGCGTGCGCAGCTCGTGCGTGACATCCGCGAGGAGGCGCCGCCGCTCGGTCTCGCTCTGCTGAAGGCGGGCGGTCATCGCGTTGAAGGCGCGTCCGAGCGAGCGGACCTCGCGCGGCCCTCGCTCCTGCACGCGTGTCGTGAAGTCTCCGCGCTGGATGTTCTCCGCCGCCTCGATGAGCTGGCGTACCGGCCGCGTGACGCTGGCGGCCCCGCGCATGCCACCGGTCGCGAGGAAGAACACGAGGAGGAACGCCGCGATGACCACGAGCGGGTGCGGTGGCCCACCGCCCGACATCGTCGCGATGACCTGCAGGACCACCGTGACCGCCGTCGCGACGAACACCATGAAGAGCACGAAGGCGGCGAACGCGAAGAACATCCAGCGGCGCGCGAACGTCGGGTGCCGGCGCTGCCAGCCCGCGGGCGGGAATGCCTCGCCCTCAGGCCACCACGGAGGCCGCCCGCCGCGCCGCGGGTCCGCGCCCGACGGCGCCGGCCCGCGGCTGAACCGCTCCTCGCTCACCGCTCATCCGCAAATCGGTAGCCGACGCCGTGAACGGTGAGCAGGTAGTGAGGCTCGCGCGGATCGGATTCGAGCTTGCGGCGGATGTTCTTCACGTGCGCGTCGATGGCGCGTTCGTACGACTCGAACGCGACGCCGTGCACAGCGTCGAGCAGCTGCGCGCGGGTGAACACGCGTCCAGGCGCCCGCACCATCGTGACGAGGAGCTGGAACTCGGTCGGCGTGAGGTCGACGGTCTTCTCACCGACGTGCACCGACATGCGCGGGACGTCGATGGTCACGTCGCCGGCGCGGAGCGTCTCCGCGGGCGCCGACGCGGTGTCGGCACGCCGCAGGACCGCCCGCACACGCGCCACGAGCTCCTTCGGGCTG
Source organism: Candidatus Acidiferrales bacterium (assembly GCA_035631715.1). GTDB lineage: Bacteria > Chloroflexota > Limnocylindria > P2-11E > P2-11E > CF-39. Next base: position 2,983 of record DASQIF010000217.1, read on the forward strand.
AAGGGCTTGGTGATGTAGTCGTCCGCACCGAGCTCGAGGCCCGCGATGCGGTCCGATTCGTCGCCGCGGCCGGTGAGCATCACGATGGGCACGTTCGACGTCTTGCGGATGGTGCGCGCGACATCGAGCCCGTCGACATGCGGGAGGCCGAGGTCGAGGACGATCAGATCGGGCGCGCCGGACCTGAACGCCGCGAGCGCCTCCCGTCCATCGGAGGCGCCCGCGACTGTGAAGCCCGCGTGCTCGAGATAGTCCCGCGCCAGTTGCACGATCTTCGGCTCGTCGTCGACGACGAGGACCGTCTTCATCGCGCGGATGCTAGGTGCTGGTCGAGGATGTCCCGCCGCTCTGCGGCTTCTCGCCGTGGAGCTCGCGGTGGATGTCCTCGAGGCGTTCGCGACGTGACATGTGTCCGTAGCCGCCGCCCCAACCGCGACCGCCCCACATCGCTGCCCGGAGCAGGCCGAAGATCAGGAAAAGGAAGAACAGCGGGAAGAGGAAGCCCAGGAACCCGAAGCCGAAGCCGAACCAATGCGGTCCGTAGTAGTAAGGCGCGACGGCCGTCCCGGCCGGGATCTGCGCGGCGATGTTCTGCGATACGCCGATCTGGTACCCGATGATGCCGACGATGGCGAGGACGACCAGAGTGGCGATGGTCCTTGCGGTACTCATATGACATCTCCTTTCGATGCATCCACAGCGTCGCCCCGCGACGTGAAGGAGTTGTGAAGGAGGGCCGGAGGCTCAGCGCCGAATGTCGCGCGCGCCACGCTTAGCGCAGCGACGCGTCGAGCCAGCGCGCCACGTGATCGACGGCCTCACGCGTCTTGGCGCCGAGCTCGTGACCGGCGCCCGGTATCACGACGAGATCGATGCGCGGGTTCTGCCCCGCGATCCGCTCGAGCACGGCGACCGGACCGAGCTCGTCCTCGCTTCCTTGTACGACGAGCGTCGGGCAGATGAGCGCCGCGAGCGCCGCCTCGTCGCGCGGCCGTGGCCGATCCGGTGGTGCGATGGGGTGCCCGATGATCGCGAGGGCGTCGGGCGGCTCGCGCTCCGCGAGGAACGCGCACATGCGGCCGCCGTAGCTGCGGCCCACGAGCGCGACCTTCTGATGCGTCTTGCGAAGCTCGTCACGCGCGATGCGGAGATCGTCGAGCTCGTCGGCGTACTCGCGGCTCGGGCGCTTCGAGCGGAACGTGATGGGCAGCCCATCGATGCCGTATGCGGCGAGCGCTTTCACGAGCGAACGCAGGATCGGCTGCGTGGCAGTCCCGCCGTACCCGGGCGCGAGGACGGCCGCGCGAGTCACTTCTTTTTTGACGCGCGGCGCGCCGGTGTCCTCGGCGCCGACACCGTCGCGGTCGGGAGTGACTGCTCGAGGGCGAGCATCCCGGCGAGCAGATCGCCGGTCGACGCGAGGCGCTCGCCCATGTTGCGGATGGTGAACGCGTCGGGGCGGCCGAGGCTCCCGATCTCCTCCCAGCGCAGCGGCGCGGAGACCGGCGCGCGTCTGATCGGGCGGACGCTGTACGCACCGGCGGTCGTCTTGCCTCCGACGTTCTGCAGGTAGTCGATGTAGATGCCGCGGCGGCGGTCCTTCACCGTCTCGAGCGTCACGAGCTTCGGCTTGCGTTCGCGCGCGATCTTCCCGACGTCGAACACGAAGCCGCGCGACTCCTCGAAGGTGTAGCGACGCGCGATCGGCACGTAGATGTGGATACCGCGCGAGCCGGTGGTCTTCGGGAACCCCACGATGCCGAGCTCGTCGAGCACGTCATGCACGAGCGCGGCGGTCTCCTTCACGTCGTCCCAGGTCGAGCCGGCCGAGGGGTCGAGGTCGATGATCGCGATGTCGGGATGCTCGGGGTCGTCGACGCGGGCGAGCCACGGGTGGATCTCGATCGCGGTGTAGTTCGCCATCCA
>DASQIF010000218.1:0-9757 GCA_035631715.1 Candidatus Acidiferrales bacterium
ATGGCCGTTGCTCGGGTTCTTCACCGTCCCGCGCGTCGGCGGCCTCGTGGCCCGCATCGGGCACCGCACGACGCTCCTCATCGGCCTCGTGGGCTCCGCGCTCGGAGCGATCGCGCTGGTCGCGCTCGACGCGTCGTCGCCGCTCGCGCTCGTGGCCGCGATCGAGCTGCCGCTCGGCGTCGTGATGAGCTTCGTGCTCGTAACGAGCGCCGCGGGAGCGGTCGCGGAATTCGCGCCGCAAGACGCCGGCATCGCGGCGGCAGTCTTCAACAGCGTGCGGCAGATCGGGACGTCGCTCGGCGTGGCAATCCCGGCCGCGGTGTACGACGTCGTGACCGGCGGATCCTTCGCCGGCGGGGATGTCGTTGACGGCACGCGGTGGGCGATGCTCGTGACCGCGATGATGCTGTGTGCCGTCACCACGATCGTCGCGTCGCTGGTCCGCGCGCGGACATCGACGACCGCGGACAAGCCTGCCGCGGCCCTCGCCTAGCTACTCCTCGGCGCTGACCTCGACCGGCGCCGACCAGCCCCAGTCGAACGCCGCGAGCTCCTCGAGCAGGGTGTGGTTCGTGAGGTCGAGCGAGATCGGCGTGACGCTGATCTTCCCCGCGAGGATCGCGGCGATGTCGGTGCCGGGCTCGGCCTCGCCGCGCACCGCGGGGCCGCCGAGCCAGTAGTACGGGTTGCCGAACGGATCGAGTCGCTCGATGAGCTTGTCGCGGTACGTGCGCTTGCCGAGGCGCGTCACCTCGACGCCCTGGATGGCATCGCGCGGCAGGGCGGGCATGTTCACGTTCAGGAGCGAGTCGGGCGCGAAGCCGCGATCGAGGATGTTGCGCGCGAGCAGCGCCGCGAACGACGCGCTCGGGCCGTAGTCGATGCTCGCGCCGAACGCGTCGATGGAGATCGCGATCGACGGGATGCCCGAGATCAGCCCTTCCATCGCCGCCGCGACCGTGCCGGAATACGTGATGTCGTCGCCCAGGTTCGCTCCGCGGTTGATGCCTGCCACGACGAGGTCGGGTCGCTGGGGGAGGAATCCGAGCGCAGCGAGGCGCACGCAATCGGTGGGCGAGCCATCCGACATGAAGGCGGGGTGGCCGCTGCGCAGCTTCGTCGGGCGCACGCGCAGCGGGCGGCGCAGCGTGATGCTGTGCGACGCGCCGCTCCAGTTGTCCTCGGGCACGATGATGTCGACGTCGCCGATGGTCCCGAGCGCGTCGGCCAGCGGCAGGAGCGCGTCGGCGTCGATGCCGTCGTCGTTGGTGACGAGGATGTGCGGGTGCGCCGTCACGACGCTTCGACCACGAGCTCGTCGTGATCGGCGGGACGTCCGATGGTGACGTCCCACAGGTAGTGGCCGAAGGTGTTGAGGATCCCCGCGACCGGCATCGCGAGCACGACACCCCAGAAGCCCGCGACTCGCGCGCCCATGAGCAGCGCGAAGAAGACGAAGATCGGGTGGATGCCGATGCTCTTCGACATGATCCGCGGGCTGATCACGTTCAGCGTGATCTGCTGCACCAGCGCGATCGCGATGAACACCGGAAGCAGACGGTCGCCCGCCGCGACGGCGGTGACCGCGAGCACGGGGATCATCGCGATGATCGGGCCGAAGAACGGGATGATCACCGTGAGCCCTGAGACGACCGCGAGCACTCCCGCGAACGGCACGCTGAACGCGGCGAGGATGACGAACGTGACGATGCCGTAGAGCGTGCCGAGGATCAGCGACCCGCGGATGAAGCCGCCGAACGACCGGTCCGCGCTCTCGCGGAACATCTCGGCCTCGCGGCGGCGGCGGATCGGCAGGCGCGCGGTGAAACGATGCCAGAGCGAGTCGCCGTCGATGAGCATGAGGAACGCGATGATGAGCACGAGGGTGAGGTTGAAGAGCACGCCCGCCGTCGCCGAGACGACGCCGAGGATGTCCTTCGCGTACGTGCCCGCGATCGTGCCGACCCGCTCGGGCAGCGTCCCGTAGAGGTCGGCGAGGTCCACCTTGATCCCGGCGGATGCGAGCGAGTTCTGCATGCTCAGGACGGCCTGGCCCGCGCGGTCCCCGTACTCGGGCGCGCGGGTGATGAGGTCGGAGAGCTGTTGCGAGAGCGGCGGCACCACGAGGGCGCCCACGATCACGAGCAGCACCGCGATCGCGACGTACACGACGACGACGGAGAACGTGCGGTCGAGCGGCGTCACGGCGTCGATGCGCCGTACCAGCGGAGCGAGGAGATACGCGACCGCCCACGCGGCGAGGAACACGAGCAACACATCGGCGACCGTGCCGACGGCCTGCCACACGAGGATGAAGACCTGGATCGCGAGGAATACGGCGACGAGCACGCCGACCACCCGCAACAGCTGACGATCCCATTCGTTGAGCCGCATCGGGCAATGCTAGGGCGCAGGTACCATCCCTCGGTGCCGCCGACGCTCATTGAGCGCTACGCCGCGCATCTTCCGGTCACGACACGCACGCCGCGCCTCACGCTCGGTGAGGGTGCGACGCCTCTCGTGCGCGCGAAGTTCTTCGAGCGGGAGTGCGGCATCGACGAGGTGTGGCTGAAGGTCGAGGGCAACAACCCGACGGGATCGTTCAAGGACCGCGGCATGGTCGTCGCGGTGGCGAAGGCGGTCGAGGAGGGCGCGCGCGCGGTGCTGTGCGCGTCGACCGGAAACACGTCGGCGTCCGCGGCCGCCTACGCGGCGCACGCCGGCCTCACCTGCGCGGTGGTGCTCCCCGCGGGCTACGTCGCGATGGGGAAACTCGTGCAGGCGATCGCGTTCGGTGCGCGCATCGTCGCGATCCGCGGCGCGTTCGACGCCGCGCTCGAGGTGGTGCGCGAGCTCGGCGCGTCGGGCGAGGCGACGATCGTGAACAGCATCAACCCGTATCGCATCGAAGGACAGAAGACCGCGGCGTTCGAGGTCTGCGAGGCGCTCGGTGACGCGCCCGACGCGCTCTGCATCCCGGTCGGCAACGCCGGCAACATCACCGCGTACTGGCGCGGGTTCGTCGAGGCCGCGAACGTGAAGATGTCGCGCACGCGTCCGCGCATGTACGGCTTCCAGGCCGCGGGCGCGGCCCCGCTCGTCACGGGAAAGCCCGTCGCCGAGCCGCACACCGTCGCGACCGCGATCCGCATCGGCATGCCCGCGTCGTGGGATGGCGCGATCCGCGCGCGCGACGAGTCGGGCGGCGCCATCGAGGCGGTCACCGACGACGAGATCCTCGCCGCGTACCGCGATGTCGCGCGGCACGAGGGGGTGTTCTGCGAGCCGGCGAGCGCGGCGTCGCTGGCCGGTCTGCGCAAGCGCGCCCAGGCCGGGACGATGCGCGGCGTCCGCCGCGTCGTGTGCGTGCTCACCGGCAACGGCCTGAAGGATCCGGACACCGCGCAGGCGCTCGCCGAGGCGCCGACCCTGGTCGACGCGACGACCGACGCGGTCCGGCGCGCGCTGTCGTCGGCATGAAAGTCCGCGTCCCGGCGTCGAGCGCGAACCTCGGTCCGGGCTTCGACTCGTTCGCCGTGGCGCTGCCGCTCCTCGCTGAGTACGAGGTGCGCGCGGGCCGGACGTGGACCTTCACGACGAACGGCGACGGGCTGCCGGCCGGCGACGACAATCTCTTCGTCGTCGCGGCGCGCGCCGTCGCGAAGGCCGCGGGAAAGGACATCGCGCCCCAGCACGTCGAGCAGCACACCGCGATCCCGGTCTCGCGCGGCCTCGGCTCGAGCGCGGCGGCCATCGTCGGCGGCGCGGTGGCCGCCAACACGCTCTTAGGCGAGCCCCTCGATCGCCGCACGCTCCTGCGCGTCGCGAGCGAAGTCGAGGGACACGCGGACAACGTCGCCGCGGCCCTGTACGGCGCGCTCACGGTTACGCTGCCCGACGACCACGGCCCGTACACGACGCGCATCCCCTTCCCGAGCGCGTGGCGCGTCTGCGTTTACATCCCGAGCGCGCATCTCGAGACGGAGAAGGCGCGCGGCCTCCTCTCCGCTCAGGTCACGCGCGCAGATGCCGTCTTCAATCTGGCGCACGCGGCCGCGCTCGTGGCCGCTGTGATGCGGAGCGACGGCGCGTTGCTCTCGGTCGCCATGGCCGATCGGCTGCACCAGGAGGCACGCACGACCGTGGTGCCCGCGCTCGCCGAGATCATCGCCGCGGCGCGCGACGCCGGCGCCTTCGGCGCCGCGCTCTCCGGCGCGGGACCGAGCGTGCTCGCGATCGCGCCGGTGCGGCTGGCGCCTCGCGTCGTCGCCGCGATGGAGGAGACCGCGGTCGCGCACGGCGTCGGCGGTCGCGGACGCATGTTGCGTGTGCGCGCGGCCGGTGCGCAGGTGCGCGAACGATGAAGCGGATCCTCATCGTCGGGCTCGCGCTCGGCACCGCGTGCGGAGGTGCGATCGTGCTGCCCTCACCGACGCCGACCCCGAGCCCGACCGCGACGGTAGCGGCGACGGCGCGCGTGACCGCATCCGCCGCTCCGACGCCGATCACATCATCGAAGGGCAGCATCACCGTGACTGCGCCGCTCTCGAATACCCGCATCACCACGCCGGTGACGATCAAGGGCGATGCGAGCGTGTTCGAGGCCGCGCTGCAGTGGCGCATAGTTGACGGCGGCGGCAAAGTCCTGGCGCAAGGCGGCACGACCGCGAGCGCCGGCGCCCCCGGCCGCGGCGCATTCAGCGTGACCGCGTCGTACCCGCCGCCATCGGCGGACACGATCGGCGTGATACAGGTGTACGACACGAGCCCCAAGGACGGCACGATCGACGAACTGGTCTCGGTCCCCGTCGTCATCGGCCGCTAGCGCCCCGACGGTGGCGCGACTCGCGCTTCTCGCGCATCCCGCGGTCGCATCGGCGATCGGACGCGAGCTGGGCCGCGACGTCGAGTACCACGCGCGGATCGGCTCGACCCAGACACGCGCGCGCGAGCTCGCGGAACACGGCGCGGCCCGCGGCATCGTCGTGGCCGATGCGCAGGACGCGGGTCACGGCACGCGCGGCCGCGTGTGGGATGCGGCACCCGGCACGGGCCTCCTCGCTTCGTGGATCATGCGGCCCGCGCCGGCCGCGCCTGCGCTCTTCGCCGCACTCGCGGGCGTGGCGGTCGCGCGCGCGCTCGCCTCGCTGGGATGCGAGGGTGCCCGCCTAAAATGGCCCAACGACGTCCGGCTGGATCAGGGGAAGATCGCGGGCGTGCTCGCGCATGCGACGTCGGACGGCAGCGGAGGGGTGCTCGTGCTGGGTATCGGCGTCAACGTGCACCAGCGCGCGTCCGACTTCCCGCCGGAGCTGCGGGCGATCGCGACGTCGCTCGCGCTCGCCGGCCACGACAGCGACCGGCTCGCGCTCCTCGCGCGCCTCACGACGGAGATCGACCGCCTCACCGCGGTGAACGATCGCGCCGCGGCGCTCGACGAGTGGCGGGAGCGCTCGGTCGTGCTCGGTCGCGCTGTGAAGGTGCGCCTCGATGGGCGCGAGTTCAGCGGGACCGCGACCGCGATCGACGACGAGGGCGCGCTCCTCGTGCACACCGCGAGCGGCGCCGAACGTGTCGTGAGCGGCGACGTGACGCTCGCGTGAAACAGTGAGAGCGCGATAGATGGACCGGTACGCGATCGTTGTCGACGGCACGTCGTGCCAGTCGCCCGAGGTGCAGCGCGAATTCGATCTGCGTCTGCTTCCGCTGCACGTCGACATCGGCAAGGAAACGTTCACGGCGAACGTCGACCTCACCGCCGACGAGTTCTACCGGAAGATCGCGGCGCCGGGCGTGCTGACGGGAACGTCGCAGCCCTCGATGGGCGAGTGCCGAGACGTGTACGACAACATCGCGCGCGAGGGGATCACGAAGATGATCGTGCTCACCATCGCGACCGAGCTCTCGGGCACGTACTCGGTCGCGACGACCACCGCGCAGGCGATGCCCGGCACGCGTATCGAGGTCATCGACACGCGTTCACTTGCGGGCGGCATCAGCCTCATCGCCACCGCCATCGGGCGCCAGCGGCGCAGCGGTGGCTCGTTCGACGACGCGATCGCGCTCGCACACCGGATGTCCGGACGCATCCCACTGCTCGCGCTCGCCGACACGCTCGAGTACCTGAAGCGCTCGGGCCGCGTCTCGGGCGCGCAGGCGCTCTTCGGCTCGATGCTGCAGGTCAAGCCGATCCTCGAGGTGAAGGATGGCGTGGTCCATGCCATCGACCGCGTGCGCACGCGCGACAAAGCGGTCTCGCGCCTCAAGGAGATCATCTCCGAGCGCGTCCCGAGCGGCACGCGCGTCCATGCCTGCACGCTGCACACGAACGACCCCGAGCGCGCCAGGGCCATCGGCGAGTGGATGCAGGAGCGTTTCCACTGCGTCGAGCACTGGATGGCCGAGGCCGGGCCGGTGATCGGCGCCCGCGCCGGCCCCGGGGTCGTGGGGGTGTGCTGGTACCGTGAAGACCAACTGACGTGAGACTGAGGATGCCCTTCGGTCGGAAGCCGAAGGAGTTCCCGTCACACCTGTGGACGCAGTGTCCGAACTGCGCCGAGATGCTCTTCAACAAGCAGCTCGCGCGCAATCTCAACGTGTGCACAAAGTGCGAGCACCACTTCCGCATGGCCGCGCGCGAGCGCATCGAGCTCCTCGCGGATAAGGGCTCGTTCGTCGAGCACGACGGCGCGCTCGAGTCTGGCGACCCGCTCGGGTTCACCGACAGCAAGCCGTACCCGGAGCGCATCGCGGCCGCGCAGGCGAAGAGCGGCGAGAAGGACGCGGCCATCGCCGGCACCGCGAGCATCGGCGGCAACCCCGTCGAGCTCGTCGTCATGGACTTCGAGTTCATGGGCGGATCCATGGGCAGCGTCGTCGGCGAGAAGATCACGCGCGCCGCTGAGCGCTCGCTCGCGACGCGCAACGCGCTGGTCGTCGTGTCGGCGTCGGGCGGCGCGCGCATGCAGGAAGGGACCCTCGCGCTCATGCAGATGGGGAAGATCCTGTCGGCGCTCGCGCGGCTCGACGACGCGCGCGTGCCGTACGTGAGCATCATCACCGACCCGACCACCGGCGGCGTGCTCGCGTCGTACGCGTCTCTCGGCGACGTGGTCCTCGCGGAGCCCGGCGCCCTCATCCGCTTCTCGGGCGAGCGCGTCACGAGCGGGACCGTGGGCGAGAAGCTGCCGGTCGGGTTCGGGAAGTCGGAGTTCCTTCTCGAACGCGGCTTCCTCGATCAGATCGTGCCGCGGCCACAGTTGAAGGAGCGCCTGTCGTTCCTGCTCGGTGCGTTCAACGCGGGGCAGAGCGACGTGCGCTGGAGCCTCTAAGACATGTCGATGCTCGAACGCATGATGGGGACGAAGAAGATCGAGGGCAACGGGCACCTCGCGGACGACGCCGACCTCATCACCGACTCGGCGCGCATCGCCGGTCGCGTGTCAGCCTGGGACGCGGTCCAGGCCGCGCGCAACATCAAGCGCCCGCACGCGCTCGACATCATCGAGCGGGTCTTCGATCGCTTCCAGGAGCTGCACGGCGATCGCGGCTTCCGCGACGACCCCGCCATCGTCGGCGGCATCGCGGAGCTCGACGGACGGCCGGTCATGGTGGTGGGCGAGCAGAAGGGCGCATCGACCGAGGAGAACATCACGCGCAACTTCGGGATGCCGCATCCCGAGGGCTACCGCAAAGCGATCCGGTTCTATCGACTCGCCGAAAAGTTCCACCTGCCGCTCATCACGCTCGTGGACACGCCCGGCGCGTATCCCGGACCCGAAGGCGAGGAGCGTGGACAAGCTGAGGCGATCGCGAAAGCGATCTTCACCATGACGCGGCTGCAGACGCCGATCATCGTGGTGATCCTCGGTGAGGGCGGATCCGGGGGCGCGCTCGCCCTCGCGGTCGGCGACGTCGTCCTCGCGATGCAGAACGCGATCTACTCCGTGATATCGCCCGAGGGATCGGCCGCGATCCTGTGGCGGAGCCCGTCGGAGGCCGAACGCGCCGCGAAGGCCGCGCGCCTGGCCGGCCCCGACCTGCTGGACCTCGGCGTCGTCGACGCGCTCATCCCCGAACCCGCCGGCGGCGCGCACACCGACCACGAGGCGACGGCCGCGGCCGTCAAGCGCGCGCTCGTGGCACAGCTCACGCGCCTCGATCGCGTGGCGATCCCGGAGCTCCTGTCATCGCGCTACGAGCGGTTCCGCGCCTACGGAACGATCGTCGAACCGGGCGTCGCGGACGCGCCCGCGCCGCCACAGCCGTGGTGGCGCAAGCTCCCGTTCATGAAGGGGACGCCGTGAGCGAAGCCGATCATGTCCTCGGGCTGGTCGACGATCTCGTGCGCCTGCTCGCGGACTCGCCGGCGTCGACCATCGAGGTCGAGGCAGACGGCTTCTCCGTGACCGTGACCCGCCGCGGTGCCGTCGTCTCGCCCGCCGGACCGTCCCCGGAGCGGGTCGCGTCGAGCGATGCGGCATCGGCCGCGCCGAAGACGCAGAAGGTGCACGCCACGAACGTCGGGATCTTCAATGGCCCCCGCGCGTGGAATCCGGGCGACAACGTCACGCGCGGAGAGGTCCTCGGCGGTGTGAACACGCTCGGGCATGTGACGCAAGTGACGGCGCCGGCCGACGGCGAGATCAGAGAGGTCCTCGTCGCAACGGGCGCGCCGGTCGAATACGGCCAGGCGCTCTTCGTCATCACGGTCCGCTGACGTGTCGGCGAACGCAGTCCGTCTGATCTAGAAGAGAACGCCAAGCTGCCGCGCCGCGGCGATGAGCAGCGGCGCGAGGATCGACACCAGCGCGATGATCGCGAACCCGCGCATGACCGGACGCCGCCAGAGCCCCTTCGACTCGGTCCGCGGCTCGAGCCCGGCGAGAATGCGGCGCGCCTCGGCGGCGTCCTTCTCGACGACCTGCACCTCGAAGGTCGTGAGCGGGGAGCTCACCGCCGCACCGGCGGCGTACCGCGGGTACCCCGCGCGTGCGGTGAAGCGGACCTGTGCGGTGATCCCCTCGTTCTCGAGAAGACCGCGCGCGAGCTCGGCCTCGACCTCGTTGTCGACGTAGAGCACCGTGACCATCTCTGTCTAGACTGCACCGCTCTCATGGGGAGTGCGGTCTGGATGTTCCCTGGTCAGGGATCGCAAGTCGTCGGCATGGGGAAGGACTTCGCCGAACGGTACCCATCCGCCCTGCGCGTCTTCGACGAGGCCTCCGACGCCATCGGCGTCGACCTGAAGCGTCTTGCGTGGGACGGACCGCAGGACGAGCTCGATCGCACCGCCAACACGCAGCCCGCGCTGCTCGCGGCGTGCCTCGCGGCGCTCCGCGCGGTCGACGAAGCCGCGCCGCTCGCCGCGCCGGTCGCGGTCATGGGCCACTCGCTCGGCGAGTTCACCGCGCTCGTCGCCGCCGGTGCGCTGTCGCTCGCCGACGCGGTGCGCCTCGTGCGCAGACGCGGCGAGCTCATGCAGGCGGCCGATCCGTCCGGAGGCATGCTCGCGGTGCTCGGACTCGACGCGGACAAGATCGCGGCAGCCATCGCCGGGACGGGCATGGTCATCGCGAACGACAACGCGCCGGGACAGGTCGTCATCAGTGGACCGCGCGGTGACTTCGAGCGGGCGATCGAGGCACTGAAGGCTGCGGGCGCGAAACGCGTGATCCCGCTTCGCACGTCGGCGGCGTTCCACTCGCCCGCGATGCGCGCGGTCGCGCCGGACCTCGCAAGCGCTCTGCGCTCGGTC
>DASQIF010000219.1:0-6378 GCA_035631715.1 Candidatus Acidiferrales bacterium
ATCGCCCCCGCGAGCACGGCGAGACGGACGCTTTGGTCGCGGCGGGCTCGGATCGCGGCCACCGCGGCCAGCAGACCACAGGTCGCCGCCGCGCCGTCGACGTAGGTCGTGGTCGCCTCCCATCCCACCATCGGGGTCGCGAGGTAGAGAGCCGCGGCTATTGCTCCGGCACGGCGCGAGAACAGGTCGGCGCCGCACGAGTACATCGCGACGGCGCCGACCAGGACGTACGCGAAGCTCAGCAGTCGCGCCGCCGTTTGCCCGCTGAGGAACATCGCGAGCAGAAGGTCCATGTCCATGCCGAGGTAGTAGTACGACTGGGGCTGCTCGGGCCGATCCACGATCGCGGCCGCGGCAACGTACTCACGCGGTAGACCGAGGTGGTAGCTGAGCGCGTCGTACTGAAGCTCCGGCGCGACGACCTCTACGAGCGCGACGATGAGGAGCACCGCCAGGATCGCGACGGCGCGAGGAGCGTGGCCGCGACCCGTCGGTGAACGCCGCACGCGCTGGAGGGCCGCGCTCAGCAACGCGCGCAGCTCGCCGTATCCGAGAATGGCGATCGCCAAGAGCGAGATGAGCACGGGCCACGGCGTCAGCATTCCGAGCAGCCCGAGGCCGAGGGTGACCATGCTGAGCGCGCCCAGGCCGAGCACGATCGCGAATGCAGCGAACTCAGCGGTGGGGATGCCCGCGTCCAGTGTCAGCGCGCGCACCGCACGTGCGCCCGTGGAGAAGGCCAGTAGCAGGATGCACGCTGCGACGAGCAGGGGAAGGAGAGATCCGCTGCCGACGAACACCGCGGCAGCAGCCGCGATCCATGCGGCGAGCAGCCAGCGCGAAGGCACGGAAAGGATCGCGGCGATCGCGGCGATCGCGAGCGTCAGTGCCGCGAGGGGTCGGGATACGAGCAGCGTCGCCATCAGCGCCGCGAACGCCAGATAGGGAACGATGATCGCAACGAGGTAGAGCGCGCTCGCGCTCACGTCCTCAGATGCAAAGCCAGGAGCAGGACCGGACGCACCATGTGCCACCAATCGACGACCGGACGGATCTTCGAGTAGCCGGTGCGCCGTGTTGGGTAGGTCTTCGTGACCGGCACCTCGCAGACGCGATAGCCGAGGGTGATGAACTTCCAGTGCAGGTAGTACTCGAGCTCGTAGCCGTCGAGCCACCGCTGATGGATCCGGATGCGTGGATCGTCGAGCAATGACAACCGATAGGCACGGAAGCCGTTCGTCACGTCGGTCCCAGGGAAGCCGACGAGGAGCCGGAATACCACGGTGAACGCGCGGATGAGAGCGCCGCGGACGAAGGGCAGCCGTACCGACTCGCCACCCGGCGCGAAGCGCGAGCCCTGAACGTAATCGTGTCCCGCCTCGATCCTGGCGAGCAGTACGGGGATCTCCTCGGGCCGATCCTTGCCGTTGCCGGCCATGACGACGGCGACATCGCACCCGGCGTCTCTCGCGGACGCGAGTCCCGTGCGGATGGCCGCGCCGATCCCGCGGTTGCGTTCGTGGCGCAAGACCGTCGCACCCACGCTCGCTGCGGCCTCGCAGCCGCCGTCGGTGGAACCGTCGTCGACGACGAAGACGCGCGCAACGTCCCCAGGCATGCGGCGGACCAGCTCGGCCGCGGCTGCGCCCTCATTGAAAACAGGCAGGATCACTGCCGCGCGCGTTCTCATGTGCGCAAACATTCAGTCCCCGCACGACGATTGTCCATACCCCTACCCGCGCACGGCGGCCCCAGAGAGTCTCTGACCGGTCTCAGCGTCTCGCGTGCTCGGGTCTTATCGTCGGCGCGTGCCCCCACGCCGTGTCCGTCTCGACATGCACACGCATAGCGAGTACTCGCCCGACAGCCGGACGCCGATCGCGGCGCAGGCCGCGGCGCTCGTGGCGGCGGGCATCGACGTGGTCTGCGCGACCGACCACAACACCATCGAAGGTGCGCTCCGGTTGCGCGACCTCGCCGCGGAGAAGCTCCGCGTCATCGTCGGCGAGGAGATCACGAGCCGCGACGGCGAGATCATCGGCCTCTTCCTCGAGAAGCCCATCCCGCGTGACCTCTCGGCCGAGGACACCATCGCGCGCATCCACGAGCAGGGTGGCATCGCCTCGGTGCCGCACCCCTTCAGCCGCAACCGTCTGTATCACCTGAAGGCCGGCGCGCTGGAGCGGGTGTGGCGGAGCATCGACTGCATCGAGGTGTTCAACGCGCGCGAGGCGTTCATGGCAGACAACCGCCGGGCCGAGGCCTTCGCGAAGGAGCGCGGCATCCCGGGCGCGGTGGGCAGCGACGCGCATCGCTCGTCGGAGATCGGCCGTGCCTGGATCGAGGTCGACGAGTTCGCCGGGCGCGACGACCTCGTGAGCGCGCTGCGCGGAGGGACCGTGCACGGCCGGCTCACCGGACAGGCCGTCCACCTCGCGACGCGCTACGACGTCTTCAGAAAGTGGTTGGCGAGACGACGCACGAAAAAGAGCGCCTGACCAAACCGTCGCGCCCGCACGTCGAGGACGCGACGATCGAACAGCTCGCCGAGGTCGCCGAGCACACCGACGACGTCGCGGTACGCCGCACGCTGTTCGGCCGGCGCGAGCTCATCTCCACGCTCATCCCGATCGCCCTGATCGTCCTCGCGGCGCGCAACGTCGACTGGAGCGAGGCTACGCGCGCGCTGTCGCGCGCCAACCTCTTGTATGTCGCGCTCGCGCTCCTCGTGTACTACGCGACATTCCCGCTGCGATCGTGGCGCTGGTCGCGACTCCTGCGCGAGAGCGGCGCGAACATCGGCTGGGACCAGCTGCTCAAGATCTTGTTCATCGGCTGGTTCGTGAACAGCATCGTCCCGGCGAAGCTCGGCGACCTGTATCGCTCGTACCTGGTGAAGCGCCGCTTCGGCATCTCGATGTCACGCACGGTCGGCGTCGTGGTCGCGGAGCGGCTGCTCGATCTGCTCGTGGTGTTCGCGCTCCTCATCGTCGGCGGATACGTCGCGTTCGGCCGCACCATCCTTCCGGACCTGCGCATCGTCTACCTCACCGGCGCCGCGCTCGCGGCGTTGCTCGTTGCCGGGTTCGCCGGTCTCTACTGGCTCGGGCCGCGTCTCGGTCGATTCTTCCCGGCCGAGGCACGCCGTATCGGCCGACTCTTCCGCGAAGGCGTACTCCACTCCTTCCGCGCGCTCCCATTCGCCGGACCGGTGACCATCGCGGTGTGGGCGTGCGAGGCGATCCGCCTCCTCTTCGTCCTCTCCTCGCTCGGCCTGGAGCTGCCCCTCTCGGGTGTCGTATTCGTTGCGGTCGCCGTCGCGCTCCTCACCACGGTGCCGCTCACCCCGGCGGGATTCGGTTTCGTCGAGATCGCCATGGTCTACGTGCTCACGCAGGGCTTTGGCCTCGCGCAATCCGACGCCGTCGCGGTCGCCGTCGTTGACCGTTCGGTCACGGTCTTGTCGGTGATCGTGATCGGCGGCATCGTGTACTGGTCCTCGCGCAAGGAGTTGCACGGAGAGGCCTGAACGTCGCCTGGCTCTGCCTGGCGATCGTCGCCGTGCCCGTCGCGCTGTTCGCCATCGGCCGCTGGTTCTGGGCCCTCGCCCAGCACGCGCCCATCCTCTTCGGCGAGGGTGCGGTCGCGCACGCGGCCGTCCTCGCGCGCACGGCGCAGGAGTACGGACCCTACCCGCCGGACGCGATCTTCGTCGCGGCGAACTACCCGCCGCTGTACTTCCATCTCGCCGGCCTCGGCGATCCGTTCGTCACCGGCCGCGTGCTCAGCATCGGCGCGACGCTGTTCGTCGTGGGCGCGATCGCCTATCGCGCGCGCCGCGCGGGCTGGCCCGTCGCGGTGGTTCTCGCGGCGTCGTTCGTCGCCACCATGCCCGTGGCCGTCTGGGGCGCCGCGCTCAAGCCCGACCTCCTCGCGCTCGCGCTCATCGTCGGCGCGGTCCTCGCGCTCGGCGAGCGCCGCGCCGTTCTCGCCGGAGTGCTCGCCTCGCTCGCGATCTGGACCAAGCCGACCGAAGCGCTCCCGGCGTTCACGCTCCTCGTCTATCTCGCCTTCGTCGACCGGCGCGGCCTCTTGCGGGGTGCCGCGTCCGGTCTCGTCGCGCTCGTCGTGGTCGCGCTCGTCACGCATCTGCCCGACGCCGCGATGTTCGAGCACGTGTGGCGGTGGAACCAGCTCGAGTGGCATCCTGACCAGGCATTCCTTCTCTTGTTCGTCGGGCTGCTCATCGCGGGCGTCGCGTTCGTCGCGTTCGGCGTGCTTCGTCCCTTCGACGCGATCGGCGCGTACGCCGTGGGCGCGCTCGGCGTCGCGCTGCTCGGTGGTCGCGAGGGCGCGACGGTGAACTACCTGCTCGACATCCTGACGGCGACGTGGCTGACGCTCGCGACGGCCGCCCCGCGCCTCCGCGGCACGCACGTCTTTCCGATCGCGCTCGCCACGCAGCTGCTCGTGGCCCTCGCCCTTCTCGATCCGCTGGGTGTGTTGCCGGGGCGCGCGATCAGCACCGGCGCCTGGGAATCGCCGCAGAACGTCGAAGCGGTGCGCGCCATCTCCGGCACGCTCCTCGTAGAGGACGCCGGCCCTCTCGTCGTCGACGGGCGCATGCCGTCGGTCGACGACCTCTTCCTCTGGTCGCGGTTGCAGGATCGGCGAATGGACGCAGTGGTCCTCGATGCGGTGCGCGGCGCGGCATTCGATGCGATCGTGAGCGAGGCAGATCTATCGCGCCTGGACGCGGCACCGCTCTGGGAGCAACAGCGCTGGGACCGTGCGCTCGTCGGAGTGGTCCTTCAGCGCTATCAGCTCGATCGGACCGTGGCGGGCCTCTACGTGTATCGGCCGCGATGAGGATCGCGCTCGGATCCGCGCTCGCGGCGTTCGCGCTCACGCTTCTTTACGGGGTGATCCTGCAACCGCAGTGGGAGCCCCAACTCAACGATCAGATGCAGTACCTCGCGCTGGCGCGCCAGTTCGTCGAGCGCGGCGAGTTCACGCGCGCGGTCGGTGCCGAGCCGTTCGTGCCAGAGACGCTCCGTCTTCCCGGCTATCCGTTGCTTCTCGCGCCGATCTGCGTCGGGGGCTGCGATCACTGGCGCATCGCTGTCCTGCAGGGCGCTCTGCTCGCGGTGCTGGTCATCACGACGTGGCGCGTCGCGCGCCGGATCTTGCTGCGTCGCGCGGCGCTTGCGGCGGTCGCGACCGCGCTCTACGTCCCATTCGCCTACTACGGGTCGCTCGCGCTTTCGGACCTTCCGGGTGCCGTGCTGCTCACCATCGGCTGCGCGCAGTGGCTGCTCGCGATCGAACAGAAGTCGCCGCGCTTCGCGGTCGCCGCGGGCGCACTGTTCGGCTGGGCTTCCTTGATGCGCGGGACCCTCCTTTTCGTGTCGCCGGCTATCGCGATGGTCGCGCTCGCGAAGGACCGCTCGTCCTGGCGCGTCGCGCTCATCACCGTGGTCGCCAGCGCGATCACGTTCGCGCCGTATGTCGCATACAGCGAGCTCAGCTTCGGACGCGCGGTCGGCGGCAACAGCGGAACGGTGATGTTCCTCGGCTATCTCCAGGGACGTGACGCGTCCACGTTCGACGACTTCGAGCGTACCCAGGTCACGGCGGCGCGAGCCCAGATCGAAGCATTCGACGCGGTGGCCGACCGAACCGAACGGGCGCTGGCATGGCTCACGCTCGACGATTCGCTCGGCGCACGCGCCCGGTCGCTCATCGCGCATGACCCGGTGGGCTGGTTGGCCCGGGCGGTAGCCCGGAGCGCCGTGCTATGGGGAGGGGAACAGCCGGTGCGCGGCGGCGCGAGCGGTGATCTCGCCGCGCTCCTCGGCGCCGTGCAACTGGTCCTCTTCGCGGCGTCGCTGGGTGGCGCCATCGTGCTCGCCCGACGCGGCGATCAGGCCGCGCTGCTCGTCGGCGTCGTCATCCTGTACGTATGGATCACGGCACTGCCGTTTCAGACCGAGGCGCGCTACGCGCTTCCGGCCCAAGCCTTCGCGCTCCTTGCCGCTGTCGCGCTTCTAGACGTGCGCCGTCGGACTAGTGCGTGATCGCCCGAGCGCGGGCGTGCCGCGTGCGACGGAACTCGTCCCACCGTACGAGCGGCGCGAGACGAACGAGCTCGAGCAACGTCAGTAGTACGACCAATAACTGCGCGCCTTTCGCCCGGCCGCCCATACGTGGACGTGGGTCAATGAGCAGCTCGACGAACCGCGCCTGACGCGCGTTCGCGCGGTAGAGGATCTCGGGTAAGAAGGTCGCGCCGCGCGGTCGCGAGCGGATCGGCATCGCGTCGACGAGGCTCCGACGGAAGAGGAAGATGGAGCTGAACTCCTCCAGCGGCAGCGGGAA
>DASQIF010000220.1:0-17777 GCA_035631715.1 Candidatus Acidiferrales bacterium
GCCTGACGCTGTTCCAGCAGATCGGCGGGAGCGTCGGCCTCGCGATCACGGGGACGATCTTCACCTCGCGCATCCTCGAAGAGATCCCGCGCCAGCTTGCCGATGCGGGCGTCCCGCCGCAGCTGGCTGCCGCCTTCAACTCAGGTGGAACGGCGTCGCTGAACCGCCTCACGACGGTGGGCGATCTGGGGCAGGCCATCCTCGCAGGCCTGCCGCCCGCTGCGCGCGCGCAGGTCGAGCCGTTCCTGCCGCGCATCGTCGACGCCATTCATCGCGCGTTCTCGCTGGCGACGGCCGACACCTTCAGTCTTGGCGCCGCCGCGGGCGTCGTCGCCTTCCTGGTCCTAGCTGCCCTGCGCGAGGTCCCACTCAAGCGGCCCGCTGCGACCCGCGTCGATCCCGGCGCGGCTCAGGAAGTGGCGAGCTCCGCCGAATAGTCCGCGACCGGCGCGCTACTTGCTCGGGTCTCGCGCATGCCGTTCAAGAGCAAGGCACAGCGACGCAAATTCGCGCAGCTCCTCGTCGACGGGAA
The DNA here is from genome assembly GCA_035631715.1 of Candidatus Acidiferrales bacterium. Taxonomy (GTDB): domain Bacteria; phylum Chloroflexota; class Limnocylindria; order P2-11E; family P2-11E; genus CF-39. The sequence continues at coordinate 533 of DASQIF010000220.1, forward strand.
GATCACCGACGAGCAGTACGAGGAGTGGAACCGCTCGACCGGGCGCACGGTCCTGCCCGAGCGGCTGCATCCGAAGAAAGCCGCGAAGAAGACGACACGGAAGAAGACCAGGAAGACGAGCGCGAAGAAGCGCTAGAGCGCGGGCAGCGCCAGCGTGAACGTGCTCCCGTGCGGTCCGGTGTCCTCGAGCCACAGGCGACCGCGATGCGCCTCGGCGATGCGCCGGCTGATGTGCAGACCCAGGCCGGTCCCGCCGTACTGACGTCCGCGCGGCGTCTGATAGAAGGGACGAAAGAGCCGCGCCTTCTCCTCGCCCGCGACCCCGCCGCCGTGATCGGTCACGCGTAGCACCAGCTCGCCCGAGTCCTGCGTGAGGCGGACGTCGACGCCGGTCCCGGGCGCGGTGTGACGGATCGCGTTCGACAGCAGGTTGTCGAGGATCTGATCGACGCGGTCCGCGTCGAAGAACGCGGTCAGGGGTCCCTCGGGGATGGTGAGATTGAACCGCTCGCGGTTCGGCTGGCGCTCCACGGCCTCGCGCACGTGCTTCGCGAGATCGCCGGGCTCGGGGATCACGGGGATGACGCCGCTCTCGAAGCGCGCGACGTCGAGCAGGTCCCGAACCAGCCGGATCATCCGCCGCGTCTGGCGCTCGATGTCGTCGAGCGTTCGCGCCGCGCGCTCGGGCTCCTTCGTGAGCATCTTCTTCGCGAGCTGCGCGAAGCCGAGGATGACCGTGAGCGGCGTGCGCAGGTCGTGGTTCGCCATGGCGAAGAGCTCGCGCCGTCCACGTTCCAGCTCGCTGAGGTCGGTGATGTCGAGGAACACCACGACCGCCGCGGTGATCGCGCCGTTCTTGTCGCGCAGCGGTGCGGCGTTGACGAGAAGGACCTCACTGTGGCCGTCCGCGGCGTGCAGGCGCAGCCGCTCGCTGGTCACGATCTCGCCGCGCAGCGCGCGCACGGCCGGCAGGTCGTCGCGCGCGACCGGCTCGCCGTCCTCGCGCTGCGGCCTGGTGCGCGCGATCGCGGCGTCGAGCGTGTCCACGTCGGGACCGGCGAAGTCCTTGCGCGCCTGATTCGCGAGGAGCACTGCCCCGTCGGTCGCGTAAACGATGATGGCGACGGGCAGGACGTCGAGCAGCTCACGTAGCGAGATCCGTCCGCCGTCGACCTGTTCCACCTGCCGAGTATCACGCTCGCGGAGACGCGGTTCGTCCCAGCACGGGCGCAGTCAGGCGAGAGCGGGCGCGGCCTCCGCGACGACGTGGAAGGACACGGCGAGCTCCTGGCGGATCGACTCGTGGACAGTGCAGTGCTCGAGCACGCGTACGAGCGCCGGGCGCAGCGTGTCGGGAATGCCGCGCGCCGCGTCCAGCCTGATCGCGACCGCGGCGACCCGGGAGTGGTCGGCCGCCCACGCGAAGTCGGCCGTCACGACCAGCTCCCCATCGGCGACCCCGTGACGCGCGAGGAACCGCCGCGCGTAGAACGCGGCGCATGAGGCGAGGCTCGCGACGAACAGCTCGGTCGGGGTCGGTCCGGCATCGGTGCTCGCCGGTGGCGGCTGATCCACGACGATCCGGTGCCCGCGCAGGTCGATGCTGAAGCGGTCGTTCGCGTCGTGGCGCACCGTGATCTGGCTCATGGGTCACCTCCCGAGCCTCTCCACGCTGCGCGCGATCGAGCGTCGCAGCGAGGGCCGAAGGTCCCATAGAGTCGGCCCGATGGACGCCGACGTGATCGTGGTGGGCGGTGGGCTCGCCGGTCTGGTCGCGTCCGCTGAGATCGCCGACGCCGGCAAGCGCGTGCTGCTGCTCGATCAGGAGGGGGAGCAGAGCCTGGGCGGTCAGGCCTTCTGGTCGTTCGGCGGCCTCCTTATGGTCGACACGCCCGAGCAGCGGCGCCTGCGCGTCCACGATTCGCGTGACCGCGCTCTCCGCGACTGGCTCGCGTACGCCGGCTTCGACCGCGACGACGATGCCTGGCCGCGCCGCTGGGCCGAGGCGTACGTCGAGTTCGCGGCGGGCGAGATGCGCGCGTGGCTGCACGCGCAGGGCATGCGCTGGTTCCCGATCGTGGGCTGGGCGGAGCGCCGCGGCTCGTCGGTCCCGCGCTTCCACATCACCTGGGGCACCGGACCCGCGGTCATCGCGCCGTTCGTCCGCCGCGTCCGAGCGCACATGTTGAGCGGACGCGTGACCTTCCTCGCGCGCCACCGTGTGACCGAGCTGTCGCGGACGAACGGCGCCATCGAGGGCGTCCGCGGCGACGTCCTCACGCCGACGACGGCAGAGCGCGGCAGCCCCACGACGCGCGACGTGGTGGGCTCGTTCAGATTGCGCGCGTCCGCGGTCGTCGTCGCCTCGGGTGGCGTCGGCGGCGATCACGACGTCGTGCGCCGCCTCTGGCCCGCGCGCCTCGGCGCACCGCCGGTCCACATGCTCTCGGGCGTGCCCGACCACGTCGACGGCCGGATGATCGAGATCGCGCGCGCGTCGGGCGCGCGCGCCATCAACCTCGACCGCATGTGGCACTACCCCGAAGGCGTGACCAACTACGCGCCGATCTGGTCACGCCACGGCATCCGCATCCTCGCCGGCCCCTCCGCGCTCTGGCTCGACGCGACCGGCCGGCGTCTGCCGGAGCCGCTCTTCCCGGGCTTCGACGCGCTCGGCGCGCTCGAGCAGGTCGCGCGGTCCGGTCACGAGCACTCCTGGTTCGTGATGGACAGCGCCGTGTTCGGGCGTGAGATGGCGCTCTCGGGGTCGGAGCAGAACCCCGACCTCACGGGGAAGAGCATCCGCATGGTCCTGCAGCGCGCGCTGCCGCGCGCCGTGAAGCCGGTCGAGCAGTTCGGGAAGCGCGGCGCGGACTTCGTCTTCGCGACGGACGCACGCGGGCTCGCCGCGAAGATGAGCGCGCTCGCACCCGAGGCCGAGATCGATGACGCCGCGCTCGAGCGCGAGCTCGGCGAGCACGACGAGCAGGCGGCGTTGCTCGACCCGACAGATCCGCAGGCCGTCGCCATCCGTGCCGCGCGCCGCTACCTCGGCGACCGCCTCATCCGCGTCTCGCGCCCGCACGCGTTCCTCGATCCGAAGCGGGGTCCGCTGGTCGCGATCCGGCTCTGGATCCTCACGCGCAAGACGCTCGGCGGCCTCGAGACGGACCTCCAGGGTCGGGTGCTCGGCGCGGACGGCGCGCCGGTGCCTGGCCTGTACGCGGCAGGCGAGACGAGCGGATTCGGTGGCGGCGGGATGCATGGGTACCGCGCGCTCGAGGGCACTTTCCTCGGGGGCTGCATCTTTTCCGGCCGCGTCGCCGGCCGCGCGGCGGCGTCGGCCTAGTCACCCACGCGCGTGCCGCGCATCGCGGCGCGCACGACGAGCGGCGCCGTCGCGCCCTGACCGACCAGCGTCACGAGCACGATCCCGAAGCTGGCCTCCTGCACGCCGGTCCCCTGCGCGAGCGTCGCGGGCAGGGACAGCGCCGCGGCGAGAGCGATCGCGCCGCGCAGGCCTGACCAGAACACGACGTGCGCCCAACCGCGCGCCGCGACTGGTCGCGCGAGGACGAACGGCACGTACACGAAGAGCGCGCGGGCGCCGACGACGGCGATGACGCCGGTCGCGATGACGAGGATCGCGCCGCCGAGTCGCGTGAGGTCGATGGCCGCGCCGATCGCGAGGAACGTGACGGCCGAGAGCGCGAATGCGACGACGCTCCAGGCGCGGTCGAGCTGACGGGCTACCACGCCACCGCTCCAGTCACGTCGCAGGAGATTCCCGAGCGTCAGCGCGCAGACGACGGTGCCGAGGACGCCGGAGAGGCCGACCGCTGCGCACAGCGCGAACGTCGCGTACGCGAGCACGAGCGTGGCGGCGAAGATCAGCGGAGGGAGCCGCGCGTAGCGCAGCACGGCCGCGCCGACGAAACCCGCGGCGATCCCGGCGGCGACGCTCACGGTGATCGTCACGAGGAACAGCCCCGCGCCCTCGGCGACGCCGAGGCCGCGCGTGGCGGCTGCGACCGCGATCGCGAAAAGCACGAGCCCCGTCCCGTCGTTGAACAGGCTCTCGCCCTCGATGAGCGTGCGAAGGCGATGCGGCATTCGAAGGCGCGCGAGCGTCGCGACGACGGCGACAGGGTCGGTCGCGGCGGTGATGGCGCCCACGACGAACGCGAGCGGCAGCGGCATGCCGACGAGCGTCAGCGCGACGGAGACGATGGCCGCGGAGACGAGCACGCCCGGCACGGCAAGGCCGACGAGCGCGGGGAGGAGCCCACGGGTCACGGGCCAGTCGAGGTCGAAGGCCGCGTCGAACACCAGGCCGGGGACGAACACGAACAGCACCACGTCCGCCGATATCGCCTCGCGGACGCCCGGCACGAAGTGCCCAACGGCGATGCCGAGGACGACGAGCGCGACGGACTCGGGGATGTACGCGTCACGAAGGAAGGCCACGGATCCGGTCTAGGTGGGCGTCACGCGGCGCACCTCGGCGAGCGCGGCGCGCAGGCCTTGCGTCCATGGCGCACCGTGCCCGGGCAGCGCGATCCGCGCCGCGATGGGCTCGAGCCGCGAAAGCGACGCGATCGCCATCGCGCGGTCGCCGTTGAACGGACTGATGCGCGGACCGGTGGCGCCCGACAGCACGTCGAGCGTGACGAATGCGTCGCCGACGAACGCCACGTCGCGGTGCTCGAGCACGATCGCCGCGCTGCCCGGGCTGTGCCCGGGCGCGTGCACGATGCGCGGTCGGCCCGGCACGTCGATGGTGTCGCCATCGGCGAACATGCCGACCTCGAGGATCGGCGGCGGCGTCCGCAGCATGCCGGCGCCGATCGCGAACGCGATGAAGCGCAGCGCGCCGAGGCCGAGCGAGCCCTGCCATTTCGGCGTCGACGGCCGCTTGGTGAGCGGGACATCGTCGACGTGCACGCGGATCGGCACGCCGCGCTCGCGGCGGATGCGCTCGGCGAATCCGATGTGATCGGAGTGCGCGTGCGTGAGAACGACAGCCTTCACGTCGTCCAGCGCGCGCCCCATCGCGGCGAGCTCAGTGGGCAGCGCGTTCCAGTACCCGGCCGCGCCGGCGTCCACGATGGTCACACCGCCCTGCTCCTCCACCAGATACGCGTTCACCAGACCGGGACCGAGACGCCGAATGCCGGGCGCGATCTCCACGACCGGCATTCTGAGCGGAGCGTGGGCTAGATGAACAGCGTGGTCGCGCCGTCCGCGGCGGCGAGCGCGGTCGCCGCTCCCGCGGGCTCTTCGAGCCCGTCGATGAGGTCTTCCTTGGTGAGCCCCATGAGGTCCATGGTCATCTGGCAGGGGATGAGCTTCACGCCCATCTCCTTCGCCGTGTCCATGAGGTCCTGCGGGCCGGCGACGTTGTAGCGCTTCGCGAGCGTCTTCATCATCGCCGGACCCATGCCCATGAAGTTCAGCTTCGAGAGCTTGAGGTTCTTCGTGCCGCCGCGGTTCATGAAGGACAGCATCTTCTGCATCCAGACGTCGCCGGTGATGCCGCGGTCGTTCCGCACCAGCGGGAAGAGTCCCCAGAACGTGAAGAACACCGTGACCGGCTTGCCGAGCGCGGCAGCGGTGTTCGCGAGGATGAGCGTCGGCCAGATCTTGTCGAGCTCGCCGCTCCACGCGAAGATCACGAGCCCGCCGGTCTCCTTCTTCTCCTCGACCGCCGGCTCCGGCGCGGTCGTCGGTCGATCCATCACGAGCGTCATATCGCTCACCCCTTCTTCATCAGGACGAAGTGGAAGACGCCACCGTCCTGCGATGTCGTCACCAGGCTGTTCCCCGTGGCCTTCGACCACGCCGCGAAGTCCTTCACCGATCCAGGATCCGTCGCGAGCACTTCGATGCAGTCGCCGGGACCCAGCAGTTTCATCGCCTGCGCGGTCTTCACGATCGGGATGGGGCACGAGAGCCCCTTCAGGTCCAGCGTGCGCGCGATCGTCATCGTCATGGCGGTCTCCTATCCGACGCGTCCCTGCGGGACGGTCACCCAGTACGCGCGGTTGAATGCCCACTTGGCCCAATGCCAGAGGCGCGAGGGCTGCGGCGGCACCGGCGGGTGCGCGTAGTCGAAGCGCAGCGAGGTGGCCTTGCCGCCGCCTGTCTCGAGGAAGCACATGACCCGGCCGCCATAGGCCACCTTCGGCGCGGTGCCGTGGATGAGCGACGCGATGCGGCTTGCGACGACCGGCGCCTCGAAGTGCGCGGTCGACCCGCTCTTCGAGATCGGCAGGTTCGTAGCGTCGCCAATGGCGAAGATGCGCGGCTGCGATTGGTGCTGAAGCGTGTTGCGGTCGGTCGGGATCCAGCCGCTCTCGTCGCCGAGTCCCGACGCCTCGATGGCCGCCGAGCCACGGTGGGGCGGAACCAGGACAAGCAGGTCGTACTCGACCGACTCACCTTCGATGGAGGTCACGCTCCGTCCTACCGGGTCGACGGCTTCGACGTTGAAGAACGTCCGCAGTTCGATGCCGCGCTTCTCGAAGAGCGGCTGCACCAGCTTCGATGCGGACTCGATCGTGAACGCCCGGTTGAGCGGCGACAGGAGCGTGATCTCGCTCTTCTCGCGCACGCCCTTCTTCCGCAGGTACTCGTCGAGCATGAGGACGAACTCGACCGGAGCCGGCGGGCACTTGTACGGGATGCCCGCGACGCCGAGGCGGATGCGACCGCCCTTGAAGCGACGGAGCTCCTCGCGGAGGCGCAGCGCGCCCTCCATCGAGTAGAAGTCGTGCGTGTCGGCGTAGCCCGCCACGGCATCGCGGTCCAGGCGCGAGCCCGTCGCGACGACGAGGTAGTCGTATTCGAGCGTGCCGCCCTGTGCGAGCGTCACGGTCCGCCGCTCGGGATCGACCTTCGTGGCCTTCTCGACGACGAGCTCGACGTCCTTTCGGAGGAGCGTGCGCTCGTCGCGGGTGAGCCAGAGCGCGTTCGCCTGATCGAGCGCGACGTAGAGGAAGCCCGGCTGGTAGAGGTGCATCCCCGTGCTGTCGACGACGGTCACGGTCGCGTCGTGCTTCAGTTCCTTCTTCAGGAGATTCGCGACGAGCGTGCCGCCGACGCCGCCGCCGAGGACCACCACACGGGCGGTCATCAGCGTGCCTTCCGGACGATGAAGCGCGCGAAGCCCGGCTCCTCGACGACCGTCACCATCTCGTGCTTGGCCTTCGCGACCCAGGCGGGGATGTCGGTCCGCGAACCGGCGTCGCTCGAGATGACCTCGATGACGTCGCCGACCTGACCCTTTCGGATGGCGCCGATGAGGTTCAGCAGCGGGCCGGGGCAGGCCATCCCGCGTGCGTCGATCGACTTCGTTGGCGCGAACTCGGTGAGCGTCACGTCATTCCTCCACCTAGATGAAGGCGATCGGGCCGGCGGTGGCGTCGTTCATGAAGGCGGCAACGCCTTCGATGTCGTCCACGAGCGGGTCGAGATCGTCCTTCGTGATTCCGAATAGGTCCATCGAAAGTGCGCAGGCGTGGATATGAACGTCGCCGATGTCCTTCGCCTGTCGCAGCAGCTCGCTCCAGTGCCGTTCGCCGGCCTGGTCCCTCTTCACCATCGCCGCGCCCGTGGTGCCGGCCTCGGCCGCGACGCCGTGATCCGCTGCGATGCGTGACTTGCGGAAGGCGTCGAGCGCCCAGTACTGCAGGAAGAGATTCACCGGACGGCCCATCGCCGCGGCGCCCGTCGCGAGGATCGCCGCCGCACCGAGTTTGTCGTCGGTGCCTGAGAAGAGGATGAGAGAGAGGGTCGTGTCTTCCATTCGTTGACCTCCACGCGGGACCTGGCGCCATCCTCGCGTGTCGGAACGGCCTCGTCGTGCGCCGAATGTCGCTCGGCTCGGGGCCATCGGACTCCGTTGTGTGGGACATCCGAGTACATGACAATATGCGGATATACGCATATAGTTCGCGCATGCGAAAGCCGACGCGCGATGAGGTTTTCCGGCTCCACGCGCAGTTCTGCAAGGCTCTCGGCGACGCGAACCGCCTGCTGATCATCGTCGCGCTGCGCGACCGGGCGCGGACCGTCGGCGAGATCTCCGACGCCATCGGTGCCGGGCAGTCGCTCACCTCACGGCATCTCGCGGTCCTGCGGGAGAAGGGGCTGGTGCGCGCCGAGCGCGACGGTAACTTCGTGCGCTACTCGCTCGCCGACCGGCGGATCCTCTCGGCGATCGAACTGCTCCTCGATGTGCTCGCGGTGCAGCTCGAGAGGCAGGGCACGCACTCGACGGTGGCGCGACGGCTCCGGAGCGTCGCCCGAGCGAGCTAGCCGAGCTGGTACGCGCTGGGGTCGACGTGCGCCGCGATGACGACCGGCGCGCTGGCGTCGCGCGCTGACGCGAACGCGTCCCGGCATTCCGCCAGCGTCTTTGCCTCGTACCCCGTCGCGCCGAAACCGCGCGCGAGCGCGACGTAGTCGAGCGCGCCGAACGTGGTCCCCGTCACCGGGTATCCCTTGCGCTCCTGGCCAGCCTTGATCTGGGAGAGCGCGTCGTCGGCCAGAACGACGACGATGACGGCGAGGCCGAGCCGCTTCGCGGTCTCGAGCTCCGACATGGTCATGGCGAACCCGCCGTCGCCGACGACGCACGCGACGGCGCGCTCGCGATGCACGAGCTTCAGGCCGATCGCCGCGGGCAGCCCGTAGCCCATCGAGGAGAGACCGTTTGACATGAAGAAGGTCTTCGGCGTGTAGGCGGTCCAGCACTGACCGGTGACGGCCTTGTTGTATCCGACGTCGCACGTGGCGATCGCGTCACGCGGCAGCGTCTTGCGCAGCGCCGCGATGACCTGCTGCGCCGTGAGTCCCGACCGCGAGGGCGACACGAATGCGCGGAACTCATCACGGATCTTCGCGATTTCGGAGGCCGGCCACTTCGCACCCTTCGCCCCGGCCCTCGCGCGGAGCGCGACGAGCGCGGCGTGGATCGTCCCGACGAGCTCGACCTCGGCGCGGTAATAGCGGTCGTCGTTCGGGACGACGTTCAGGTGGACGACGCGCGCGGCCGCGGTCCAGTCGCGGTCGAACTCGACCGGATCGAATCCGATCATGAACACGACATCGCAGGTGTCGATGAGCGCGTACAGCCGCGCCGTCCCGAGCATCTCGATCGTGCCGATGAAGAGCGGGTGGTCCTCAGGGAAGGCGCCCTTGCCTTTGGGCGAGTCGAGGACCGGGATCGACCAGTCCTCGGCGAACGCCCGCACCGCGGCGGCGGTCGGATCGTCGTTCGCGTCCGCGCCGACGAGGATGAGCGGCCGCCTGCTCTCCTTCAAGACGCGGGCGGCCGCGTCTACCGCACCGGGATCGAGTGCGCGCAGCGCGGCGGACTCGGATGACGGAGCGCTCTCCCCGGCGTCCTGACGCGGCACGTCGCTCGGGACCTCGAGGAACACCGGGCCGCGACGGGGCCGCTGCGCGACGCGGAGCGCGCGATCGGTCACGTCACCGGCGTTCGCCGCGGAGACGCGCGCCTGCCACTTCGTGATCGGCGCGTAGAGCGCGCGCAGGTCGAGCTTCTGGTGCGTCGTGATCTCGTAGCGGTCGCTCGGAAGCTGTCCGCTGAAGGCGAGGAGCGGCGAGCGATCGAGGTACGCCTGCGCGATCCCGGTGACGAGTTTGGTCGCACCGGGCCCGAGCGTGGCCACGCACGTGCCGGGCACGCCGGTGGCCGCCGCCATCGCGTCGGCCATGAACGCCGCCGAGGTCTCGTGGCGCGTCAGCACGAACTCGAGGCCCGCGGCGCGGAACCCTTCGATGAGATCGACGACCTCTCCGCCCGGGTGACCCATGACGTAGCGCACGCCCGCGGCGCGCAGACGGTCGCCGATGAGCCGTCCGACGGTGGTGATCGCGCGAGGATACGGGCTAGTCGGAGAGCTGCGGGGCGGCGGAGACGACCGCCGTGACGCACAGCGCGTCGCGTAGCCACGACGCGAGCCGGCTGCCCTCGAGGGCGCGCTGGATGCGGAGGTCGTAGTACGCGGCGCGGAGCGCGAGCAGGATGCCGTGCAGCGCCGAGCGCGTCGGCGCGCGCGACACGAGGCCGCGCAGGACGACCGACCGCTGAACCCGCGGCGGCGCGCCCAGACCGCCTTCGTTCTCCCACCACATCGCGCGCGCAAGCTTCTCCGCGGCGCCGTGCGAATGCGCGTCGTCGGCCAGATGCGAGAGCCCGGGCGCGCCCTCGACGATGGTGACGAGCGGGAGATGGTGGCCGAGCGCCATGTGCGCGGCGACGTGCACGTAGAGATAGATGCGCTCCGCGGCGGACGCGTCGCTCGCCACGACGAGCGACTTCGCGGCGGCGTCGCGCTGCGGGCTGACCAGGAGGGCGCGGACGTCGTCGAACGGCGAGAACCGGACGCGTACGCCGAGGTCCTGCTCGAGGTGTTCGCGCAGGCGCGCCTCCTGCGAGAGGAGGGTGTGGCTCTCGCCGCGCAGCTTCAGCTCGGCAGCCATACCCGTAGACCCTCCTCGAGGTATTCGCGCAGCGTCGCGCGGTCGCGCAGCTTCGGCAGCGTGCGCTCGAGATCGCGGAAGATGAGGTCCGCCAGCGGCGCGCCGATGAACGCGGCCAGGATCGCGCGCCCTTCCTCGACGATCGTCGTCACCGCGAGGTCCTCCTCGCAGCCGACGATCATCAGGGCGAAGTAGAGACGGATGCACTCCTCCGGCGAGTCGATGGCGCGCGCGATCTGCGTCTTGCCACGCGCGATGCGATGGAGCGTCGCGCGGTCGAGCGCGAGCGATCCGTCCGTGAGGTCGTAGACCCGGTCGACCAGCCGGTCGAGCGACGAGCCGTTGCCGAGCGTGGAGATGGCGCGCGAGAGGCGCTCGGCGTCGCGGATGCGCACGGACCGAGGCTAGCGCGCCGGTGTGTCCGCGGCGTCTCACGCGTGCGACATCTCGTACCCGGGATGACGGAGGGCCCACAGTGTCGTCGTGAACCGCATCGCGGGTGTCGTGATCGTCGTCCTCTCGCTTGTGCTGCTGGGCGACGTCGCGAGCGGCGTGGCGAGCGCTCCGGAGCCGCCGCCAACCGATGAAGGAACACAGGCACACATCTTTCAGATCACCGTGGCGCTGCTGGTGCCGGCGATCCTCGCCTCGGTCGTGACCTGGGATCGCTCCCGCCCGCTCCGGAGCGCCTGGCCGCTCGCCCTCGCGGCGGCCGCGCTCGTCATCTCGTTCGCGCTGGTCTACCGGATCGAGCACCCCTAGCCGCGCCGTACGATGCCGACGTGCTCGTCGGTGGCAAAGAGGTCGCGGTCACCAACCCGGACAAGGTCTTCTTCCCGAAGGACGGGATCACGAAGGGCGATCTCGTCCAGTACTACGTCGACGTGGCCGGCCCCGCGCTCAACCACGTCGCGCGCCGCCCGCTCCAGATGAAGCGTTACGCGAACGGCGTCGAGGGCGACTTCTTCTATCAGAAGCGCATCCCGAATCCGCATCCCGACTGGCTCGAGACGATCCACGTCCAGTACCCGAGCGGGAACGAGGTGGACTTCCCGGTCCTCACCGATGCCGCCGGCCTCGCCTGGATCGCGAACCTCGGCTCGATCGAGATGCACACCTGGCACTCGCGCGTGCCCGAGTACTGGAAACCCGACTACATGCTGCTCGACCTCGACCCGCGCGAGTCGGGCGACACCTGGGAGGGTGTGCGCGAGATCGCGATGGTGGTGAGGGCGGTGCTCGACGAGCTCGCGCTGCCGTCCTACCCGAAGACCTCGGGGTCCACCGGCATCCACATCCTCACGCCGATCGTGCCCGAGCTGCCGTTCCCGGAAGTCCGGCGGCTGGCGAAAGCGATCGCGAACCTCGTTGCCGAGCGCATCCCGAAGGCGACGACCACGTGGGTGGTCAAGGACCGGACCGGCGTCTTCGTCGACTACGGGCAGAACGCGTTCGATCGCACCATCGCGTCGGCCTACTCGATCCGCCCGGTGCCCGAGGCGCGCGCGTCGGCGCCGTTGCGCTGGGAGGAGGTGTCCGACGTCGACCACAACGACTTCACGTTGCTCACCATGCGCGATCGCATCGCGAAGGTCGGCGACCTCACCGCGGACATCTGGGATCGACGCGTCTCGCTGCTCCGCCTCTTCAAGACGCTAAAGCTGAAGGACCCGGTCATCGACGACCGCGTCCTCGTGAAGCCGAGCCGCATGGCGAGCCTCAGCGAGGAAGAGCGCAAGGAGATGCTCGCGAAGGCCAAGGCCGCCGGTTGGAACAAGGGCAAGACCCGCTGGCCACCGAAGCCGCCCAAGGGCACGTCCGGCGAGACGCCACCTTCGTAGGTTTGGTAATACCATTCGCCGCGTTTTTGGAGGGTGGCCACGTGAAGAAGCTCGCCTCATTCGCGTTCGTCATCGCGCTCAGCGCATGCACCGCGACGCCGGCCGCGTCGCCCGCGCCGACGACGGCCCCGACCGTCGCGGCCGCGACCCCCACGCCGACGCCCGCGCCCACCGCGACCTCGCCGATCCCAGTGATCCCCGCGCCCGTCGCGGTGGAGGTCCCCGTGGCCGGAGCGGCCCTCCTGGTGCTCGACATCACCAACACCATCTGCGACGTCCGGCCATCGTGCGTCGCGTCGGTGCCGAAGATCGCGATTCTCGTTAAGAAGGCGCGCGACGCGAAGGTCCCGGTCATCTACAGCACGACGACCACCGCGGGCACGCTGGTGCGCCCGGAGATCACGCCGCAGAGCGGCGACATCACCATCGCCGGACGCGCCGACAAGTTCTTCGGCACGAACCTCGAGCAGATCCTGAAGGACAAGAACGTGCAGAACGCGGTCGTCGTCGGTTCCGCGTCGAACGGCGCGGTGCTCTACACCGTGTTCGGCCTGAACCTCCGCGGCATCACGGTCGTGGTGGCGCAGGACGGCATCTCGGCCGAGCCCGAGTTCCCGACGACGGTCACGCGCTGGCAGCTCCTGAACGAGCCCGGATTCACGAACGCCGACAACAAGCCGCTCGCGAAGGGCTTCGTCACTCTCAGCACGACCGACCTCGTCACCTTCAAATAGCGACTAGGCGCCGTGAAGGAGATCCGCGAGCTGCGGGTCTCCTTTGCGGCGCTTCGTGTCGAGCTGCTCCCAGGTGCACTGCTTCGGCTCCTTGTCGGGCCGGAAGCGCACGAACCGCGTCCCATGCCGGAAGCGGTCGCCCTCGAGTTTGTCGAAGCGCACCTCGCAGACGATCTTCGGCTCGACCTCATGCCACGGCAGGTCCTTGCCGCCCGACCAGCGCGATCCGCCCCCTGGGATTCGTCTGCCTTCCGCCTCGATCTCGGCAATTTGGGCGGCGAACTGCTTGGCGAAGGTTCCCTCCTCGACGGCCAGCGGCGGAAGGAGCTTCTGCAGTTGCGCCTGGAGATCGGCGCCTATGCCCGAGGTATGCCCGACGAAGTCAAGGCTGCCGTCAGCTCGGTAGAGACCTAGGAGGATCGATGCGACGCGGTTGCCGCTCGTCCGATAGCCGACGATGACGCAGTCGACGGTGCGGTGGTGCTTCACCTTCTGGACCGCCTCGCGCGACCCGGGCATGTAGGGCAGGTCGGAGCGCTTGGCCACGATGCCGTCGAGGCCGAGCACCTCGAGCCGTTCGAGCCACATCTGTGCCTTGGCCGCGTCGCGCGTCGTCTCCGACAGCTCGAAGCCCTGCACCTTCTGTTCGAGGAACGCGCGGCGCTCGGCGAGCGGGCGCGTGTGGAGCGCCTCGCCGTTCCAGAGGAGGACGTCGAACGCGATGAAACGCGCCGGTATCTCGGCCGACAGCTTCTTGATGCGCGACTCCGCCGGATGCAGGCGCATCTGCATGAGGTCGAACTCCAGCTTGCCCTGCTGCTCGATCACGATCTCGCCGTCCAGCGCGGAGTGCGGCGGCATCTTCTCGCCGAGCGGGCGCAGCTCCGGGAAGTAGCGCAGCAGCGGCCGTCCGTTCCGGCTCCAGAGACCGAGCGCCCCGCCGTCGTTCTCGAACACGCCGCGGAAGCCGTCCCACTTCGGCTCGTACCAGATGTTCGCGCCGCTCGGCATCTTCTCGACGAGCAGCGCCTCCTGCGGTGGGAACGGCACGTTCGGCCCCGCCGGAGAGACGATGTCCTCCGGCGCGAGCCGCCCGGATGACGGATAGCGGCGCGTCATCGCCTGGCCTTCCAGGCCTTCGCCGAATCGCGCAGCTCCTTCGCGCCGGCCGCGAGCGAACGCGCGCCGCCGGCGCCGAGCATGTCCGCCAGCTCGTCGACGCTCTCGCGCTCGCCGAGTCTCGTCGCGGTCACGTGCGTTCGTCCCTTGCGCACCTCTTTGCGCACGCTGATGTGCTGATCCGCGTAGGCCGCCACCTGCGGGAGATGCGACACGACCATGACCTGATGGTGACGCGCAAGCGACCAGAGTGCACGTCCGAGCGTTTCGCCGACCCGGCCGCCGACCCCGGCGTCGACCTCGTCGAAGACGAGGACCGGCGTCCGGTCGTTCGCCGCGAGGGTGACCTCGAGCGCGAGCATGATGCGCGACAGCTCGCCGCCGGAGGCGATCTCGTCGATCGGCTTGGCCGGCTCGCCGGGGTTCGGCGCGATGAGGAACCGAACGTCGTCGGCACCGGTCGCATCGGGCTCGCGTGCCGTGAGCGCGACGGCGAACGTGCAGCGCGCGAGCGCGAGGTCCTTGAGCTGCGCCTCCACCGCGGACGCGAGCGCGGCGCCGGCTTTGGCGCGCGCGTCGTGCAACGCCTTCGCCGCCTTCGCGAGCGCAGCGGTCGCGGCGCGCTCCTCGTCATCCAGCTGCGCGAGTCGCGTCTCGCTGTTGCGGAGCGCCGCGAGCTCCGCGGCGGCGCGCTCGCCATGCGCGACGATCGCGGCGACATCGTCGCCATATTTCCGGCGCAGCTCGTAGAGGAGATCGGAACGCGCCTCGAGGTCGGCGAGACGCCGCGGGTCGTTCTCGATGCCGTCGGCGTAGCGGCGCAGCTCCGACGCGAGCTCGTCCGTCTCCGACACCTGCGCGATAGCGCGCTCGAGCAGCGTGGACAGGCGCGCGTCCATCTCCGCCGCGCGACGCAGCTCGCGTTCAGCGAGCGCGAGGCGGTCGCGCGCCGATGCGCGATCTCCGGCGAGCAGCTCGTGCGCCGCGCGCGCCGCCTCGCGCAGCTTCTCGGCCGAGCGCGCGACGCCGAGCTCGGCCTCGAGCTCGCGCTCCTCGTCGGGCCGCAGCTTCGCCGCGCGGATCTCCTCGACCTCGTGCGCGAGCAGCGCCGCGCGGCGCTCGCGCTCGCGCGGATCGCCGCCGAGCGATTCGCGCTCGCGACGCAGCGCCGCCAGTTTCGCGTGCGCATCCGCGACGCGAGCACGAAGCGCGTCGTGCGCACCGAACGCGTCGAGCACATCGCGCTGCATCGCCGGTCGCGCGAGACGGAGCTGGTCGCCCTGTCCGTGGATGGCCACGAGATCCTCGCCCGTCTCCGCGAGGCTCGAGACCGGGACGGTGCGACCGTCCACGCGCGCCGGCGATCGACCCGATGCGATCTCGCGCGCGAGCACGAGGTCTTCGTCGCGCACGCCGGTGAACGCGGCCTCCACATACGCGCGCTCCGCGCCCTCGCGCAGCAGCGACGCGGTGACGCGGCCGCCGATCACCGCGAGCAGCGCGTCAACGAGCATCGATTTACCGGCGCCCGTTTCGCCGGTCAGGACGGTGAGACCTGGTGCGAGCTCGAGGCGGAGCTCCGACACAAGAGCGAGGTCCTTCACCGAGAGCTCCGCGATGTACGGAACCACTGGTGAAGGACCTCGCTTCAAGAAGAGTGCGTCTGGCTGTTAGCTGCTACTTGCCGCGTTTCGCGAGGACCGCGTCCTTCGCCTGCTTGGCGATGCGGAACTTCAGCACGCGCTTCGCCGGGATCGAGATCGCCTCGCCCGTCGCCGGGTTGCGACCCATGCGCGCCTTGCGATCCACGACCACGAGCTTGCCCACACCCGGGAACGTGAAGCCGTTGCGCGCTTCCTTGTACGCGAGCGCCGCGAGCTCATCGATGAATGCGGCCACTTGCTTCTTGGTGAGACCCGTCTTCTCCGACAACCGGTTCAAGGTCTCCGACTTCGAGATCCCCGCCACTTCGTCCTCCAATGCAGCCTCAAAGGGCCATGTTTGCTGGGTTCGCGGGGCATTCTCACATACATCGCGAAAATACGGGGCAATATCAGGGGGGACGTGACCCTGATAGTCACCGATGAACCACCTGACCGCCCGGAGTGGGTGCACGAGACCATCCGGTTGGTGGCCGACGCCTGCGAGCGGTACCGCGCCCGTCTTCTCGAGCGCGTGGCGCGAGCGACCGACCTCGAGCTCGCGACGGGCACGGCTGACGACTGGGGCGTCGGGCAGATCGCCGTCCATCTCCTCCTGGTCGAGCGCGGCGTCGCCGCCATCGCCCTCAACCTGGCGACGGGTGCGGCGGCCGGTTCCACCGGCCAGCCACGCCCGCTCGCGTCGGCGGTGACCCGTGACGGCATCGCGAGCCTGGCCGGCAAGACCGCGTTCGCCATAGACCGCCTGCGTCGCGAGTTCCCGGCGACGCCCGACAGCACCACCGTCGCCCGGCACCCCTTCTACGGCGAGCTGAACACCTTCGGGTGGCTGCTCACTTTGCCGAACCACTACCACGCCCATCTCGAGGCGCTGGAGCGGGGCACGAAGAGCGCGCTCTAGCCCAATCTCTCGCCTTCGGTCTAAGGGGCATACTCGGCCCCCGTACCGCTCACGGGAGGACGAGATCCATGGCGACGACCCCGACCGCCGCGCTCGAGACCTTCTCGCAGGAAGACCGCCGCTTCCCGCCGCCTCCCGGCTTCGCGGCCCAAGCCAACGTCAAGGACCCCGCGATCTACGACCGTGCCACCAAGGATCTCGAGGGGTTCTGGGCCGAGCAGGCGCGGACCCTCACCTGGCGAAAGCCCTTCACCAAGGTCCTCGAGTGGGAGCCGCCGTACGCCAAATGGTTCCTGGGCGGCGAGCTGAACATCTCCGAGAACTGCCTCGACCGGCACGTGAAGGCGGGGAGGGGTACGAAAGTCGCCTATCACTGGGAGGGCGAGCCCGGCGACACCCGGACCATCACCTACCAGGACCTCCTCGACGAGACCTCGCGCTGCGCGAACGCGCTGAAGGCGCTCGGCGTCCGCAGGG
>DASQIF010000221.1:0-4067 GCA_035631715.1 Candidatus Acidiferrales bacterium
GGCGGCGAGGACGAGCCGGACCTTCGACTCCGGAAGACCGAGGCAGGCCGCGATCTGGCGGAGGTCCTCGTGCAGCCACTGCGTCGCGATGTGCAGCGTGACGCCGCCATCCGGATCGGGGATCGCGAGGCCGGCCTCTGGTCCGAGCGGCGCCTGGTCCTGCATCCCGATCTCGTACTCGCCCTCGACGACGACGTCGGCGCCCGCGACGACGTCGCCATGCACGACGCGCACGTCCTCGATGACGTTGCCGCCGTCGTGCAGGCTCGGCGCGTCCGGCTGCAGCGCGCGCACCGGATCGGTGATCGCCTCGAGCGGCGCGTACTCGACGACGATGGCCTTCGCGGCTAGCCGCGCGCGCTCGGCGTCCTCAGCCGCGACGATCGCGACCGGGTCGTCGTGCTCGGCGGCAGCCGGCGCCGGAAGCGCGGCGCAGCGCCGGATGACGTTGGCGACCGGTTCGCTGCCCTCGACCGTCTGGCTCGTGACGATCTGATCGCCATCGGCGAGCGCGTTGCGCGCGCGCAGCTCCACCGGGTCCATGCGCAGCGCCGCCGCGAGCTTGTCCATCTGCGCCTCGTAGGCGAAGCACGACTGCACCGCCCCGAAGCCGCGCATCGCGCCGGTCGGCGGGTTGTTCGTGTACGCGCCGACGGCGTGGATGACCGCGTTCGGCACGCGATAGGGGCCGGCGCCGAAGCACGCCGCGTTCGCCACGACCGCCGGGCTCGCCGAGGCGTACCCGCCGCCGTCGAGCACGATGCTCGCGCGCACGAAGACGAGCGTCCCGTCGCGCCGCGCGCCGTGCGCGTACCAGAGGCGCGCGGGATGGCGGTGCACGTGTCCGTAGAAGGACTCCTCCCGTCCGTACACCATGCGCACCGGCTTCTTCGTCGCGAGCGCGAGCAGGCACAGGTGGATCTGCAGGGTCACGTCCTCGCGCGCGCCGAACGCGCCGCCGACGCCGGCGAGGACGAGCCGGACCTTCGACTCCGGAAGACCGAGGCAGGCCGCGATCTGGCGGAGGTCCTCGTGCAGCCACTGCGTCGCGATGTGCAGCGTGACGCCGCCATCCGGATCGGGTATCGCGAGGCCGGCCTCCGGTCCGAGCGGCGCCTGGTCCTGCATCCCGATCTCGTACTCGCCCGCGACGACGACGTCGGCGCCCGCGTCGACGTCGCCGTGCGCGACGCGCACGTCCTCGATGACGTTGCCGCCGTCGTGCAGGCTCGGCGCGTCCGGCTGCAGCGCGCGCACCGGATCGGTGATCGCCTCGAGCGGCGCGTACTCGACGACGATCGCCTTCGCGGCCAGACGTGCGCGCTCGGCGTCCTCGGCCGCGACGATCGCGACCGGCTCGCCCACGTACCGCACGACATCGGTCGCGAGCGGCGGCTGGTCGAGCTTCATGAGACCGAACTTCTCGCGCGTCGGCAGATCGGCCGACGTGAGGACGGCGAACACGCCGGGCATCGCGCGCGCCACGCCGGTGTCGACGCGCATGATGCGCGCGCGTGGGTGCGGGCTGCGCACGGTCGCGCCGTGCAGCATGCCGGGCCGCGCGAGATCGCTCGCGTACGCGAACGTGCCCTGCGTCTTTGGCGGCGCGTCGCTGCGCGGCGCCGACTCGCCGACCACGCCGACGAGGCGCGTCTTCGTCGCGACGGTCATGCGCGCGCCCCGGCCGCGCGATGCACGGCCTCCAGGATCTTGCCGTAGCCGGTGCAGCGGCAGATGTTGCCCGCGAGCGCCTCGCGGATCTCGGCGTCGCTGGGCTCGGGGTTCGCGCGCAGCAGCGCGGCCGTCGCGACGATGAACCCCGGCGTGCAGAACCCGCACTGCACCGCGCCCGCGTCGACGAAGGCGCGCTGCACCGGGTGCGGGGCGTCGGCCGTGCCGAGGGACTCGACGGTGCGCACGTCGCAGTCGACCGCGGCGCCCGCCAGCACGAGGCACGAGCACAAAAGCGCGCCGTCCACCAGGACCGAGCACGACCCGCACTCGCCCTGCTCGCAGGCGTTCTTGCTGCCGGGCAGCCCGACGCGCTCGCGCAGCACGGTGAGCAGGCTCTCGTGCTCCTCCGCGTCGACGTCGCGCGGCGTGCCGTTGACCATGAGCCGCAGCCTCATGCGATCGCGCCCACGCGCGCGAGCGCGCGCCCCGCGATCACCGACAGCACATGCCGGCGGTAGGCGGCGGTGCCGCGGACGTCGTCGATCGGCCGCGCCGCGGCCGCGACGAGCCGGCCGAGCTCTGCGCGCGCGGCGTCGCTCACGCGGAGCGCGCGGTCCCACCCCGCTTCCTCGAGGAGCCCGGCCGCGAAGCGCTCGGCCTCGGTCGCCCGGAGGATGGTCGGGCCGCACGAGCCGAGCGCGATGCCGACGCGACGGCGCGCGCGGTCGACGACAAGCGCGAGCGACGCCACCGCGATGACCATGGCGTTGCGCGTCCCGACCTTGATGAACGTCTGCGCCGCCCCGGCGTCGTCCCACTCCGCCGCCACCACGAGCTCGTCCTTCCGCATCACGTTCCGCTTCGGCCCGGTCATGAACGCGGCGAAGGGCACGCTGCGCTCCCCGGTCTCGGACCGTAGGACGATCCTCGCGTCGAGCGCCGCGAGCACCGGAAGGGTGTCGCCCGCCGGAGATGAGGTCGCGAGGTTCCCGCCGATCGTGCCGGCGTTGCGGATCTGCGGCGACCCGACGGTGCGCGCGGCCTCGCGCAGCGCTGATGACGCGCCGTCATGGCCCAGCAGCTGCGTGTACGTCACACCCGCACCGACCCGTACGCGCGCGCCGGTCGTCATCTCGCGCAGGGCCGCGATCCGGTCGATGGCCACGACCTGCGCGACCCGCCGCCGTCCGAAGTTCAGCTCCACCAGAAGATCCGTACCGCCCGCGATGACGGTGGCCTGGTCATTGCGCAATGCCGCAAGCGCGTCGTCGAGGCGGCGAGCGACGAGCACCGGCACGGCGGGAATGTAGGCGTAGAGTTGAGGAAGCGCGAGGAGGGGAGTGCGTGCCCGAAGAAGGGTCGCTCATCCAGTTCTGCTGCGTCGCGGCGGATCATCAAGACGCAAAAGGGTCGAGCTCCGACACCCTCACGATCCACGAGGGCAAATGGGCGTTCTGCCCGTACGACATCCGCGCGAACGGTCATGAGTGGGAAGCGACGGGCGGCGTGAGCGTCGCCGAGGTCCGCCGGCTCGTCGACCGAGGCCGTAGCGCGCACCGGAGCGCGACCCCCTAGAGGCCGGCCCTCGCGACGAGCGCGGCGTGCGCCTCGCTCGCCTTCGCACGGATCTCGTTCGCGTCGAATAGTTGCGCCCTGCCGTCGCGCACCAGCGCGGTCCCGTCGACGAGCACGTCACGCACCGCGCGGCCGCCGCCGCCGAAGACGATCC
This sequence comes from Candidatus Acidiferrales bacterium, assembly GCA_035631715.1. GTDB lineage: Bacteria > Chloroflexota > Limnocylindria > P2-11E > P2-11E > CF-39. The sequence goes on from DASQIF010000221.1 coordinate 3,404, forward strand.
GCGTCGCGGGATCGCCGGCCGGGCCGGCCAGGCGCGAGGGGTCGAGCACGATCAGGTCGGCGCGCTTCCCCACCTCGATCGTCCCGATCTCGCTGTCCATGTGCAGCGCCTTTGCGCCCTCGCGCGTCGCCATGACCAGCGCGTCAGCCGCCGTGAGGGTGTGCTGTCCGTGCAGTGTGCGCGCGAGCAGCGACGCGAGGCGCGCCTCCTCGAACGCGTCGAGCCGGTTGTTGCACGCGGCGCCGTCCGCGCCGAGCCCGACGGTGACGCGCGCCTTGCGCAGGCGGTCGACGTCCGCGACCCCCGCGCCGAGCTTCAGGTTCGAGGTCGGGCAGTGGGTGATCGACATCCGCGTCGCCTGCAGCTGCGCGAGCTCGGCGTCGTCGACGTGCACCCCGTGCGCGGCCACGGCCCGCTCCGAGGCGATGCCGGTCTCGGCGAGATATGTGATCGGCGCGCGGGCCGTCGCGGCCTCGATCGCGGCGCGCTCGTTCGGGTCCTCGTTCGTGTGGGTGTGCACGAGCAGGTCATTGATCTTCGCGAGCGCCGCGACCGCCTCGAGCAGCTCGCGCGTGCACGAGAGGGCGAAACGCGGCGCGTAGGCGTACTGGATGCGGCCGTTCGCCGTCCGGTGCCAGCGCTTCTGCAAGGCCGCGCCCGCGTC
>DASQIF010000222.1:0-3180 GCA_035631715.1 Candidatus Acidiferrales bacterium
CGTCGCCGCGGCGAGGGCGGCATCGATCAGGCCGCTCAGGCGACCCGAGCGCCGCACGTACTGCGAGGCCGCGACCCCGACCGCGCCGACGAGGATGCCGTTGAACAGGTGCCGCACCCACAGCTCACTCGGATCGAGGAACGCGAGCACGAGGATCACGGCGACGAGCCCAGGTGCGAGGAGCAGGACGATCGCCGCGAGGGCGACCCGCACGCCACCGAGGCGCATGCCGCACAGTGCCGCGAGGTTCACGAACGTGGGACCGGGGAGCGTCGACGAGACCGCGTAGTCGCGGAAGAACGTCTTCTCCTCGATGAGGCCGGAACGCACGAAGGCGTCCTCGAGCGTCGTCCAGCGCGCCGCGCCGAACGCGGTCAAACCCGCCCAGAGGAACTTCCACAGCACCACACCCATCGCCTCCCATACTCTCGCATCGGGTGAATGCGATCGTCGGCGCTGCGCTGTGATCACGGGCATCGACCACGTCGTGCGCGTCGTCTCTGACCTCGATCGCGCGGTCGCCGAGCACGAGGCGCGCGGCTTCACCGTGACACCCGGCGGCGAGCACGCCGGGGGGCTCACGCACAACGCGCTCGTCGGCTTCGCCGATGGCTCGTACCTCGAGCTCATCGCGTTCCATGACGCGGCCGCGGCGCGCGGGCAGCACTCGTGGCAGCCCGTCGCGGAGCGCGGCGGTGGCTGGGCTGATTTCGCGCTCGGTTCGGACGATCTCGCCGCGGATGCGGCGGCGCTCAGCGACCTCCTGAAGCGACCGCCCGAATCCGGCGGCCGCACGCGACCCGACGGCGTCGCGGTCGCGTGGCAGAGCGCGCGGCTCGTCGCGCCACTGCCGTTCCTCATCGAGGACATCACGCTTCGACAGGTGCGCGTCCCGTCCGGCGCGCAGGCGACCCATGCCAATGGGACGCGCGGCATCGCCGGCATCGTCCTCGGCACGCGTGACGTCGCAGGAACGACCGCACGCTATGCGCGCCTCCGGGAGCGCCGCGCGCCGCCGATCGAGATCGTCCCCGCGGACGAGGATCGTCTCCGCGACGTGCGCTTCCGCGTCGAGCCGCGCCGGGCGTGACGCGTCTGCTGCTCGTCGCGCTCGTCGCTGCGGCCTGCGGCGGCGCCCCGCCGTCGCCGGCGCCCGGGGCACCGACCGCGACCATCGCATTCGCATCGGGCTCGCCCGCGCCATCGGCCTCGCTCGCGCCGCTCGGCAAGGGGCGCGTCGAGAAGGGCAGCTTCCACTCGAGCGCGCTGAACCGAACGATGCAGTACGTCGTGTACCTGCCGCCCGGATACGACGCCAATCCGAACGCTCGCTACCCGACCGCGTACATGCTCCACGGTGGTGGCGGCGACATCATGGAGTGGCCCTCGTACGGCCTCTTCGACACGGCCGACCGCCTCATGGGCGACCGCATCATCCCGCCGTTCATCTTCGTCCTGCCCGAGGGCGACCAGGAGTACTGGGTCGATCACGTGATCGACAAGCGCACCGGGGCGAACGGCGAGAAATGGGGCACCTACACCGCGAAGGAGGTCGTGCCGACCATCGACTCACGGTTCCGCACCCTCGCGCGGCAGGATGCGCGCGCCATCGGTGGGCTCTCGATGGGCGGGCACGGCGCGATGCAGCTCGCGCTCAACTTTCCCGGGATCTGGTCGGCGATCGGTGCGCACAGCCCGAGCCTTCGTCCCGAGGGCGACGCGCCCACCTACCTCGGCTTCGGCGCGGACTTCGCGGCGCGCGACCCGCTGGATCTCGTCCTCGCGAAGCCGGATCTGGCCAAGACCTACACCTGGTGGATCGACACCGGTGACGTCGACCCGTGGGTCACGCAGGCGACGGGCATACACGCCGCCCTCAGCCAGCTCGGCATACCGAACGACTGGCACCTCAACATGGGAGACCACTCGCTCGCATATTGGAGCGCGCACATGGACGACTACGTGCGCTACTACGCGCGCGTGCTCTGCGGCACGCGGTCCTGCCCCTAGCCCACGTCGTGCGAGGCGAGGTCGTCGTAGCTCTCGCGTGAGCGCACCAGCGTCGCATCGCCGTCACCGACGACGACCACGGCGGGCCGCGGCGACATGTTGTAGTTCGACGCCATCGCCAGGTGATAAGCGCCCGAGACCGGGACCGCGATGAGGTCGCCGACGTGCGGCAGCGGCAACGTCACCTTCTGGATCATCACGTCGCCGGTCTCGCAGTACTTCCCCGCCACCGCCACATCGGTGAGCCCGCCGTCCTCGGCCCGCGAGGCCAGCGCGGCGGTATAGTCAGCGCCGTATGCGGTCGGGCGGATGTTGTCGGCCATCCCGCCGTCGACGGCGACGTACGTTCGCGTGCCCTTTTTCACCGAGCCGACGCGATAGACCGCGACGCCGGCGGGCGCGACGATCGACCGCCCGGGCTCGATCGTGAGCTCTGGCTGATCGAGGCCGTGCTTGGTCGAGGACGTGAGGACCGCGCCGGCGGCGGCGCTGATCATCTCCGCCGCTTCGATTGGCGGGTCGCTCGGCACGTAGCGCACCGGAAAGCCGCCGCCCGGGCTCACCTCACGGAGGACGAAACCGGTCTTCTCGCGCATCGCCGCCGCGAACGCGAAGATGCGATCGATCGCGGCGCGGTACGGCTCGATCTCGCGGATCTGCGACCCGATGTGCGCGTGGAAGCCGCGCAGCTCGAGGGAGGCCTCGGCGAGGATCGCGTGCACACCGGCTTCGGCTGCGCCGTTCGCGAGGTCGAGGCCGAACTTCGTGTCGGGTGTGCCGGTCGCGAGATGGGCGTGCGTGTGGACGTCGACGCCCGGACCCACGCGCAGCAGCACCGCCTGCCGCGCACCGCGTGCCGCAGCCAGCCGGCCCAGGAGCGCGATCTCGTCAAGGTTGTCGACGACGACGCGTCCGATGCGCTGGTCGAGCGCGTAGCTGAGCTCGGCCTCGCTCTTGTTGTTCCCATGGAAGTACACGCGCTCCATCGGGAATCCCGCGCGCACCGCTACGTGCAGCTCGCCGCCCGACACGACGTCGAGGCCGAGACCCTCGGGCGCCAGCAGCTTCAGCAACCACGGGGCGAGGTAGGCCTTCGCCGCGTAGCAGACCGTCGACGTCCCCGGATAGGAGGCGCGGAGAGCTTCGCGCGCCGCACCGGCGCGGGGGGGG
>DASQIF010000223.1:0-6619 GCA_035631715.1 Candidatus Acidiferrales bacterium
CACGCCGGGTCCGATCACGGTGCCGCCGCGCGCATCGCCGACGCGCGCGCCCTTCGGCTCGCCGTCCCCGAGCCTCATCCCGCGGGTGACCCTGCCGCCGCTTCCGACGAGCGTCCCGCGCGGGAAGACACCGACGCCGACGCCGCAGCGCTGATCACTCGAGCCGTCGGATGGACGGCACGAGGAGCGCGACCGCGCATCCGACCAGATTGACGATCCCGGCGGCGACGAACAGCGGCGCAGGTCCGAGCGTCGCGACCAGCGCCGCCGCCATGAGCGGTCCGAGCGGCCCGAGCGCGATGCTGCCGAACCAGTCCACGCTCGACACCCGGCCCATGAGCTCGCGCGGGTCGTGCCGTTGCAGCGCCGTTTCCCAGAGGACGCCGAAGCCGACGAGCGAGAGGCCCCACACGATGGCCGACGCGACGATCGCGCCGAGCTGCTCCGTCGCGAGCAGGAACATCGCGAGACCGCCGAGCGCGGCGAAGGCATACATGATGATCCCGGTGCGGCGGACACGCATCTGACCCACGACCAGGCCGCCGGCGATCTCGCCTATCGCCTGCGACGCGTAGACCAGACCGAACGTCGTGGGCCCGACCGCGAGCACCTCGCGCAGCAGCACCGGGATCCCGACGGCGTTCGCGCCGATGAGAAAGGTGTTCATCACGCCGAAGAGCGCGATGGTCACCCAGATCCAGGGCAACGAGAACACGAAGTCCACGCCCTCGCGCAGCTCGCTCAGGAAGCCGCGCCGCGCGCTCATCAGACCGCGCGCGGGACTCATCGCGACGAGAGCGAGGAAGCTCACGAAGAAGGTGATCGCATCGAACCCGAACGCGAGCGCCGGGCCGCCGATCGCGATAAAGAGGCCGCCGAGCACCGGTCCCGTGAGCCGACCACCCTGGCGCGAGAACGCCCGGAGAGCGTTGCCCGCGACGAGCACATCCGGCGGTACGAGCTCCGGGAGGATGGCGGTGACCGCTGGGAGGAAGAAGGCGCCGGTCGCGCCAGCGAGCGCGCCCGCGACATAGAGGTGCTCGATCCGTAGCGACCCGGTCGCGCTCAAGATCGCGATCACGCTCGTGACCGCCCCGCTGGCGAAGTCGGAGACGAGGATCACGCGCCGCCGCGGCACGCGGTCGACGAGAACGCCGCCGAACAGCACGAAGACGACGTTCGCGGCGATGTTCATCGCGACGACCACGCCGACCTGCACGGCGGATCCGGTCAGCTGCAGCACCTGCCACGGCAGAGCCACCTGCATGACGAAGTTCCCGACGGTCGAGAACGTCTGACCTGACCAGAGGAGGGCGAAGTCTCGATGCGCGAGCGGTCGTAGGACCGCCGGCGCGCGCATCAGCGCCAGCGGCTGAGGATGTTCTCGCGTTGGAACGCGACGCGCGCGAAGAAGAAGACCGCGGCGTCGATCGCGATGAGCACCGCGGCGAACTGCAGGAACGCGCCGTTGTCGATGACGACCCGGCCGGTGACCTGCGCGATGCCCAGGCCGACGACGGGGATGACGACGAGGCCGCCGATCTGCTGCGCGACGCGCACGTCGTTCACGCGCGTCGAGATGAGGATGCCGAGGTTGACGGACAGCAGCGTGAGGAGCGGGACCATCACGACGATGGCGAGGATCCAGCGCGGCGCGGTGACCGCGTTCACCGCTGCCCGACTGCCGAGGCTCGTCACCGCGAACAGATAGATCCCATACGCGATCCAGGTGACGATCACCGACGGGATGGTGGATGCGAGGCTCTTCGCGAAGAGCAGCTCGCCGACGCCCACCGGCGCCGCGAGCAGCGGCTCGAGGGTGCGCATCGTCTTTTCGCCGATGACGGAGTAGATCGCCATGGTGAGCGGAACGACGGTCGGGATGAGCATGAAGAGGATCAGGAAGTACGTGGCGATGAAGCCCTGCACCGCCTCCGTGGGATCGAGGCCCTGCACCGCGGGCGCGGCCGCGTAGAGCGCCTGCACGTCCCGCTCGCTCGGCGGGTTCACCGCGGCCGCGACGACGGCGACGATGCCGGCCATGAGGATGATGACCGGCGGCAACAGCGTCATGCCGACGAGCAGCTTGTTCCCCAGCGCCTCGCGCCACTCGCGCACGCAGACCGCGCGCACGAGGGTCGGCCGGTCGGGCGTCCGCGCGATCACGGCCGCGCTCACTGACGTCCCTCGACGATGCGCAGGTACACGTCCTCGAGGTGCGGCTTGCGCTCGCTCACGAACGCGATCTGCGCGCCCCCGTCGACGAGCGCGCGGATCAGCAGCGGGTTCGTCGCGAGCGGGTCCGGCGTCTCGACGATGATCGAGCCGTTCTCGAAACGCGCGTCGCGCACGCCGGGCACCGCTCTCACGCGCACGAGGTCCTCGGGACGCGGCGCGGGCAGGAGGCGGAACTCGGTCGCGCGTCCGTAGAGTTCGGCGCGCAGGTGATCGGGCGTGTCGATGCGGATGACGTGCTGACGGAAGAACGCGATGCGGTCGCACAGGCGGTCGGCCTCGTCGAGGTTGTGCGTGCAGAGGAACACGGTGCGTCCCTGACCGCGGAGCGCCACGATGAACTCGCGCACCGTCTTCGCCGCGTCGGGGTCGAGGCCGGTGGTCGGCTCGTCGAGGAACAGGATGCGCGGCTCATGTAGCGCGGCGCGCGCGATGGCCATCTTCTGTTTCATCCCGCGCGAGAACGTGGCGACCGCCTCGGTCCGCCGATCCCAGAGGCCCATGAGGCGCAGGAAGTGCTCGGCCTGCGCGCGCGCCGTCGCGGCGGAGAGGCCGTAGAGGGTCGCGTAGAAGACGAGGTTCTCCAAGGCGGACTGGCGCTCGTACAGGCCAGGCTGCTCGGTGAGGATGCCGACCGCCGCGCGGATCTTCGTGTCGTCGCGGCCGAGGCGGTGACCGGCGACCTCCGCCGAACCCGACGTCGGCGCGATGAGCGCGCAAAGCAGCCGGAGCGTCGTCGTCTTGCCCGCGCCGTTCGGCCCGAGGTAACCGAACACCTCGCCCTCGCGGACCTCGAGATCGACGCCGTCGACCGCGGTGAGCGAGCCGAATCGCTTGGTGAGCTTGTCGGTGCGGATGACGGTGACCAACGCGAGCGAGTCTAGGTGCGCGAAGCGGCTCGTAGCCTCACCTATCCATATGATTCTTCCGGTGACGGAGCTGGCCGATCAGGACCGCAAGCTCCGCGAGCTCTCCTTTCTTCACGAAGTGGCCCAGCTCGCGGCGTCCGCGCGCGACTGGGACGAGATGCTTCGCATCGTCATCGACCGCACGACCGACGCGATGCGCGTCGAGGTGTCATCGCTGTATCTGTTGGAGCGGCGCGACGGCGTGCTGCGCCTTGTCGCGACGAACGGCCTGAACCGCGCGTACATCGGGAAGGCCACGCTGCGCGTGGGCGAGGGCATCACCGGCTGGGTCGCGAACGCCCGCGTGCCCGCGGCGGCGCGGGACGTGCGCGCCGACGCGCGCTTCAAGTGGGTGCGCGGCGTCGACGAGGAGCGCTTCACCTCGATGCTCTCCGTCCCACTGCTCATCCACGAGGAGATCGTCGGCGTCATGAACGTCCAGACGGTCGAGCCGCGCACCTTCGACAAGGAGGAGATCGAGTTCCTGCAGACGATCGCGAACCAGGTGGCCGGCATCATCGAGAAGGGCCGCCTGCAGCGTGAGGCCGAGCGAAAGCTCCGCGAGATGTCCGCGCTCTTCGAGGTCTCGAACGTGCTGACCTCCACGCTCGAACTCGACGAAGTCCTCTCGCTCATCGTCGACCGCATGGTGCGTGTGTATCCGGGCTCCGCGGGCATCATCGTCCTGCGCGACCGTGACGGCCTGCGCGAGCGCGCGCGCTCTGGTGACGCCGGCAAGAACACCACGCAGGCCGCGAGCCAGGCGGTCACGGAAGCCCGGCCGATCGTCTCGCCGCACCACATCGCGCTGCCGCTGCTCGCCGGCGACCGGCTTCTCGGCGCCGTCGCGCTCCGCGTGCCGGAGGGCACACAGCTGGAGGACGAGGAGGTTGCGTTCGTCGGCGCTCTCGCGAACCAGGCGGCGCTCGCCATCGACAAGGCCTCGCTCTACGCGCTCGAGCGCGAAACGACCGCGAGCCTGCGCGAGCTCGAGCGCTCGCGCAGCGAGTTCGTCGCGGTCGTGACGCACGACCTGCGCACGCCGCTCTCGGTCATCCGCGGCTACCTCGACCTCCTCGCCGAATCGAAGAACGGCAAGCGCAAGATCCCGATCGACGAAGCCGTCGCGCAGGTCGGCCGGCTCGATCAGCTGGTGGACCGCATCCTCGACGGCGTCCGCGCACAGCGGCCCGACCTCACGCTGCGGCGCGTGCGGTTCGATCTCCGCGCGGCGCTGCGCGAGACGCTGACTGAGCTCGCACCGATCGCGCGCAAGCACCGCCTCGTCGCGCCGCGCTCCGGCGCGCCGGTGTTCGTGCGCGCCGACCGCCGCCGCGTCGGCGAGGTGCTCGCGGGTCTGGTGCACAACGCGACGAAATACGCGCCCGAGGGGACGCGCATCACCGTCGCGATCGAGCGGCGCTCGGGCCGTGCGGTGGTGCGGGTCTCGGACGAAGGGCCGGGCGTTCCGCCGGAGGAGCGGCCGCGGATGTTCGAGCCGTATGCGCGCGGCGCGTCGCACCAGGAGATACCCGGCACCGGCATCGGGCTCTTCGCCTCGCGTCGCGTCGTGAGCGCGCTCGGCGGCGAGATCTGGTACGAGGAGACGCCGAAGGGTGGCGCGACGTTCGCGTTCGCGATCCCACTCGAGGCGACCGCATGACCACGATCCTCGTCGTGGACGACGAGCCCGCGATGGTCGGCATGGTCGGGGCGCTCCTCGGCGAGGAGGGCTATCAGATCGTGACCGCGTACGACGGGGAGGTCGCGCTGCGCCGGCACGCCGACGAGCGTCCCGACCTGGTGATCCTCGACCGCCGCCTGCCGCGGCTGTCGGGCGACGACGTCGTGCGCGCGATCCGCGGCGCCGCGTCGAACACGCCGATCCTCATGCTCACCGGCGAGAGGGGGAGCGAGGAGCGCGCCCGCGTCCTCGACCTCGGCGCGGACGACTACCTCGAGAAGCCGTTCAGCAAGAAGGAGCTCTCCTCGCGAGTGCGCGCGCTCCTGCGCCGCGCGCCACAGGGGCCGATGGCGAGCGGCCCGGCGAAGGTGGACCGCCTGTCGATCGACGCGCGGACGCACCGCGCATCGGTCGGGGACAAGGTCCTCGATCTCACGCCGACCGAGTTCCGTCTGCTCTCGGCCCTCGCGTCGCGGCCGGCCGAGGTCGTCGATCGGAAGATGCTGCTGCGGTCCGGCTGGCCGGACGAGCGCGATCCGGACCCCGAGTGGCTCAAGGCCCATCTCGCGCGTCTGCGCACGAAGCTCGAGGCCGCCGGTGGCCCCACGCTGGTGAACGTGCGGGGAGTCGGTTACCGCATCGGCTAGGCCCGAAGGTCGGCCCAGGTCACGAGGACCGCGAACGCGCGACACCACACCACGACGCTCCGATAGGGCGTGACGTCCGTGCCGGCGGGCACGTCGTAGTTGAACGAGCCGTTCGTGGCCTTGAGCGGTCCGAGGTACAGGCTCGTTGCCTCGGTCCATTTGCCGCCGGTCTCGCGCGACAGGTACACGTGCACGTCCGGGGCGTTGGTGATGGCCACGTCCTCGAAACGGAGCGCGTAGCGATCACCGAGGCGGATGAGCATCACCCCGCCCTTGCCGTTGTGGACCGCGTCGACGTACTGGAGGTCACCGCGCGCGACGGTCATCGTGCCGACCGGCGTCGCCGTCGTTCCGAGTGTGGCGGTGGGGAAGACCTCGTAGGTCGCGGGGGCGGTGGCGGCGGGCGTCGGCGCTGCCTCGTTCGCGCTGGTGCGGATGAAGAGCGGCGACCCGAGCACCCAGGCCGCCACCGCGATGACGACGGCCGACGCGATAGCGGCGGCGCGCACGATCCGAGGACGCGGCACATCCGAAGTATCGCCTCTAGATTCGCGCGGTGAGGCGTCTCGCCGATCTCGCGCCGGTCGCGTGCGGCCTCGCGAACTTCGGCGCCGCAGTCGTGCTCGCGCTGGTCATCGCGCCGGCGACGCCGCTCGTCCCGGATATGGCGGAGCGTGAGCGCTACGTGGTCGAGCACCTCGCGGCCTGGCGGGCGTCGTGGCTCATCTGGATGGTCGCGGCCGCAACGCTGCTGTGGATGTACGCGTGGTGGCGCGGTCGCATCCGTGCCTCGCGCACGCCGCTCGTCGTCGCCGGCATTGGGATCATCGCCGACTGGTCGGCGGAGCTCCTGCTCATCTTCGGCGCGTATGCCGACGTCGCGCCGCTCGCGTTCTTCCTTACCGGCGCGATCGCGAACGGCCTGTACACCGTCGCCGGGGTCCAGCTCACGCTCGCCACGCCGTTCACGCCGGTCGAGCGCGCGTACGCGGCGTTCATGTGGTCGGCCGGGCTGATGCTCACCGCGGGCGCGATCCTGGGCATCCCGATCGTGACCGCGATCGCGACCGGCGAGCTGTTCGTCCTTTTCTGTCCATGGTGCGTGTGGCTCTGGCGGCGCCTCCGATGAGGCGGCTCATCGTCGT
>DASQIF010000224.1:0-10905 GCA_035631715.1 Candidatus Acidiferrales bacterium
CCTCGTCACGCGTCGCGACCACTGCGCGAGCCTGGTCCCGCGCCGTCGCGAGGAGCGCATTGATCTCCTGGGCCTGCTTCTCGATGCGTACGGCCGCGGCCTTCACGTCCGCGTCGTCGGATGAGAGCCACGCGTTCCACGTCGCCGCGAGCTTGGTCGTGTCGACCGCCGACTTCTTGAGCGCGGTCACGCACGCGGGGACGGGCCTGAGGAAGGAGGTGAGGCGGGCGAGCGCGGCCTGCGCGGTGCGTTGCGTCTCATCGAATCGCGCGGCGCGCGCCTCGAGCTCCTTCACCTGTTTCGCGGTCGCATCGCGCCAGGGCTTTCCGAGATCGCCCGATGAGCACACCGGGCACTTCTTCGGCTTGTGCTTCTCGTGGAACGCGAGCGCGGACCCGAGCAGTTGCGCGAGCTCGCGCGCCTCTGCCGCCGGCGTGCCGGTGAGCGCGTCCTGCGCCGCGACCGCCTTCCGAAGCGCATCGGCCGCGCGCGTGAGAGCGTCGACGTCGATGGCCTCGAGTTCGACGAGCTGGCGCATCGCCGCTCCGACCAACTCGTCGGACGCTTCGGTCGTGACGATCAGCTTCCGCAGCGCGGACAGGTCCGGCTTGGGCGCCTCGAGCTCCTCGCGCGCCTTCCTCGCTCGATCGTCGTCGAGGAGACGCAGCTGCGTGACCAGACCCGCGGTCTTCGAGCGGACCGCGTCCTTCGCGCGGCTCGCGTCGAGCCGCACCTTCTGCAACGCCTTCTGCGCCGCGGTGAGGTCGTCCAGGCCGAGCACCGCAGACAGCTTGTCGTACAGCGCGGTCGGCCCTTCGTCGAACATCGCGCCGAGCTCGTTGTACGAGAGGAACGGTCGGTACAGCTCGAGCGAGCGCGCCCAGCCAAGGGACTCGAAGGGCGCTTTCTTTCCGCCCGCGCGCTGGATCGTGCGCGTCCCCTTCTCGAGGTCGGCATCATCCGTCCATTGCTCGACCGCCGTCGCGACGCCGTCGCCCTCGAACACGAAGTCGACGCGGAGCTCCGATGAGCCGTGGTGCAGATTGCGCCAGGCCTCGCGCCAGACCTTCGAGCGCGTCGACCAGCGACGGTTCGCGCCGGTCGTGAGCAGCTCCACGGCCTCGGCGAAGCTCGACTTCCCTGAGCCGTTCCTCCCGACCACGAGCGTCAGACCGCTCCCCGGGGCGAGCTCGAGCGTCACGGGTGCGCCGATGCCGCGGAAGCCCTCGACCGTGACCGCCTTGATGTACGCCGGACTCGAGACGACCTCGGCCTTGCCGGCCGCCTCGGCCTTCCACTCCGCGTCGTCGAGCGCCGCCGCAAGAGCGCCATCGCTCGAACATGCGGCGAGGACGAGCTTCGCCCACGCTGTCTTCGCGTGGCCGCCTTGCTCCAGGCGCTGCCGCACGATCTCTAGGAGCGTTCGATCCATGCCACCCGCACTCCTTCTAACTAAATGCCCAATACCCAGCACGCTAGGCCCGCACTTTCTACCAAACGGTCGGTCTGATAGTGTCCGCCGCCATGGTGCGGCCGGCAGTGGGGGCTGGCACGGGTCACCGCCTGGTTCGCCGTCGGGGGTCTCAGGCGAAGGCGCGGGAGACTGCCATACGCGCGGCGGCCCTGCGCATCTTCCGACGGAAGGGCTACGACGCCGCGTCGATGCAGGAGATCGCCGACGCCGTCGGTCTGGAGAAAGGAAGCCTCTACTACTACATCTCGTCGAAGGAGGAGCTCCTCGTCCGGCTGTTCGAGGGCCGGGGGGAGCAGGTGCTCGGCGAGATCGATGTGGCTGCGTCACGGCCAGGCTCGCCGCGCGAGCGGCTGCGCGCGATCGTTCACGCCTACGTGCTTGGAGTCCTCCGGAACATCGACCCCGTGCACGTCTACCTACGCGAGGAATACTCGCTTCCGCCCGCGGCTCTGGAGCAGGTCCGACAGACTAACCAGGCGATGCGCCAGCGCTTCGAGCGCGTCATCGAAGAGGGTGTCCGTCAGGGTGATTTCGTCGCGAATGACCCGAAGCTCGCGACGCTCGCGCTCCTCGGCACCTGCACCTGGGTCCACCGCTGGTTCCGCCCCGGCGGGAGGCTCACGGACACAGCTGTCGCGGATGACTTCGCCGATCGCGCCGTGCGCATGCTCCAGCCATGAGCCCCGACATCCTCATCGACCTGCCGTGGGGACAGCTGCTCGTCAACGGGCTGGCCCTTGGGAGCCTCTACGCGCTCACGGCCTTCGGCATCGTCCTGATCTACAAGACCACCCGCGTGATCACCTTCGCGCAGGGCGAGACCGCGATGTTCAGCACGTTCGTGGCGTTCACGCTGCTGACCGCCGTGCGGCTCCCGTTCGTCGCGGCCTTCGCACTCACGCTGGTCTTCGCCGCCCTGTTCGGCGCCCTCATCGAGCGCCTCGTGCTGCGACACATCAGCACGACCACGCTCCTCAACCCGGTCATCGGCACCGTTGGGCTGAGCCTCATCCTGGTCGGTGCCGCGGGTTGGATCTGGGGCTATGAGATACGGACGTTCCCCGCGCCGGTTGACGGTCCGCCCATGCGACTCGGGACGGTCGTCCTGAGTCAGCTGAACGCTGTGATCTTCGTCGTGACGATCGGGCTGATGGCGGTCCTATTCATGTTCTTCCGCTTCAGCACGACCGGGATCGCCATGCGCGCGGTCGCGGAGAACCGCACCGCCGCACAGCTCATGGGCATCAGCATCGGCCGGATGAACGCGCTCGGCTGGGGCCTCGGCACGGCCACGGGCGCGGTGACGGGCATGCTCATCGCCCCGCTGAACTACCTCGACCCGAACATGATGGGCGACGTCGCGCTCAAGGCCTTCGCCGCGGCGGTGGTGGGCGGGCTCACGAGCCTCCCCGGCGCCGTCGTCGGCGGTCTGCTGCTCGGCGTCGTCGACAGCGTCGTGGGTTTCGAGGTCCCCGAGCTCCGCAACACCATCGCCTTCGCGCTCATTGTCCTCGTGCTCGTGGTCCGGCCGGGTGGCCTGCTGGGCAAGCACGAGACGAAGAAGGTGTAGGCGGCGATGCTGCGCTCGCTTCGAACCCGCGGGTCGACGGTCGCGCCCTACGGTCTCGCCGTCCTCGCCGTGCTCGTCCTCCCGACGGCGATCGACCTGATCCCCGGTGTCGCCCCCGGATACGTCCTTTATCTAGTCTCGCTTGGACTCATCTACGCCATCGTCGCCATCGGCCTGGGCATCCTCATCGGCCACACCGGTCAGATCTCGCTCGGACACGCCGGATTCTTCGCGATCGGTGCGTACGCCTCCGCGCTGCTCACGCTGCGTCTCGGCCTGCCGTTCGTCGTGGCCCTGCTGCTCGCGGGTGCCATCACCGCGGCGATCGGTTTCCTGTTGGGTCTGCCCGCTCTGCGCCTCTCCGGGCCATATCTCGCGGTCGCGACGCTCGGCTTCGGTCTCGCCATACCGCAACTCGTCGTCTGGCAACGGTCGTGGACGGGCGGTTCCTCGGGCCTGCACGGTCTGCCCCTCGCGTCGCTGCCCCTCGGTCCGCTCACGGTCGTGTTCCGCACCGATCAGGACTACTACTACCTCGCGGCCGCGGTGCTCATCGTGCTCACGATCTTCGCCCGGAATGTGGTCGCGAGCCACACCGGTCGCGCGTTCGCGGCCATCCGCGACAGTGAGATCGCGGCCCGCGCGATGGGCGTCGATCTGGTGCGCTACAAGACGACGGCCTTCGCGCTCAGCGCGCTCTACGCCGGCATCGCCGGGAGCCTGTACGCCCATCTCCTCCACGGCATCAGTCCCGAGGACTTCACGGTGCTGCTGTCGGTCGACTTCCTCACGATGATCGTGCTCGGCGGCCTTGGTTCCGTAGGCGGCGCGCTCTCCGGCGCGTTGCTGCTGACCTTCCTACAGAACGCCCTTACGCGATTGCCGGTCGTGCACGACTTCAAGAACCTCTACATCGTCGTGTTGGGCGCGGTCCTCATCCTCACCATCGCGTTCTTGCCGCGCGGTCTGGCCGGGGTCGCGCGCTCTTCTCGCCTGCGCTGGGAAGCGCGGGCCCAGCAGCGGACCGCGCGGATCGACCCGATCGTCGAACTGGGCGAGGGGAGCGGCGTGCGATGAGCGAAGCGCTCCTCGAGATCGAGGGTCTGACGATGCGCTTCGGTGGCCTTGTGGCCGTCGACGGGCTCGACCTCGTCGTGAATACGGGCGAGATCGTCGGTCTCATCGGTCCGAACGGGGCCGGTAAGACGACCGTCTTCAATTGCATCAGCCGCTTCTACGAGCCCGATCGCGGGGTCATCCGCTTCAAGGGTCGCGACATCACGCACGCAGGTTCGCACCAGATCATCGGCTTCGGCATCGCCCGGACGTTCCAGAACGTCGAGCTCTGCCGCACCATGACCACCCTCGACAACCTCCTCGTCGGCCAGCACGTCGCCATGCGCGGTGGGTTGGTGCGTGACGGCCTGCGGCTGCCGGGCGTCGCCGTCGATGAGGCCCGCGCAACCGCACGCGCGGACGAGATCCTCGACCTGCTCGGGATCGCCGCGTACCGCGACCGCGTGGTGGCCGCGCTGCCGTTCGGCGCCCAAAAGCTCGTCGAGCTCGGGCGGGCGCTCGTCTCGCGGCCGGCCCTCCTCCTGCTCGACGAGCCGACCGCCGGGTCGGAGTCGCGGGAGAGTCAGGGGCTCGCGGAGCTCATCCGCCGCCTGCGCGATCGCTTCGCCCTGAGCGTGCTCGCCGTGGAGCACGACATGTCGTTCGTCATGGGCCTGTGCGATCGGCTCTACGTCATGGACTTCGGCCGGCGCATCGCCGCGGGTACGCCCGCCGTCGTCCGCCGAGATCCCGCCGTCATCGAGGCGTATCTCGGCGAACCCGAACGCGAGGCCGCCGATGCCTAGCGCGTCGCGTCCGGTGCTCGCGGTCAACGACATCGAGGCTTACTACGGGCGCGTCTGCGCCCTGCGCAGCGTCACCCTCGAGGTCGCCGAGGGGAGCGTCGTGGCGCTGCTCGGCGCGAACGGCGCGGGAAAGACGACGACCCTGCGCGTCGTGTCGGGCCTCCTTCGGCCGACGCGGGGCGTCGTCGAGCTCGACGGCGCTCGCATCGACGGTTGGGCCCCGGACCGGATCGTCCGTGCGGGGATCGTCCAGGTGCCCGAAGGCCGGCAGATCTTCGCCGAGCTCACCGTGCGCGAGAACCTCTTGCTCGGTGGCTACGCTCGCCGCGGCGATGCGCGCGCGGTCGACGAGCAGCGGCGCGTGTTCGACTACTTCCCACGCCTGGGCGAGCGGCTCGGCCAGCGCGCGGGCACGCTCAGCGGCGGCGAACAGCAGATGCTCGCGATCGGTCGTGCGCTCATGGCGCGGCCGCGCGTGCTGCTGCTGGACGAGCCGTCGCTCGGCCTCGCGCCGCTCCTGGTCAAGGAGATCTTCCGCGTCATCAGTGAGATCCGTGCCGCCGGCACGACCGTGCTCCTCGTCGAGCAGAACGTGCACATGGCGCTGGGCATCGCGGACCACGCCTACATCCTCGAGACCGGACGCGTGATCCTTGGCGACCGCAGCGCAGCACTAGGGCAGCGGGAGGAGGTGCGGAGCGCGTATCTCGGGCACTAAGGGCTAGGAAGGCACGAAGGAGGATTCATTCGATGCGACAACTCTCGAGAACAACGGGACGACCGGCGCTCGTCATCGCCGTGCTCCTGATGCTGATCGTGACGGCCTGTGGGTCGGCGACCACACCCGCAGCGAGCGCCGCGCCCGCGACCGCGGCCGCGACCGCGAGCCCGAAGCCGAGCGTGATCGGCGTCACCGACACCGAGGTCGTGGTCGGCAGCTGGGGACCGCAGGATGGACCCGCGGGCGCGTACGGCGCGATCGACCGCACGATCGATGCGTACTTCAAGATGATCAATGACCAGGGTGGGATCAACGGCCGCAAGATCCGCTTCATCTACGAGAACGACAGCTACCAGCCGGCCAAGACGGTGGCCGCGGTGAAGAAGCTCGTGGAAGAGGACAAGGTCTTCGCGCTCGTGGGCGGTCTAGGGACGGCCCACAACCTGGCGGTCATGGATTACCTCGTCCAGAACAACGTTCCACACGTGTGGCCGGCGACCGGCACGACCGCGCTCGCCGTGCCGCTGAAGAAGAACATCTACGCGGTCCAGCTCAACTACACGACGGAAGCGACGCTCGCGACGCAGTACGCCCTCGACACGATGGGCACCAAGAAGATCGCGGTCTTCTACCAGAACGACGCCTTCGGCATGGAAGGGCTCAATGCCGTACAGGCCGAGCTCAAGAAGCGCGGTCTTCCCGCTGCAGCCGGCGTCTCGTACGAGACGACGGATACGAACTTCAGCGCGCAGGCGCTCAAGCTGCAGACCAGCGGCGCGGACACGGTGATCATCTACGCGGTCCCCGCGCCCGGTGGCTCGATCATCGCCGAGATGAGCAAGATCGGATACGCGCCGAAGCTGCTGTCATCGTCGGTGATCAATGATCCATCGATCTTCAAGCTGGCCGGCGCGGCGATCAACGGCATGTTGATCGAGGCTTATCTGCCGGCGTTCGACGACACCAGCAACCCGAAGATCGTCGACTACCAAGCGTTCATGGCCAAGTACGCGCCGAAGGAGCAGATCGGTGGCTTCACCGAGTCCGGATACACATACGGACAGGTGTTCATCGAGGCGCTGAAGCGCGGGGGGAAGGAGCTCACTCGTGAGGGGTTCATGGCGAACCTCGATCAGATGAGCAACTTCACCGGTTCGCTCGTTCCGAGTCTCAGCTACAGCCCGACGGATCACGCCGGCGTGAAGGCCGCGTATTTCCAGTCGGCGAAGGATGGCAAGTTCGTCACCGTCACTGGCTTCATCACGCTCAAGTAGGGCAAGCACAACGTGGTGCGTGCACTCCTTGATGGGCGGGCGGGGTCGAGATGCGTCTTCGTGACGCGGATCCCGCTCGCCCGGACGTCAGCGCGCCCGATCCACAAACGAGGATCGCGCTGATGCGCGTCGGCCTCCTCGACGGCGGGAGCCGCGACCGGCGACCCGCGACGCTCGACGAGCACCTCGCGCGCGCCCGCTTTGCGGAGGAGGTCGGCCTCAGCGCCGTCTGGTTCTCGAACATCTTTGGGCACGACGCCATGACCGTCGCCGCGCTCGCGGCGCGCACGACCGATCGCATCGCGATCGGCACGGCAATCACGCCGACGTACCCACGCCACCCGTACGCGATGGCCCAGCAGGCGGCGTCGACGGCGGCCGCGGCCCGCGGTCGTTTCACGCTCGGCGTCGGGCCGTCGCACCGCACGGTCGTACAAGACATGTGGGGTCTTTCGTACGACCATGCCTACGCCCACACAAAGGAGTACCTCGCCGTGCTCATGCCACTGCTCGCGGCCGGGAGGGTCGAGCACGCCGGCACCCATTTCAGTGTCCGCGCTCACCTCACCTCGGCCGACGGCCTGCCCGTGCCGGTGCTGCTTTCCGGACTCGGTCCGAAGATGCTGGCGCTGGCCGGCTCGCTCACCGCAGGCACGATCACCTGGCTGGTCGGCGCCCGGACGCTGCGCGATCACATCGCCCCGCGTATGCGCGAAGCCGCGGCTGCGGCCGGCCGGCCCGCGCCACGCATCGTCGTCGAGCTCCCGCTCGCGCTCACCGACGACGTGGCTGGCGCGCGCGAGCTGGCTCGCCGGATGTTCAAGAGCTACGGCGCCCTGCCGGCGTATCGCGCGATGCTCGACCGTGAGGGGGCGGCCGGCCCGGAGGAGGTCGCCGTCGTCGGTGACCGCGACGCAATCGGCGAGCAGTTGCTCCGCCTGGCCGAGGCCGGCGCGACCGAATTCAACGCCGCGCCCATCGCGCTCGGCGAACACGACGCCGGGCTCGATGACTGCCTGCGCACGCTGGTGGAGATCGGCGCACGCCTCGCGGCGCCCGAGCCGCTGTCGGCGGAGCGCTCGTCGTGACACGGCTCATCGATCGCTTCATCGCGGTCGTGCGCGGAGACTCGGACGGCGCGCCCGTGGGGAGGCTCGTCGGCTTTCGGCCGACCTCGATCGAAACGGGCAAGGCGATCTTCGAGCTCGAGGCCGGGCCGCAGCACGCCAATCCGATGGGCACGCTCCACGGGGGCATCATCTGCGACGTCGCGGACGCCGCGATGGGGACCGCGTACGCGTCCACCCTCGATGACGGCGAGACCTTCACGACCCTCGAGCTGAAGATCAACTTCCTGCGGCCGTTCTGGAGCGGACATCTCGTCGCGACCGCACACACCGTGAAGGCGGGGCGGACGATCGGTCTCGTCGAATGCGACGTGACCGACCTGGAGGGCCGGCTGATCGCGCGGGCGATGTGCACCTGCATGACGCTGCGCGGCGAGTCGAGCGCAGGCCGCTGATGGATCTCCACGACGGACCCGAGGAGGCCGAGTTCCGTGCGACGCTCCGCGCGTGGCTCGCGGCGAACGTGCCGGCAGGGCTTCGCGGGTTCCGCGGCTGGACCGGTCCGGCCCTCGCGCTCGGACGCGAGTGGAGCCGGCGCCTCGCGGAGGCCGGGTACGCCGGGCTCACCTGGCCGAGGGAATACGGCGGCGCGGGCCGGTCGTGGCGCTATCAGGGCCTCTACCTGGAGGAGCTCGCGCGCGCTGAAGCGCCGCAGCACCTCGGCGTGATCGGACTCGGCATGGCGGGTCCGACGATCATCGCGCACGGCAGCCCCGATCAGAAGGCGCGCTACCTCACGAAGATCCTGTCGGCTGAGGAGATCTGGTGCCAGGGGTTCTCCGAGCCAGGCTCTGGAAGCGACCTCGCTTCGGTGCGCACGCGCGTCGACATCGTCGGCGATCGCTTCGTGGTGAACGGCCAGAAGGTCTGGTCGTCCTATGCGCACATCGCCGATCGGTGCATCCTGCTCGGCCGGACCGCCACGACCGGTGAGAAGCACGAGGGCCTCACGTATGTGGTCGTCGACATGAAGAGTCCGGGTGTCGAGGTGCGGCCGCTGCGCCAGATCACCGGCGAGGCGGAGTTCAACGAGATCTTCTTCACCGACGTCGCGGTGCCCAAGGAGAACCTTCTCGGTGAGGTCGGCGGCGGCTGGCGCGTGGCGATGACGACGCTCTCGCATGAGCGCGGCACCTTCGGCTTCGCTCTCGCAGGGGCTCTCGATGTCG
Source organism: Candidatus Acidiferrales bacterium (assembly GCA_035631715.1). GTDB lineage: Bacteria > Chloroflexota > Limnocylindria > P2-11E > P2-11E > CF-39. The sequence continues at coordinate 9,198 of DASQIF010000224.1, forward strand.
CGGTGCGCCGGCTGGTCGAGCTCGCCCGCGAGCGCGCGAGCGACGACCCGCTGGTACGCGATCGCGTGGCGCGTGAGTGGATCGATCTGCAGGCGCTCCGGTATACGAACTACCGCAGCCTCGCGCGCCTTGAACGCACCGGCGCGCCCGGCCCCGAGGGGTCCGTCGCGAAGCTGCGCTGGTCCGAGGCGAACCAGCGCCTCACCAAGCTCGCCATCGAGATCCTCGGACACGAGGCGCAGGTGGGGGAGGGCGATGGGGCGCCGGCGTACTGGCGCCACCAGCAGCTGCGCAGCCGCGGCAACACCATCGAGGCAGGTACCTCCGAGATCCTCCGGAACATCATCGCCGAGCGAGTCCTCGGCCTTCCAAGGAGCCGGTAATGGACTTCAGCTTCTCGCCCGAGCAGGAGCAGCTGCGGACGCAGGCGCGCTCGTTCCTCGAGAAGCGCTTTCCCGTGGCGCGCGTCGCGGAGCTCGCGACCTCGGACGCGGGCTGGGACCGCGCATCGTGGCCCGAGATCGCGCGTCTCGGCTGGATCGGTGCGTCGATTCCCGAGGCGCAGGGTGGCGCGGGACTCACGTTCCTGGAGGAGGCGATCGTGTTCGAGGAGCTCGGTCGCGCGCTCTACGCGGGCCCCTACTTCTCCACCGTCGCGCTCGCCCTGCCGGCGCTCGGCTGCGCGTCCAATCTGTTGGCGCGCGTCGCCGCCGGTGCGCTCACCGCGACCCTCGTGTCGAACGCGAGAGCGAAGGCGGTGGAGGCCCGTCCGGTCGGCGACCGGTGGCTCCTGCGTGGTGAGATGGACCTCGTCCCCGACGCCGGATGCGTCGATGCGTTCGTGGTCGAGGCGCGCGGACCCGAGGGCGTCGGGCTGTACTTCGCCGAACGACACGACGGGCGACCGCGGACCAGCGTGCACGACACGGTCGACGCGACACGACGGCTCGGCCGCGTCATCTTCGAGGACGCCGACGCTCGGCTCCTCGCGGCACCGCCGTCCGCGGCAGAGATCCTCGCGCGCACCAGGCGGCGCGCGCTCGCCGCCCTCGCGCTCGAGGCGGTCGGTGTCGCGAGCCGAGCACTGGCGCTCGGTGTCGAGCACGCGAAGACCCGGGAGCAGTTCGGCCGTCCCATCGGCGCGTACCAGGCCGTCTCGCACAAGCTCGCGGACAGCTACGTCGAGACGGAGCTCGCGCGCTCGCTCGCGTACTGGGCGGCGTGGTGCATCACCGAGGACGACGACGAGACGGAGCTCGCGGCGATCGCGGCCAAGGCGTACGCGGCCGAGGCCGCGGTGGCGGCGTGCGAGCGCGCCGTCCAGGTGCACGGCGGGATGGGCTTCACCTGGGAGCACCCGCTGCACCGCTACTACAAGCGTGCGCTCTGGATCGAGTCGTTCGACCGGTCTGGCGCGGCCCACCGCGCGGAGATCGCGCGGTCGCTTCTGGGCGGCTGATCAAGGAAATAGGAGGGGTATCGACGTGGACGGACTGATGATGGAGTACCCGCTGACGCTCGAGTTCATCCTGCGACGTGCGGAGACGCTCTTCGGGCGCAAAGAGATCGTCACCCGCCGGCCGGACAAGAGCATCCACCGGTACACGTACGCGGACTTCGTACCGCGCGCGAAGCAGCTCGCGGTCGCGCTCCACAAGCTCGGGCTGCGGCGCGGTGACCGCGTCGCGACGCTGTGCTGGAACCAGTA